>JAHJQI010000219.1 GCA_018819265.1 Alphaproteobacteria bacterium
TCATAGCCGCAACCTCGTCCGATTTTGGCGCGACATCAGGGCCACTAGCAACATCAATGGCTTAGCGAGGCGTTTATCGCGCCTTAGTTGACTCAAACCTCGCCGCACCATTGGTCAACTAAGGCGCGACGCCTCACTAGTCCAACGCTGGTTCCCCGATTGCTGGAACTGCCCCGGATCTGGACGCGGCGCGTACAATTTTAATCAATTAGTTCAGTGACTTTCAGTCTATATTTAGGGATTTAGGTTGAAATCAGCATCACTGTAAGCAGAGCTGTTTCAGCCACGCGCGTAAGGTATCAAATGTCGCTAAGCCCCGCACTGACGAACGAGCACAAACTGGCACCCGGTGCCGCCCCGGCAGAACAATCTCCACGACGCCAATTGGCACCACGCCAATCCTGGTCGCGCCGCGTCGCCGTCGATGTCGTCGCCCTGCTCGATGCCACCGCGATTATCATCGGTGCGTTCCTGCCGGTTGCGATCTACGCCAACTTCGGCGGCCTCGATCCAAACTGGATATTGACGCTGCAGTCGAGCATTGCCGCAGCCCTCGTCGCCTTTTTCCTTCTGCGCAGCTGGGGCATGTATGATCAGCGCCAGCTGAGCGACTTTCCAGAAAGCCCCGGCCGGCTGCTGGCCGCCCTCCTCATCGCGCTCTTCGCCGTCATCGGGCTCGGCTTGCCGTTTGCCATCAAGGAAGCGCATCTCTGGGTCTGGTATGCGGCATGGGCGTCCGCAAGCTACACCCTTCTTCTCGCCAACCGCGGCATTGCCCGCGTCGTCCTGCGCAAGATGACTGCGGCCGGCCGCTTCGATCAGCGCATCGCCGTCTACGGCGCCGGCCAGATCGCCCGCCGTGTCCACGACTACCTGACAAGCGCCAGTCACGGCATCCATTTCTCCGGCGTCTATGACGACCGTATGGGCGAGGACCGCATCAATCCTGAAGGCCTCGTCGTTGCCGGTCGGCTGGACGACCTCATCGAGGCCAGCCGCAATGAACAGATCGACCAGATCATCATTGCCCTGCCGCAGGTCGCCGAAGGACGCATGGCCATGATCGCCGCAAAACTGGAGCGGCTTCCTGTCAGCGTCCACATCGTCACCCACATCGCTTCCGACCTCATCGAGCACTCGAACGCTCACAAGGTGTCAAACCTCGGTCCCGTCGGCATGCTCGACGTCAAGCAGAAGGCGCTGGCCGACTGGGCCCCGATCGTCAAGCGCATCGAAGACATCGTACTGGGCTCGATCTTCCTTCTCCTCGCCGCACCGCTGTTTCCGCTGATCGCGCTCGCCATCAAGGCTGAAACGAAAGGTCCTGTGATCTTCCGCCAGCGTCGCCGCGGGCTCAACAAGCAGGAATTCGAGGTCTTCAAGTTCCGCACGATGTCGGTCATGGAAGACGGCGACGACGTCCGCCAGGTGGTCGAGAACGACCCGCGCGTCACCCTTGTCGGCGCCGTGCTGCGTCGCCTCAGCTTCGATGAACTGCCCCAGTTGATCAACGTCCTCAAGGGCGAGATGAGCCTCGTCGGCCCGCGCCCCCATGCCGTCAGCCACGACGACGAATTCGGCGGCAAGCTCGAACGTTACGCCAACCGCCATCAGGTCAAGCCGGGCATCACCGGGCTGGCCCAGGTTCGCGGATTGCGCGGCCCGACCGACACCGCCGAGAAACTCCAGCGACGGCTTGCCTGCGACATGGAATACATTTCCAGCTGGTCGCTTTGGCAGGACCTCAAGATCCTGGCCCGCACCTTCTGGGTCGTCGCGGTTGGCCGCAACGCTCACTGAGTACGAATGCGCGATTGCCTCGCCACGCGACTTCGGGCCGGCCCGGTTTCCCACTACGGATCTCGGGCCGACTCTCTTAAAACAATGAATCCGGGAAGAAAATCCGGATCTCGACAGGCGTCAAGACGGAGAAATCCGAACCACGGCCACGATCCGGAGAAGAACACGATGCGCCGGCCAGAACCGCAATTGGCCGCGCGCGAAGAACGGTAGCCCGATGTTGCGCGCCCTCATGATAGCCCCCTTGCCGGTGACCCTCGTCATCGCAAGCTTCCTGTGCCCGACGGAGCTGTCGCTGTTTCTTGGCGGTTTGCGCCTGCCGCCGCATCGCATCGCCCTCATCGTCCTGTTTCCGATTGCGCTTTACCGCCTGCTGTTCTCGCGCCATGTCCGCCTGCAGGGTTTCGATCTCGTCTTCGTCGCCTTCAACATCTGGACGGTCGCGGTCTTCACAAGCCACGCCGGCACACCCGACGGCCTCGTCTATGGCGGCTCGCTGGCGCTTGAGAGCCTTGGCGCCTACCTGGTGGCACGCGCCTACGTCCGCGATCACCAATCGCTCATGGCCAGCCTCAAGGTCATGCTCCTGGCGATTGCGACGGCCGCATTGATCGCGTTGCCGGAAACGCTGCTCGGTCAGAACTTTGCCCACGATCTCCTGCGCGCGCTGACCGGCTACGAGCATCCGGTCGCCGTCGAGACGCGCCTCGGCCTCACCCGCGCCTACGCCACCTTCGACCACCCGATCCACTACGGCACTTTCTGTGCCGGGCTGCTGACGCTATTGCTCTATGCCGAGCGCCGACAGAACCGCCGCTATGGCCGGGCGACCATCATCGGCGGCGCGACGTTCCTTGGCCTCTCCTCGGCTCCGATGCTTTGCCTTGCGCTACAGTTCGCGATGATGGCCTGGGACCGGCTCACCCGCGGCATTCGCTCGCGGGCGCTGATGACATTCGCATTGATCGCGGGCCTCTATGTCGGTGTCTCGCTCGTTTCCGATCGCGGCCCCATCGGCCTCATCGCAACCGGCCTGACCCTCGATTCATGGACCGGCTATTACCGCATGCAGATCTGGATTCACGGCCTGGAGAACGTCTGGGCCAATCCGTGGACCGGCATCGGCCTCGCCGACTGGGAGCGCCCCTGGTGGATGGTGTCCGACACCGTCGACGCGTTCTGGCTCGTTGTCGCCATGCGCGAGGGCATCCCTGCGTTTCTCCTCCTCACACTCGCCATCGCCATGCTGGTTGCCGCCGCCGTGTCGAAGGGACTGAGTACCCCCGACAGGCAGACCCACAGAATTCTGCGCGGCTGGCTCATCTCACTGATCGCCCTCTGCCTCATCGGCGCAACCGTCCACTTCTGGAACGTGCTCTATGCCTATTTCTTCTTCTTCCTCGGGCTCGGCGGCGTCCTCGCCGATCCGGCCCGCTCCAAGGCCAGGCGATCACGACCAGCATCGCGACCAGCGCGCACCCGCATCAAGCACGCACCCCGCCGCCCCCGCCATCCGATCCCGGAAGAGGCTTGGGCTTAGGCAATCCGGGGCAATGGTGTTTGGCCAAATGGCTTCAAGCGACCGCGCGATGACCGGCCGACCCGAGACCGATCAGACCATCGGCCACGAGATCGGTTTTTGCATCCCAACTTTCCGCACGAACCCTTTGACGGCCCGGCGCCGCATCGAAGCGCGCGCCGACCGCACACCGGATCGCATCGGCAAAGGCATCAGGTCCGTCGGCGACAGCCACTAAGTCACGCCACCCTTCGATCGCTGGAAAGGGGGTCGTCACAACCGGCCGCCCGACTGCGATGTATTCCTTCAGCTTGATCGGATTGCACCCATTGATCCAGTCGCTGGAATTCCAAGGCATGATGAGAACATCCATCGCCGCCATGTAGCTGGCAACTTCATCGTACGGCTTGCGGCCGACGAACCGGACATGCGGGAATGGACACCAGTCGTCCGGCAGCGAACAGCCCCCGACGACGACAAACGCCATGTCTTTGAGTTCGGCGACTACCTTGAGATAAAGCTCAGGATCGAACGTGTGCCGGTCGACACCGCCGATGAAGCCGACCCGCGGCCGCGCGAGATCGGCAACATCGGCCGGCTCGCACCTGCTTCCGGCATCCCCTGCCGAAGCGAACCGGTCAAAGTCGACGCCATGCGTCACCAGCAGTTGCCGGGCAACTTGCCCGCGATCTTCTTCCATTAGGTTCTGCGCAGCGTAGACGACGAGATCAGCGCGCGCTTTGAGATGCGCGATCTGCGCCCCGACAACATTCCGATCGGCCTCGGGAAACGCTTCGAAGCGATCGGTACGCTGCATCACAACTGCCGCCGATGGAATCGCTTCGGTAAGCCTTGCCCCGGCCGGGCAATGCACCCACAGGATCGGGTTGCCGATACCGATCCGTTGCGCGGCAAGCCGGATCTGCGGCCCCAGCGCCCAGGACGTCATGTGCTCGGCAAGCTTGCCCGGCGCCGTCACGGGCGAGAACACGAAGAATCCGGGCTCCGCTTCGACGAGCCCCCGCGAAAGGCTCTTCAGCTTGCGCCCGATGCGCTGCGCGAACACCCGCTTGTCGGACAGCCCCGGCATCCGCACGCCCAGCGAATTGACGAACAGCACGGGATATCGTTTGGCCAGCCGCCGCATGATCTGGAAATCGAAGTGGCCGCGGTTGTGGTACCACCAGTCCTCCCCGCCGATGCAGATGATTCCGTCGAATCCGTTGCGATGATGAGCGCTGCCGTCTGCCATGTTCCGACCTGCCGGTGATGAATCGAATCCCCGGGCAAGGTAAGCGCGCGGCCGTTAACCACCGCTTAAGGCTATTGCTCCGCGAACCGACCTTAACGCTAGGTTAGCTACGCAGGCGTAAGATTCGCAGCTGAACCGTTCCCCGCCAGCAGGCCGGACCCGCATGCACGCTGCCAACCGAGTTGCAGATCGAATCGAACTGTCGATCCTCGTCGTGAGCTACAACACGCGCGAGTTGACGCTCGCCGCCCTGCATTCGGTGGTCCGCGAAACGCGCCACACCCGCTACGAGATCATCGTCGTCGACAACGCTTCGAGCGATGGATCAGCCGATGCCATCGCCGCCGAATTCCCGCAGGTACGCCTGTTCGCTATTTCCGAAAACATCGGTTTCGCCGCCGCCAACAACCGCGCGTCCGTCGCGGCCAGAGGTGAATACCTGTTGCTGCTCAACCCGGACACGCTCGTCTTGGATTCTGCCATCGACCGCCTCGTCGATTTTGCCCGGCGCGAGCCGCTGGCGAAGATCTGGGGCGGGCGCACGCTCTACGCCGATGGCCGCCTCAACCCATCCTCGTGCTGGGGCCGCATCACGATGTGGAACCTGTTCTGCCGGGCCAGCGGCCTGACCGGCATTTTCAAGAGCAGCGAAATCCTCAACGGCGAGGCCTACGGCGACTGGCAGCGCGACCGCGTCCGCTCCGTCGACATCGTCTCGGGTTGCTTTTTCCTCATTCGTCGGCAGGACTGGCAAGGACTCGGCGGTTTTTCACCTTTGTTCTTCATGTATGGCGAGGAAGCCGACCTGTGCCTGCGCGCCCGCGCCGGCGGTGCCCGCCCCATGATCACGCCGGAAGCGACGATCGTGCACCTGGGCGGCGCCTCCGAACGCGCGCGTACTGGCAAAATGATCAGGCTGCTTGCCGCCAAGGCCACCCTGATCGAACGCCATTTTTCCGGCGCCTCGCGCTTCTTGGCCCACCTACTGCTCGCCGCCTGGCCGGTCTCGCGTTGGCTGGCGTACCGTCTGGGCTACGCGCTGGCGGGCACCGACCATTACCGCGAATCGATGGCGGCCTGGGCGGAAATCTGGACCGCCCGCGGGCAGTGGTCGGGAGGCTATCCGATGCGTGCGAAAGGACCAGTGATCGGCGAGCCCCACGCTGTTCCTCATTCCGCCGGCGCTTGAAGCGCAGTTTGCAGAAGAACAGCATCTGAATCCGGGGCAGGTTTGGCTCCGCTGTTAGTGAACGAAGGTATCGCGTCACCCATCAATCAGGTCGCCTCCGCGTACGCGAGGCATGGACCCATCGAGAAGGACGCAGCCCATGGCATCGTCAAGCGATATGCCGGCCGCTGTCCCCGCGCGCTCCCTGAGCGATGGCGCGGGCGGACAGTTGGCTTATACGATAGCCACGCTCGTCACCGACCCCGGCCAGTATGAAGCCATGCGTGCGTCCTTCGCCGCCGGCGGCTTCGCCCCGCTCGATTGCGAATATCTCTTCGTCGACAACACGGGCTTCGAGCAGACCTGCGCCTATACCGGGTTGAACCAGGCGCTTCGCGCCGCACGCGGCCGCCACGTCATCTTGTGCCATCAAGACATCCGCCTGATCCCCGGCGGCGACAGCCGCAGAGAACTCGACGCCCGCCTCGCCGAACTCGATGGACGGGACCCCGATTGGGCCGTCGCCGGAAATGCCGGCGGCCTGGCTCCCGGACGGCTGTCGGTGCGTATTTCCGATCCCCACGGCCGCGACCAGCGCGTTGGCGACTTCCCGGCACGGGTTGTGAGCCTCGATGAAAATTTTATCGTGGTGCGTCGCTCCGCCAATCTTTCATTCTCCCGCAACCTCGCCGGTTTTCACTTCTACGCGACCGATCTATGCCTCGTCGCCGACATGCTCGGCTGGAACGCCTACGTCATAGATTTCCACATCGAGCACCTTTCGCCGGGCAACGCCCGCAGCCGCGACTTCGAAGCGCGCAAGGAAGAGTTCCGCGCCAAGTGGTCGAAGGCATTGCGCCCCAGGTGGATCCAGACGACCTGCGCACTGCTGCGCCTCGACGGCGAACCCTTGCGACAGCTCGTCGGCCAGCTTCTGGAAGAACCGGTGCGCAAGCTCAGCCGCCGTCTCCCCGGCGCCAGCGGTTGGACGGGTGGCGAAGCCGACACCCGCGAGGCTCGCGGCTCGCAACCCGCCACCCTCACCCCGGTACGCCCCACAGCCGGCCCCGGCAACGACGAGGCCGCGTGAGCCATGATGAGCACACGGTCCGTTCCATCCTCCCCGGCGCGCCGCGCCATCTCCCGCATCGGCGGCCAGGGCGCGCTCCTGATGGCCGGCTTCGCCGGTGCCCAGGGCTGCTCCTTCCTGCGCAATGCATTGCTCGGCCATTGGCTGTCGCAAGGAGACTTCGGCATCGCCGCCGCCATTACGCTGATGCTGCAGCTCGTCGACACGCTCAGCGACATCGGCGCCGACCGCCTCCTCATCCAGGCCCCCGACGGCGACGAGCCGAGACTGCAGGCGACCGCCCACGTCACGCTGATCGCCCGCGGCGCCGCAACGAGCGTGCTCCTGCTGCTTGCCGCAGCACCGACCACGTCCTTCTTCGGCATCCCTGAAGCAACCTGGGCCTTCGAGCTCATCTCGCTTGCCCCCGTGATCAAGGGGTTCATCCATCTCGACGCCCGCCGTTATCAGCGCAGCCTGCGCAACCGACCGCAGGTCATGATCGAACTGCTGCCGCAGCTTGCCGCCTTGCTGCTGGCCATTCCCGCGCTCTTCATCACCCCGGATTATTCCGTTGTCGTCTGGCTCGCCCTGTTGCAGGCAGCGATCGCACTCGTGGTCTCTCACACAATGAGCGAGCGTCCCTATCGGGTGGCACTCGATGCCGGCGACCTTCGCCGCCTCGTCCGGTTCGGCTGGCCGATCTGGCTTTCGGCCTTCCCGCTCGTTGCCGTCTACCAGGGCGACCGGATGATTGTCGGCGGGCTGCTTGGCATCGAGGACCTCGCCGCCTACACGACGGCGTTCATGATCACCATGGTACCGGGCCTAGTCGCCGCCCGCGTCGGCAACGCCCTCATGCTGCCGCTTCTCAGCGAGGTGCGCGCGCACCCGTTGCAGTTCCGGCAGCGCTACAGGATCATGTTCGAACTGATCGCCATCCTGGCGACGACCTATCTGGCATTTTTCGTCGCCGCCGGCGACAGCCTGCTCCCGATCGTGTTCGGACAGAATTATCTTGGGCTGGGCGCCATAGTGGCCTGCCTCGCCGGCATGTGGGCGATGCGCATGCTTCAGTCGGTCCCCGGCATGGCCCTTATGGCAAAGGGCGACACCCGGCCGCTGCTGTGGGCGGGGCTCGTCAGGGCTGCAGGCTTGCCGTTGGCCATTCTCGCCGTCCACCTAGGCTTCGGCCTTTTCGGAGCAGCCGCCGCCGGCCTCGCCGCCGAAGCCCTCTCGCTCGTCTACATCGTCGCCCGCACGTCGAGACATGCGAGCGTCGGATGGCCGCTGTCGGCAACCTGCATGGCGATGCTGCTGGGCGCCGCAACCTGCGGCTCCCTTATCGCCATCAGTCTCGAAGGCATGGAGCCCGGACGGCTTCTCGTCGCCGTTATGGCAACCATGTTCGTCCTCGCGGCCGGCCTTCTCGCCATGCCCTCATCGCGTCAAATCATGTTCGAGCGGCACTCCTGGCGCGCACTGCTTTCGGCCGGCGCAAAAGCCAAAGGCCGGGACGCCAACGCCCCGGCCTGAACTTCGTTTCATCGATTCCAGCTATACCCTTCACGAAACCTCGGGAAGCGCATCGGTCTGCGGCACACGAACCCGCACGGGTGTTGTACCGGCCAGAGCCACATCGAAGGCCTGCAGAAGTCGCCCGCATTCCTCGTCCCATCTGAGAAGTGACTTGGCGCGCAGGCGGCCCTCTTCGGCCAGGGCTTCGCGCAGCTTGGCATTGTCGACCAGCCGCTCCAGCCGGTCTGCCAGTTCCAAAGGGTCGTTGTTTAGCGCATAGAGCGCGGCATCCCCGGCCATCTTGCGGCCCTCGATCAGATCGAAGCCGACAAAGGGAATGCCAAGGCTCATGTACTCGAACACCTTGTTCATTGAAATCTTGTCGTTGTAGGTGTTCTTCGGATCGGGGATCACGCCGACATCGAACGTCGACAGCGTCCGCATCAGTTCGTCGCCCGACAGGAAGCCGGTAAAGGTGATGAAATCGGCGAGCCCCTTCGCCTCAGCCATGACCTGCAGACGCGCCAGCTCCGTGCCCGAGCCGACAATCGCGCATTGCACGTCTCGCCGGCCCTTGGCGACCACCAGTTCCTCCATCGCTTCGACCAGCAGGTCGACTCCATCCTGCGCACCCATGATGCCGACGTAGCCAACGAGCGCCTTGCGGCCCTTCCTCAATTCCGGCAGCGGCTCCATGCGCCGGAAACGCGACACATCGGGAATCGAACGCACGACGAACACGCGGTTCGGATCCATGCCGCCGCGCCGCACCGCGATGTCCTTGAACGTTTCGTTGGTCGCGATCGAGACATCGGCCACCAT
This sequence comes from Alphaproteobacteria bacterium, assembly GCA_018819265.1. Classification (GTDB taxonomy): domain Bacteria; phylum Pseudomonadota; class Alphaproteobacteria; order Rhizobiales; family Hyphomicrobiaceae; genus Filomicrobium. The sequence goes on from JAHJQI010000219.1 coordinate 9,149, forward strand.
GAACGTGATTTTCTCGAACACCCCGAGCAGCGAGTGGAAGAAGCCCCGCTTGCCGAATTTCGCTTCAAAAAGTTCCGGATTGATATCGTGGTGGTCGAATACGAACGGCTTTCCGAAAAGGTATTTCCAGAATGCACCGACCGTGAAGATCAGGTCGGGCGGATTGCAAGCCTGCACGACGTCGAATCCGACCTTGAAATAGGCCCGAACCGAAAGGACGAATTCCCAGAAGATTGCCGACGCGTATTCGATGGCATAGCCGGCCCCCCCCTCGGCTTCCAGCGGCAACGGATGGCGGAACACATGCACCCCGTCGAGCAACTCGTAGGCCGCGGTATACTTGCCGCCCTTGGGACAGATCACCGAGACCGTATATCCCGCTTCGCGCAGGCTCTGCGCCTCCTGCCAGACCCTGCGGTCCAGCGGCACAGTCAGATTCTCGACGATGATCAGGATTTTGGGATTGTCGTTTTGCGCCATTCTGCTCTCCACCAGCCTGGCGCACGTCGTTTATCGCGGCGCTCCGGCGTGTAACGGAAGCGATGGCGTCCCAACTCTTTGCGCCCGCGACACCCGGTTTTCCAGATCCGCGAGCATTGGTTGTTTCAGCCTGCCTCCACCCGTCCGATCAAACTAAACGGGACCGGTAAACGCCGGCTTCGCGAGCATGGACATCAATTCGATATTCTTTGTCCCATTGCGGGACGGCTTCACGGAAAAAACGGGTTGCGGGCGGGCCAGCTTCTTGCAATGAAATTGTGACGTGTGTTTACGTTTCATAAAGACATGAGTACCGACCGCCATGCTGCGCTTGAGACGAGTTCAAAGATCGCCCCGCATCGACCTTCAGACGGTCCGCGAAACGCTTTGCTATATCCGCGATGACGTCGCCACCGAACCGGGACTCGCCAACGTTGCGTCTGCACTTGTCAGGGTAATCCGTGAAATCGACTCGGTAGCTTCGGCGAAAGATCTTCCCGATCGCGCAGTCACACCTTGCCACGCCCGCTTTTTTGCAAATCGCCCCTGATATACGGGCTGCGGTTCGACGACTTCTCAAATTCGTAAAGCGCTTTCGAGCAAACGCTGCAGTTCCGGGTGCAGGTCTCAGGCGGCTTTGAATCTCGAACGCCAATAAGACCTTTTTTTCTTAGCGTAGACATTTCGTCAACAAATTGCCGGAGCTACGCTATTCGATCCGTTTGTTTTCCGCACGCTGCGGCTGTATCGATTGCAATGGATCGGCCGTGTCCAAGTCCGCTTCTCGCTCGAATTCGAGTTAAAGCAGCAATTCGGCGCAACCTGTCGCGGCATCGTTAACTTGAGATTATCGCTTCAATACTATCCTTCGCTGTATCCAAATCTTAACAGCTTCGAAAAAAGAAATGATCAGCGGCGCATTCGGGTCACAGAAGACAAATTCCTTGATGGGCGAATATTCGTCGCTTTTGGCGGACGCAGTATTGCGCCAGCGCACCCGCGCCGCCGAGCAGACGGCCCGGCTGGAGTCGGAACTCGCCAACAAGGTGAAGTCCGAATTCATCTCGAACATGAGCCACGAACTCAGGACGCCGCTCAACACCGTGATCGGTTTCTCGAAGATTCTCGCCGAGCAGGACCTGCGCCAGGTGCAGAATGAGGAAGTCGTCGAATATGCCAACCTCATCCACGACGCCGCCATTCACCTCCTGACGGTCATCAACGACATCCTCGACATTTCGAAGATCCAAAGCGGCCGCTACACCCTCGAAGCCAGCGAACTCGACGTGAAAGAGATCCTGCAGGCTCAGATCGACGAGATGCGCAGCCAAGCCACAGCCGCCCAGATCGAACTGATCGGCAATTTTCCAAGTGACATTCCCGAAATCCGCGGCGACCGGAGCAAGCTCGATCAGGCCTTCGCCAACATCCTTTCGAACGCGGTCAAGTTCACCCGCCCCGGCGGAATGGTCAAAGTCGAAGCGGCCCCGGTCAACGATGATGCTGTTGCCATCTTCATCCGCGACACCGGCATCGGCATGACGCCGGATGAACTCCAGATCGCCCAGCAGCCCTTCGGCCAGGTCGACGGTTCGCGCACGCGCTGGCGCGAAGGCACCGGACTCGGACTGCCGATCGCCAAATCGCTGGTCGAACTCCACGGCGGCGAGCTTGAAATTCGAAGCCAGAAGGATGTCGGCACCGAAGTCGTCATCCTTTTGCCTTCCCGCAACCACGTGTCCACGGCGCACGCGCGCGACACCGTACTTTGAACCGTGCCAACGTAACGGATGAGACAGTTCGATGAATGAAGAGATGTCGCTCGAGGAAAAAGTCCAGATGCTGTCGAGGGATCACTCGATTGGCCGCATCGTGTCCGTCACGGGCTCGAAGGCCATCGTCCTTCTCGACGGGGCTCAGGACAGCGCCGCCCGCGCCATGTCGCAACGTCCTGAAATGGGCACGCTTCTGGCGATCGATACCGCAACGACGATCGTCCTGGCCATCGTCTCTGCGTTGAGCGTCCCCGTGCCGGCACAGCGCGAGGGCGAATCGGAAATCTGGATCGCCGAACTCGGTCTGGTTGGAGAACTCTGGCGTCTCGAAGACGGCGGTTTCAGCTTCAATCGTGGCGTCACCATTTACCCGGCGCTTGGCGACCGGGTACGCGTTGCCGGCAAGTCTGAACTGCGTCTTGCCTTCTGCGGTACCGATCACAAAAGCGTCAGCGTCGGCACCCTGCGCCAGGATTCGTCGATTCCCGCACGCATCCGCGTCGACGATCTCCTCGGCAAGCACTTCGCCATCCTGGGCACGACCGGCACCGGCAAGTCCTGCACGACCGCACTCATCCTGCGCTCGATCCTGAACGAAAACCCCGCAGCCCATATCGTGCTGCTCGATCCGCACAACGAATATGCGACCGCCTTCAAGGAATGGGGCGAAGTCATCAGCCCGCGCAACATGCAGTTGCCGTTCTGGCTTCTGACCTTCGAAGAGATCATCGAAGTCCTCATCGCCGATCCCGAACGCAAGGCCGAGATAGAGATCCTGCAGGAACTGATTCCGATCGCCAAGGCCAAGTATGCGGCAAGCCGCAGCGGGGCTGAACAGAACGGGCGCCTGCGGCGCAATCCGAACGACGCCGGCCGCTATACCGTCGACACGCCGGTTCCCTACCGCATCTCCGATCTCACCTCGATCATCGACGATCGCATGGGCAAGCTGGAGAACAAGCGCGACCTCTCGCCTTATCGCAATCTCAAATCGCGCATCGAACAGATCACGCAGGACGCCCGTTATGCGTTCATGTTCGGGTCCCTCACCGTCTACGACGGCATGGCCCAGATCCTGGGCCGCATCTTCCGCGTGCCTGTCAACAACAAGCCGATCACCATCCTCGAATTGACCGGCCTGCCGCCGGAAATCGTCAACGTCGTCGTCTCGGTTCTCTGCCGCATGACCTTCGACTTTGCCGTGTGGGGCGAGGGCAAGGTACCGGTTACGCTCGTCTGCGAAGAAGCCCACCGCTACGTGCCGGCGTCCAGCGAAGCCGGCTTCGGCCCGTGCAAGCGGGCCATCGCGAAGATTGCCAAGGAAGGCCGTAAGTACGGCGCCTCGCTATGCATCGTCACCCAGCGCCCGGCTGAAATCGACCCGACGATCCTGTCCCAGTGCAACACCGTATTCGCGTTGCGCATGTCGAACGACAGGGACCAGGCGATCGTCCAGTCGGCTGTCTCCGACACGGGTTCGGGACTGCTCGATTTCCTGCCCGCACTCGGCCAGCGCGAAGCCATTGCCTTCGGCGACGGCGTATCGCTGCCCGTGCGCATCAAGTTCGCCGACCTTCCGAAAGATTGCCTGCCGCGATCCTCGACCGCCCGCTTCTCGGAACGCTGGCAGACGTGTGACAGCGATGAATCGTTCCTCGAGCACCTTGTCGAGCGCTGGCGTAATTCCGGCAATGACCCCGAAGAATTCACGGCAACCCCCGCCGACGTCCATGGCGAGTTGCCAGGCGAGCAGGCCGCATCGCACAACGCACTACTCCCTCAACATGCGGCTCCGCGCATGCAGCCTGCGGGCAGCCAGCCGTCACGTCATGCTCCACAGCTCCGCCGCGAGCCCGCCAGCGCCGCCGCGTCTCGTCCCGCACCGAGCCTGCGCCGCTCGGCTGTCGCGCCCGAACCGGTTCGGGCAGCTGCAGACGGCAATTCACTCAACAGCAGCCAGGCTTTGCGATCGTTGCGCGACCGCCTGACCCAGCGCACCAAGGCATGAAGTCGAGTGGTCGAGAAGCTGCCGCGGTCAACTGCGGCGGGCTTCCCGCTCCGGTTCGGTGGCTTTGAGATCGGCGAGCACTGTCTCTCCGGCCACCATTCTCTGCCCGACGGAAACGCGCGGGATAGCCCCTGGCGCCAGATACACATCGACCCGGCTGCCGAAGCGGATGAGCCCGATGCGCTGACCGGCACCGACGTTGTCGCCCTCGTGCACGAACGCAACGATGCGCCGCGAAATCATCCCCGCAATCTGCACCACCACATACTCGGTCTCGTCCGGAGTGGTAATGACCGTCGCCCGCCGCTCGTTGTCTTCGCTTTCCTTGTCGGTGGTCGGATTGACGAAGGCCCCCGGCACGTAGACCGACCGTGACACCCGCCCCGCCACCGGCGCCCGGTTGATGTGCACGTCGAATGGCGACAGGTGGGTGACGATACGGAACCTTTTTCCGCCTTTGATATCGAGTTCGGAGGGCGGCAGAACTTCTTCGATGTCGGCGACTTCGCCGTCGGCCGCGGCAATGACGAGTCCTTCGCGCAATTGCGTCACCCGGTCGGGATCACGGAAGAAATAGCCGACGTAGAAAGTCGCCATCGCCGCAAGTACGCCCAGAGTCGACGACAGCAGAAACGCCACGAGCGTGACCGCTGCGCCGATTGCGAGAAACTTGTGACCCTCCCGGTGCACCGGCACGAAAGAGCGTGTGAAGGCTTCGAAATATCCCTGCTGTTCGGCCATCCCGCAACCTCTTGCCTGACCGCCGGCGCACCGCCCTACTCGAGCGGCACGGCGACGAAGCGCATGTCTCCGTTGGCCGTTTCGATCCGCAGCAGCACCGCCTTGCGCCCGCTTCTGCGCACCTTGTCCACGGCCGCCAACATTTCTTCGGTCGTCGCCACCTTGTCCTGCGCCACCTCGACGATGACGTCGCCCTCATTGACGTTCTTCTTCGCAGCAGGGCTATCGGGTTCGACGAGCGTAACGACGAGGCCCTCCGACTTCGCCCCGAGATTGTACTTCTCGCGCAGTTCGTCGCTGATCGGCGCCACCCCAAGCCCGGCAATGCCGGCACCGCCGGCGGGCGCACCATCCCGGTCCTCGTCGGGTTGGCCGCCGTTCCCGCTATCCGCTGGACCTTTGGCCTCTTCACCCTCCTCGGGCTCGACCAGGCGGCCGATCTCGACGTCCAGGCTCTGCGTCTTGCCGTCCCGCAGGATTTCAACCGGCACCTTCTTGCCGATCGGCGTCTGCGCCACGATCCGCGGCAGTCCGCGCATTGTCATGACGTCTTTGCCGTCGAATTTCAGGATCACGTCGCCGCTCGCGATGCCGGACTTGGCCGCCGGACTGTCCGGTTCGACAGCCGCGACAAGCGCACCCTTGTTCTCCTCGACGCCAAGCGTTGAGGCAATGTCTTCGCTGATCGATTGGATGCGCACGCCGAGCCAGCCCCGCCGCGTCTCGCCATATTCGCGAAGCTGGGCGATGACGTTGAGCGCGGTATCGGAGGGAACCGCAAAACCGATCCCGATCGAGCCGCCCGTCGGCGAAATGATCGCCGTGTTCACGCCGATCACATCACCGTCCATGTTGAACAGCGGACCGCCTGAGTTGCCCTTGTTGATGGCTGCATCCGTCTGCAGAAAATCGTCGTAGGGTCCTGAATTGATATCCCGCTCCTTTGCCGAGATTATGCCGACCGTCACCGAGCCGCCGAGCCCGAACGGATTTCCGATCGCCATCACCCAGTCGCCGACTTCCATCGTTTCCGAAGAACCGAACTTGACCTGCGCCAGCGGCTTCTTCGGCGCCACCTTGAGCAGCGCCAGATCGGTCTTCGCATCCCTGCCGATGATCTTTTCGACCTTCAGCTTTGAACCGTCGAAAAAGTTCACATAGATTTCGTCCGCATCGGCAATAACGTGATTGTTGGTGACGATCAGCCCTTCCTTGCCGTCGATGACGAAGCCGGATCCCAGAGACGAAACTTTGCGCCCGATGCCGGAGCCGTCCTGGTCGAAGAAATCATCGAAGAACTTCTCGAATGGCGCCCCATCCGGCACATCGGGGAGCGGAACGCCCTTGGGCCCCTTCGAAACCTGGCTCGTCGAGACGTTGACGACCGCCGGGATCAGCACCTTGGCGATTGGCGAAACGCTTTGCGGCCCCCGCGACTGAACGCGCTGCGCGAGAGCCTCTGGAGCCTCGAACATGGCCACGGTCGCCGTCACAGCCAGTGCCGCAGCGATGAGCGCGGCGGGGGTGTGTCGAAGGGCATAGAGCATCAAAATCGTCTCCGGGACAGGCGGCCATCAGCGGCCATGCGTTGATCGCGTAGTATAGAGACACGAAGCGCGCCGCGCGCACTCCGTCAAGAGCGCACCGTTACCGATCCGACCGGCGGACCGTCCGAAGTCTTGGCCCAGCTTCAGTTCCAGGCCCCGTCCTGGACCCGTCCCGCCCGAGACCTGTCCGCGCCCAAAACCTAACCGCGAAGCAGCCAAACGATTCCGACACCGACGACGACAGCGGCCCATCCCGCCATCTGCAGGGAACTCTTCGGCGTTTGCGAGGCAAGTTCGAGAAGCCGCCGGCCCGTATCGGGTGCAACCGCCCACACCAGCCCTTCGATCACCAGGACCAGTCCGAGCGCAACGAGAAGATCCTGCATTCGAGCACCCTTCGGCGAAGAAGTCGGCAACGCGATCTCTGTCCTCAACGCCAAACGGGACCGCAGTTTTGCTGCGGCCCCGTCCTCGCGAAGGCTTCAGTTGGCCGGCGAGGTCGTCCCGCCAGGATTGTTGAAGAACCGGAAGAACTCCGTGTCCGGAGTGATGACGAGCCGGGTGTCCTTGGAACCTAGACCGGCTTCGTAGGCCTGCATCGAGCGGTAGAACGCGAAGAACTCGGGGTCCTTGCCGAAAGCTTCGGCGAAGACCCGGTTGCGTTCGGCATCGCCTTCACCTCGCATTTGCTCTGACTTACGCGTTGCTTCGGCCTTGATGACGGTCGCCTCGCGGTCCGCGGTCGCGCGGATGCGGTTAGCAGCAGCATTACCCTCGGAGCGGATTTCGGTGGCTTCCCGTTCGCGCTCGGTCTGCATGCGCCGGTAGATCGCTTCCGAGTTGGCCTCCGGAAGATCCGCCCGTTTGATGCGCACGTCGATGACGTTGACGCCAAGCGTCTCCGCTTCCCTGTTCACCTGATCGCGAATAGTTCCCATCAAGGCTTCGCGCTTGTCGCGTACCACATCCTGGAACGTCGCCGCACCGAGGACGCTGCGCACGGAGGCTTCAAGCACGTTGCCGAGTCGCTGCCGCGCGATCATCTCGTTCCTTACGGTCTGGTAGAACTTCAGCGGATTGGTGATGCGGTAGCGCAGGAACGCATCGACCACGAGCCGCTTCTGGTCCGAGACGATGACTTCGAGCGGCTGGGAATCCAGATCGAGTACCCGCTTGTCGTAATAGACGACCTCCTGAACCACCGGAATCTTCCAGTTGAGCCCGGCATCGTTGACAAAGCGGCCCTGGCTGTCGAGTTCATATTCGTTGATGACGTTTTTGACTTCGCCGAACTGCAAGAGGATCGCCTGCTCCGTCTGACGGACCATGTAGGCGGACATATACAGGCCGGCAGCGGCCAGTCCGAGAATAACGACGACGATTGCGGAAAACGTGCGCATTCTAACGACCTCCGCTGGTGGCATCTGGCCGATTGCGAAGCTGGTCGAGCGGCAGGTAGGGCACCACGCCCGACCCTCCGTTCTTGCCATTCGAATCGAGGATGATCTTGTCAGTGTCCTTGAAGACCCGCTCCATCGTCTCGAGGAACATGCGCTTGCGCGTCACTTCCGGCGCTTTGGCGTATTCCGTGTAGACCTGCTCGAAGCGCGACGCCTGCCCGAGGGCTTCCTGCACGGTCTGCTGCTTGTAGCCTTCGGCGGCCTGCAGAATTCGCTCGGCTTCACCGCGCGCCTCCGGCACGATCTTGTTGGCGTATCCGCGCGCTTCGTTCTGGATGCGCTCCTGGTCGGCCTTTGCCGCCTGCACATCTCGGAAAGCATCGATGACCTTGCCCGGCGGGTCGACTTTCTGCATCTGCACGCGCACGATCCTGATGCCGGAATTGTAACTGTCGAGCGTCTGCTGCATCAGGTCGCGAACCGCTGTTTCGGTTTTCTGCCGGTCGGCGGTGAGGATCGGCTGGATATCGTTCTTGCCGACGACTTCCCGCATCGCGCTCTCGGCGACATCTTTCACGGTCGTCTCCGGATTCTGGATATTGAACAGGAATTTCTCGACCCCCGCCTGACCGGTCTTTGCGTCGGTCTCTTCGGACTGGATCCGCCATACGACCACGAAGTCGACATCGACGATGTTCTCATCGCCTGTCAGCATCAGGCTTTCCTGCGGGACGTCCCGGGTCAGGCCACCCCGCACACCCTGCGAAGACTGGATGCCGACTTCGATACGGTTTTCCCGCGTGACGCTCGGCTTGATGACCTCCTCGATCGGGTCCGGCCATTTGAAGTGCAGCCCCGGCGGCACCTGGCGGTCGTATTTGCCGAAGCGCAACACGACACCGAGTTCGTCCGGCTTGACCGTGAACACACTCGCATACGCAATGGCCGCGGCCAGAATGCCGATGGCAAGCAGGAAGATCATCGACCCCGGCAGACCGCCCGACGGCATGACCTGCTTCATGCGGTCCTGGCTACGCTTGAGGATTTCCTCCAGGTCGGGCTGCTGGCCGCCACCGCCCTGATGGCCACCGCCACCTTGACCCCAAGGGCCACCGCCGCCACCGCCGCCGCTTTTCCAGCCGCCGCCGCCATTCTGATTGTTCCAGGGCATACGTGAAGTCTCGCCTCGATTTTTCGGAAGAATTTTCTGGCACACCCGGCAGATTCATCGCTGCCGTCGTACCGACGAGTGTCCAGGCTCCAGGACGGAACCGGACCGCGCTTGATGCGCTTATAGGCCAATGCGGCCCGACCGCAAACCGCTGATCAGCCATTTGGTGCGTTACGCGCCGGCTTCAAGTGTACGCAGCGGCTGTTGGGACCGGATCGGCGGGCCTAATCCTGCGCGCCGGCCGGCCGCTCCAGAACCCGCAGCGTCGCCGCGAATTGATCGTTCGGCCCTCGCGATATGGGGTCTTCGCTGACAATCCGCCAGCCCGCAAGGTCGAATTTGGGAAAGGTTGTATCCCCATCGGGTGATCCGTGCACCGCCGTCCAGTACATCCGGTGGGCTTGCGGGAGCAGCGCCTCGTAGATCGCCGCGCCGCCGATCACGGCAATTTCGCCGACCCCGCTTTTCTGCGCATAATCACGCGCCAACCGTAACGCGTTGACGGGATCGAGGACGACATGAGCGCCCTCGGCCTCAAAAAGTTCATTCCGCGTGACGACGATATTTTCGCGGCCGTCGAGTGGGCGCTTGGGCAGCGAATCCCAGGTCTGCCGCCCCATGATGATCGGTTTTCCCATCGTCAGGCGTCGGAACATCTTGAGATCCGAAGACAACCGCCACGGCAAGTCGCCATTGCGCCCGATCACGCCGTTTTCGGCCACCGCCACCACGAAAGTGACCGCGATTTCTCCGCCGCGCGCTGCCTCAGCCGGTGCATCCAGGGCCGGGGACGTTGGTGAACTCGTGTTTGTCATCGTATCTGTTCATCGCTTCGCTGATGGCTATCAAACCGCCACCGGCGCCTTGATGTGGGGATGCGGATCGTAGCCCGTCAGCTCGAAATCCTCGTAGCGGAAGCCGAAGATCGACGTCACATCCCCTTTGAGCCGCATCTGCGGCAATGCCCGCGGCATCCGGGAAAGCTGCACCTCGGCCTGTTCCAGGTGATTGAGATAGAGGTGCGCATCACCCAACGTGTGGATGAACTCGCCCGGCTTCAACCCCGTCACCTGCGCCACCATCAGCGTCAATAGCGCATACGATGCGATGTTGAACGGCACGCCCAGGAACACGTCCGCCGAACGCTGGTAGAGCTGGCACGAAAGCCGCCCGTCGGCGACGTAGAACTGGAACAGGCAATGGCACGGCGCCAGCGCCATGTCGGGGATGTCCGCCGGGTTCCAGGCCGACACGATTATCCGCCGGCTGTCGGGATCGCGCTGCAAAGTCTCGATCACTTCGCTGATCTGGTCGACCGCCGCGCCATCGAGCGTCGCCCAGGATCGCCATTGCTTTCCGTAGACCGGGCCGAGATCGCCGTGCTCGTCGGCCCATTCGTCCCAGATGGTGACGCCGTTGCGGCGCAGATAATCGACGTTGGTATCGCCGTTGAGGAACCAGATCAGCTCGTGGATGATCGATTTCAGGTGCAGCTTCTTTGTCGTCACCATCGGAAATCCGTCGGCGAGGTCGAAGCGCATCTGGTGGCCGAACACGCTGAGCGTGCCGGTCCCCGTTCTGTCGGTCTTGCGCGCGCCCGTATCGCGAACCCGCGCCATCAGGTCCAGGTATTGCTGCATGGAGTAATCCTATAGTCCGATTCGCGTGTGCCCACCGATGCCGCAGGGGCTCGCCAGATCCCGTCAGGCCGGCAGCCCCGGCAATCCTTCCGGCATGTCCATCACCGACAGCACCGCGAAGATAAGCCCGTTATAAAGTCCGTGGCAGATAATCGGCACCCACAGGCTGCCGGTCCGCCACAGAGCCCATGTGAACACCAGCCCTGCGATGAACACATCCGTCAGGCCAGTGGTCGTATAGCCGGCATGCAGCGCCGTCCACGCCGAGTTGGTGATGATCGCCGCCCCCCAGAACCCCAGCGGTGATTTCGCCAGCGCCGACTGCAGAAAGCCGCGGAACACGATCTCCTCTGACAAGGGCGCGCCGATGACGGCAACGAGCGCCATCAGCCACCAGAACTCGCCCTTCATCAACGGCCACATCGGTGCAAGGTCGCTCAGGATGTCTTCGCTCGCAAACGTCAGCGCGAAAATCGTGAACGCCCCGGAGATCACCGACAGCAACAAGAACGCTTTCGCGATGGTCGAAGCGCCGCCCGGCACGGGGCGCAGCGCCAGCGCCGCTCTACGGTCGCTGCGAAACCATCCCGCCACCCACCAGATCAACAGCACCGAAGCGGTCTGCATGACCAGCTGGCCGGCCAGCATGACCCATTGCGGCATGGCCGCGTCGTCCTCGAACCAGTTCCGCGCCGGATCGACCAGCGTCCCTATCCCAAGGAAGAACGTCAGTCCAAGTATGGCGGCCACGCCGAGAACGAGTATCGTCATCAGGCAGGCCCGCAGCGGCGGCCAGCCCGTCTCGGGGCGGTAGAGAGGAGCCGCTGCACTCAAAGGATTGATCGTTGCGGTTGACATGATCCCTCGCAATTTCGACACCAGTACCTGGACAGGCTGACAATGGGCTCCACCGCATGGCTTCGCACGACGACACAAACGCACCAACGACCACCTGGCAAACACACCTCCGCGGCCTTTATCACGGCCACGAACCCTCCTCGCGGAATTTCCGCTATGCGATTCTGGCCTTCGATGCCTTCACGATCCTGTTCTTTATCGTCACTTCGGCATTCGAGACCGAAACCTGGGTTCTTTTCGCCGATGCCCTTATCGCCGTGGTGATCGCCCTCGACGTCGGGGTGCGATGGTGGATCGCCTACGACCGCCGCCGCTTCCTTATGCACTTTGCAACCTGGGCCGATATCGTCGTTATCGTCAGCCTGCTGGCGCCGTTATTCCTCGGCAACTTCCTGTTCCTGCGCGTGCTGCGCGCATTGCGGCTGCTGCGTTCCTATCGCGTGCTCGCCGACCTGCGCCAGGAATTCGGCTTCTTCCGCCGCAACGAAGAGGTGTTCCAGTCCGCGATCAATCTGTTGGTGTTTGTCTTCATCATGACCGCGGTGGTCTATGTCTCGCAGCACACCACCAACCCCGGCATCTCCAACTATATCGACGCGCTCTATTTCACGGTTACCGCCCTGACGACCACCGGTTTCGGCGATATCACGCTTCATGGCACCGGCGGGCGGCTCCTCTCCGTGATGATCCTTTTGCTTGGGGTGGCATTGTTCCTGCGCCTCATCCAGAGCGTCGTGCGCCCCGTAAGGACCATCTACGAGTGCCCGGACTGCGGCCTCACCCGCCACGACGCGGACGCCGTCCACTGCAAGCACTGCGGCCGTGTACTGCACATCACGACGACCGGTGAGGACTAACCCCAACACCGGCTTGCCGAGTGTTGAGCACCAAAACCACACCGGCTTGCCGAGTGTTGAGCACCAAAACCACACCGGCTTGCCGAGTGTTGGGCACCAAAACCACACCGGCTTGCCGGGTGTCGAGTACAAAAGCGCTGCCTTCCGCCCCCTCCGCGGCGACCGCCGCCGCGACAAAAACAGTTGCCTCAAGGACGAACCCCCAACCCATTCGCAAGACGGCACTTTTTTTTCAACGGCCCCCGACATATATTGAGGTTGCCGGTTCGCCGGCTATGGCGATAAACGCGGCCGTAATAAGCCATTCGGACCCGGGGGCGGTACCCGGCGCCTCCACCATATGCCCGTCGCATATTCCCGTGCCTTGGCACCGGAAGCGGTCCGGCGGGTATCTGATGGGGGCGAAATAGGATCGACGAGGGTGTAAAGGGTTTAGCTTTTGCTCGGCATGGTACCGCCGTCATCGGGCCACCAGAGTAGTTGCAAATGACAACTATGCTGAGGTTGCAGTCGCTGCGTAATGCGGTGTCTGTGCCTAAACTTAAGCCCTTGCCCCTAGCAGGGTAAGGCGCGGTTCGGAGGGCGCCGGGCAACAGAAGCCCTCCACTTCGACTTGACCGGAACCCCCGGTATCGTCGAAGAGTGTATGGCGAGATCGACGACAGGGCCTTGAGTTGATGACCGAAGTGACCGGGACCGGCGGGTTCCCACGAAGACGCGGGACAGGATGACGAGCGAGTCCAAGATCGACTACGAGGTGCTGTCCCAGGATGCCATGCGCGGCCTTGTCCGCACGGTTCTGCAGCGCACTGCCAAGACCGGGCTTCCCGGCGAGCACCATTTCTACATCTCGTTCGACACCAATTCCCCAGGCGTCTCGATTTCCAAGCGCCTGCGCGAAAAGTATCCAAGCGAGATGACGATCGTACTGCAGCACCGCTTCTGGGATCTGTCCGTTGGCGAAGAACGCTTCGAAGTGAAGCTGACCTTCGACGGCATCCCCGAGCGCGTCGTCGTGCCGTTCGCCGCCATCAAGGTCTTCTTCGACCCGTCCGTCCGCTACGGCCTGCAGTTCGAGGACCCCGAGTTCAACGCCGACGCGGTCGACCTGTCGGTGTCGTCGCTCGACCAGAACTTCGCCGACACCGATCATGGCCTGCGTTCAGGACATTTTCCCGGCGAACCCTCCACCATCTCGCATCTGGCGCGTCGCAACGGCGAACCCGTCGAAGACCACCAGTCGGAGATTCCCCACCCCGCAGCCGCCAGGTCCGAACAGGTTGCCGAAACGGCAAACCAGGCCGATAACGAATCGGAAGCCGAACCCGCCGGCGCCGAAATCGTCAGCCTCGACGCCTTCCGCAAGAAGTAGGACAGCGACCACCGGTCCGCCACCCGCTGCCTTCTCCCAGTAGAAAACGGCAGAGGGAGAACCAATCGCGTCCCAACTACGACCAAAGCGGACTCTCTCGCCGGTGGCGCGATCGCGCTTCCGCGGTGTAAGACAACGCCATCAATTGACCGACATGGCTTCAGGTTTCTCCGACACCTGGGGGCATCCTGCTTCAACACCGGCTTGCCGAGTGTTGAGCAAACATCCTGCTTCAACACCGGCTTACCGAGTGTTGAGCAACATTTAGCTTCAACACCGGCTTGCCGGCATCAACATGGGCTTGCCCAATGTTGAGCATCAAAGTGTTGAGCAACAAAAAACGAGGGCACCGATGACCGCCGCCAAACCGACCCGCACCGAGACCGACACCTTCGGACCCATCGAGGTTGCCACCGACAGATACTGGGGCGCACAGGCGCAGCGCTCGCTCGGCAACTTCAAAATCGGCTGGGAAAAGCAGCCCGCCCCGATTGTCCGCGCGCTCGGCATCGTCAAACGCGCGGCCGCCGAAACCAACATGGCGCTCGGCAAGCTCGACGAAAAGCTCGGCCAGGCCATCGTCAAGGCCGCCCAAGAGGTCGTCGAGGGCAAGCTCGACGACCACTTCCCCCTCGTCGTCTGGCAGACCGGCTCCGGCACGCAGTCCAACATGAACGCCAACGAGGTGATCTCCAACCGCGCGATCGAGATGCTCGGCGGCGAAATGGGCTCCAAGTCGCCGATCCACCCCAACGACCATTGCAACATGAGCCAGTCGTCGAACGACACCTTCCCGACCGCCATGCACATCGCCTGCGCCGAGGAAATCCATCACCGCCTCATTCCCGCGCTGCAGAAGCTCCGCAACGCGCTGAACGACAAGGCGCAGGCCTGGAAGGGCATCATCAAGATCGGCCGCACCCACACCCAGGACGCGACGCCCCTCACGCTCGGCCAGGAGTTCTCCGGCTACGCCCGGCAACTCGACAACGGCATCGAGCACATCGAGATGACGCTGCCGAAGCTGATGGAACTCGCCCAGGGCGGCACCGCCGTCGGCACCGGGCTTGCAGCCCCTGTCGGATTTGCGGAACGGGTCGCCGAAGAGATCGCCAGCATCACCGGGCTCCCCTTCACCAGCGCGCCGAACAAGTTCGAGGCGCTCGCCGCCCACGACGCGATGGTCATGACGCACGGCGCGATTCACACGGTCGCCATGAGCTGCTTCAAGATCGCCAACGACATCCGCTTCCTCGGCTCCGGCCCGCGCTCCGGCCTCGGCGAACTGGCGCTGCCCGAAAACGAACCCGGCTCCTCCATCATGCCGGGCAAGGTCAACCCGACCCAGTGCGAAGCCATGACCCAGGTCTGCGCTCACATCCACGGCAACAACGCCGGCCTGTCGTTCGCCGGCAGCCAGGGCCACTTCGAACTCAACGTCTACAATCCGATGATGGCCTACAACTTCCTGCAGTCCGTGCGCCTGCTCGCAGATGCTGCCAACTCGTTCACCGACAACTGCGTCGTCGGCATCGAACCGCGCCTTGAGAACATCGAGGCCGGATTGAAGAACTCGCTGATGCTGGTGACACCGCTGAAGGAAAAATACGGCTACGACCGCGCCGCCAGAATCGCCAAGACCGCCCACAAGAACGGCACGACCTTACGCGAGGAAGCCATTGCCGACGGCATCCCCGCCGCCGACTTCGACGCCATCGTGCGACCCGAGAAGATGATCTCGCCGGGGTAAGGGCGAGATGTAGGGTGGATTAGCGAAGCGTAATCCACCGTTGGCAGTCGCAACCGTTGCGTTCATAGCGGCGCATTACGCTACGCAAACGATAATCTCGCCGGGCTAGGCGAAGAGGGTGTAGGGTGGATTAGCGAAGCGTAATCCACCATTGGCAGTCGCAACCGTTGCGTTCATAGCGGCGCATTACGCTACGCTAATGCGCCCTACATGTTCCTTCTTTATGAATCCGCCCTACTTGCTTCCCGTGGTCCCTTGTAGGGTGCGTTAGCGAAGCGTAACGCACCGTTGGCAGTCGCAACCGTTGCGTTCATAGCGGCGCATTACGCTACGCTAATGCACCCTACATGTTCCTTCTTTATGAATCCGCCCGACTTGCTTCCCGTGGTCCCTTGTAGGGTGGATTAGCGAAGCGTAATCCACCATTGGCAGTCGCAACCGTTGCGTTCATAGCGGCGCATTACGCTGCGCCAATGCGCCCTACAAGCTCCGCCATTTCCAATCCGCCCGACTTGCTTCGCTCCGCCGCGTGCGCGGCTGCGCTCAACGGCGAAACCGGATAACAATGATGAAGCATAGTGTCAGGAATGCTCCCGGTTAGAAGTGTCAGAAGTCTGCCCGGTCGTTCAGGGTGGCTCCGCTCCCCCGCCCAAAATCCCCCGACCTTGCGCGTCAGCCCGCCTCCGCTAAGCTCCCTTGCGAACGCGCCGCCAATCCTGCGGCCACGCCCTCACCAACACCTGGGAGCACCGCCCGTGAGCCATACGACCCGTGTTTTCCTCGCCGGCCTTCTCGCCCTCCTGCCGATCGCGTTGACGGTTTTCGTCGTGGCGTGGCTGGCCGCGTTGCTCAATCAATACGTCGGCCCCGGCAGCTGGTTTGGCCGCCAGCTCGCGGCAATCGGCTTGAGTATCAACGAATCTTCGCCCGCGCCCTACATCATCGGCATCGTCATCCTGCTGG
The DNA here is from genome assembly GCA_018819265.1 of Alphaproteobacteria bacterium. Lineage (GTDB taxonomy): Bacteria > Pseudomonadota > Alphaproteobacteria > Rhizobiales > Hyphomicrobiaceae > Filomicrobium. The sequence goes on from JAHJQI010000219.1 coordinate 25,711, forward strand.
TGACGATCTACGCGCTCGGGCTGTTGCTGGAAACCCGGCTCGGCCCCTGGTTCGTCTCGCTGCTGGAAGGCACGCTCAATCGGATCCCCGTCGTCTCCAACCTCTACGGCCTGACCAAGCGCTTCACCTCTCTCCTCGATCAGAAAGGCGATAGCGACGTTGCCAATATGAGTGCGGTCTGGTGCTTCTTCGGCGGCGAGACGGGCGCGGCCGTGCTCGACCTGCTGCCCTCCAGCCAACCGGTGATGATCGGCAGCGAGGCCTATCTCGGCGTGCTCATCCCCTCGGCCCCGGTTCCGGTTGGCGGCGCCCTTCTTTATGTTCCACAAAGCTGGATCAAACCCGCAGCCGGCGGTGTCGAGAACCTCATGAGCGTCTACGTCTCGATGGGCGTGACCCCGCCGGCCTCGATTGCCGCCGCAGTGAAGAACGCTTGAGCCGCCGTCACCGTCAACGCAAAACACAACTTGCGAAGCTGGATCGGAGGCATGGCTGACCAAAATGCGCGAACCGGTCCCATTCCAGCACGCCAATTTACGCGACTGAAACGGGTGGGCCGCGCTGACATCGCCACCGAAACCCATCAAACCAGCAAAAGGCAGGGGCGAACGCCGTTAAGAAAATAAATTTCTTCGCGAAGGTAAATGCAAATTCGAACAAAAAAACGAATTCGAAACGATGCGCGGCGGCCTCGGAATTCGGGGGCGGGAAATGGTTAACCGCTGAGAAGACCGTCCCCTGGCCTTCCGCGAGCAACGTAAAACAAGATCGGTATTTTACGAAATTTGCTTCGAAGCGGCCGTCCGGAGATCCGGACAATTTGATGCGAATCCGCCGCTAAA
>JAHJQI010000220.1 GCA_018819265.1 Alphaproteobacteria bacterium
CCGGCTTGCCGAGTGTTGGCCAAACCAGCCCAACACCGGCTTGCCGAGTGTTGGCCAAACCAGCCCAACACCGGCTTGCCGAGTGTTGGCCAAAAAAAAAGTGGGCCTCTTCGGTTTCCTGAAGAGGCCCAGTCTCGGGTGGGAGTGTCGGCAGAGAAAAACTTGTCAGAGCGTACGGGGCGTCAGATGGGGCGAGGCAGCGACGCTTTTGGTGGAAACCCCGGATTTCGAGGTTTGCGACGCCTGGAGCGAGGCAACCAGCAGGAGGCCTGCAAGGGCGAAACAGAAGAAAGCCATGACCCGTGTCACATTCAAAAGACGTATGTCCGAGGTGTTGGCAGTCTGAAGATCCATATTCCCCCCAACCGGTTCGCGCTGATTTGATTTATTGACTTTATACAGCGTAACCTTCTGTTAGTCGATTTGTCTTCTTATTTATAGGTAACGACGATTCGTTAATATTCATGAATTGTTATAGAATGTTTATAAATTACTGAATTGTGCTCCATAACGGTGCGAATTAAACTTCGCCAGGGCTTGCTAACCTACGTTGCGGTCGGGCGACAGGCATTCGGCCGGCTTGCCGCTATGCTGATCAGCGAGTCAGGCCGTGTCGTCGCGCCAGCGCACACGCGCACAGGGGTGCCCTCGCAAAGAGGAGTTGCAGATCGTGAGACGCGCCGCCTTGCGGTCACCTTCGAGGCGGCTCGGTGTCGCCGCCGCTATTCTGATCGTTTCAGCCGCTCCGCTTGCCGCACAGCCGCCTCCGGTCGCCGCCAGCGATCTCCTGGCGCCAACCGAAGCGCGCGCCGCGAAAGCGTTCGCCGTGCTCGACCGCCACTGCGCCCGGTGTCATGACGCGCGACGCTTGCAGCGCCGTCTGCCTGCAGCGGGCATTTCCAACATTCTTGATCTCGACGCGCTCGCCCGCCGTCGCGATCTGGTGCGCCCGGGGCACCCCGACGGTTCTCCCCTCTCCGTGTCGATGGTGACGCGGCACATGCCCTATGACGTGCTGCGCGATCTCAAGCCAGGCGCCGAGCCTACGGTGCAAGAAATCGCGGACGTCCGCGCCTGGATCGAAGCCCTGCCTGCCGCCTCGGCCTGTGCGCCAGGTAGCCGCGCTCACCGCGACCAGCGTGGGCTTATCGAAGCGGATCTGCAGCAACTCGATTCAACTACGGCCGAACGCCGCCGCTACCTTTCGCTGGCGCAGGTGGCGTTGCCCTGTGACGGCCCCGATGCCCTGGAAACCTACCGGCAGGCAGCAGCCAAGCTCCTCAATCTTATGTCGCGCGCCAAAGCACCGGTGCGCCTCGAACCGCTCGCGGACGAGCCTCTTCTTCTCGGTTTCGATCTCGCCGACGTCGGCTGGAGTAAAGCCGATTGGCATTGGCTAGAGAGCCTCGCGGCCGGTTCGCTGACGCTTTCAGGCGTGCCCGGTGAAGCAAGCGGGCGCGTGATCGGGGCGGGGTGGCTTGCCGACAGGGCGATGGATCAAGGCGTCTACGCGCGCCTGACCGGGCTGCCCGCGTCCCTGCGCGACCTCGATACTGCTTTCGGCATCGCGCCTGATGCCCGCAGCGCACGCCACGACTATCGCGTGGACGAGAGCGAAGTCACCGGTGCGGCCCGGACGATCTCCAGGACTTTGACGCCCGACCGGCTTCCGGTCTGGACGGCGAGGGACCACGCCGGGGGGCCGCTGCTTGAGACACGGGTCATATTTGCACTACCAAATGGCTTGCCTGGTTTTGCCCTCTACAACCGGGACGGAACCCCGCGCACGAGCGTGCATGCTTCGGCAGTCTCTCCGGAAGTCGCGCAGGCCGGTGCCACCACCGCAGGTCTCGGTTGCCTTTCCTGTCACGGCGGCGGACTGGCCGGTTTCGAAACCCCGGCAGGGCCTGGGAGTGTGGCGCCTGCCGGATGGCAGGTGCAGCGCGATAACACCGCCTTCCAGTTCGCGATGCGCGAAACCGGCATCCCGCCCCAACTCGCGATCGACGGTCTCGAGCCCGTCGTCGCGCTGGCCGAGCGCTACCGCCGCGACCTTGGCCTTGAGCAGGCGGCAGCCGAACTTCGCTTATCGGCAGCGAGCCTCACCGGCGCTCTCCTCGCCATCGACGGCAATTTGCAGCCGGCCGCCCGTCGCCTGCTACAGGATCTCGTGACGCGCGACGAATTCAACGCTCTGCGGGCGCGGATCGCTGCGGCCGGTGTAGAGCCCGCCGCAGCAACGCCCCCACCGCCAACCCCGCCAAGGGAAACAACTGAACTGCGGCTGTCGCTTTGGACGCAGAAGCCGGGTTACGCCCAGGGCGACGCGGTCACGCTTCATGCCTCCGCGTCGGCCCCCTGCCGGCTGACGCTCATCTCCGTCGATGCCAGCGGCGACGCCGTCGTAATCTTTCCAAGCGACTTCCAGGACGACAACCGGATCGAGCCCGCCAACACGCTGGCGGTCCCCGCGGCCGGTGACGGTTTCCGACTGCGCATTGAAGAGCCGGGCCGCGAGTCCGTGATCGGCATCTGCATGGCGGGAGATCGCGTCGCCCCGCCTGGCATCGTCCACGACTTCGAACTGCAGCCCTTCACACTGCTCGGCGATTGGCGAGAACATATCGCCCGGGCTCTGGCGGCCGACGCCGCGGAGCGCCAGAAGGCCGGCAAGCCCGTCAGGCGGACTCGGCTTCGCCGCACCCGGGGCCGCCGCATCAAGCCGTTGCCGGCGCGGTCGACGAAACTCCCCCTGCCGCAGGACTGGGCGATGATAACGATCGCTGCCTGGCCGGAGCCCGGTGCCGCATCGGCCAGTTCCGCTGATGAAGCGACTGCTGCGCCCGTTTCACGTGAATCGGCCCCTGCAACCAAGCCGTGACGCCGCCCAGCGTCAGTCCCTCTTGAGCGTCGTGCGACATCTCTTTTTCGAAGAGGGTCTTTACGCCGGCAGTGTATGGCCTTATTTACCCCGTCCCTTCGCTGTTCCGCGGTCTGCTTCGGGCATTATCCGCCAGGATGAACCGATCCGAGACGAACAAGCTCGACAGTGGAACGGCCCGAGCCTTGAGCGTGAGCTCTGAAGATGACGCAGTCCGCCCGAGAAGGGCCGGCCCAGTGTTGGCACATTCACGTACCGGAGGCCCGATGCGATGGAAAGATACCGAAGTGCTGCAGCGCTGATCGCCGCACGCCGCCCTGACAAACCGGTGCTGGCGCTGCGCCCGCATGCGGCGGGACGCGCGGCGCGCTGGTTTGCCCGGAACTTCGAAGGCGACATCGCCTACGCCTACAAGGCCAATTCGTCCGTCTTCCTGATCGGCGCGCTTTACGGTGCCGGCATCCGTCACTTCGATGTCGCCTCGTTGCCCGAGATCGAGGACGCAGCGACCATCCCCGATGCCGAATTGCACTTCATGCATCCGGTCAAGGCCCGCAGCGCCATCCGCCGCGCCTACCAACTGGGCGTGCGATCGTTCTCGCTCGACAGCGAGGACGAACTGCAAAAGATCATCGACGAGACAAGCGGTCCCGACGGCAGCGCGCGCGACCTGCAGCTCTACGTGCGCGTCGCGGTGCCTGCCATCAATTCGCTCATTCCCCTTGAGCACAAGTTCGGCATCGCCGGCGAACCGGCGACTAGGCTTCTGGTCAAGACCCGGCAGGTTGCAGCAGAACTCGGCATCACCTTCCACGTCGGCTCACAGACCACGACGCCCGACGCCTACGTCCACGCCCTCAAGGCCGTGCGCGAGCTGATCGTCCACGCCGGTGTCGTCCTCGACCGCCTTGATGTCGGCGGCGGCTTCCCCTCGCGCTACGCCAACAGCGAGCCCGCCCCCATGGACGCCTTCATGAAGGCGATCCGCGAAGGCATCGAGCAACTCCCCGTGCGCGAAGACGTACGCCTGATGTGCGAACCGGGCCGCTCGCTCGTTTCGGAAGCAGAGAGCCTGATCGTGCGCGTCGACGCCCGCCGCGGCCGCCACCTCTACATCAACGATGGCGCCTACGGCACGCTGTTTGACGCAGCCCACCTCGGCTTCGTCTATCCCTCGCGTCTCGTTTCCCGCGCAGTCGACGCCGACGCCTCCATGAGCGCGTTCGAGCTGTGGGGGCCGACCTGCGACTCCATCGACCACATGCCGGGACCGTTCCTGCTGCCGGCATGCATTGCCGAAGGCGACTACATCGAGATCGGCAACGTCGGCGCCTATGGCCGCGCGCTTGCCGGACATTTCAACGGCTATGGCACCTACGAAGAAGTCATCCTGCTCGATGAGCCGCAGATGACGATGTATGAAGCCGAAGTTGCGCAAGCCGCCGGCGGCTCGGTGCACAAGTTGCGCCAGTAACGCAGATCGTGAGAGACCGAACCGACCCCGGGACTTCACGAAACGTTTTCCAGCCTTCGCTCTACGTTTGCTTTGATGGCTTGTCCGCGGCCCATCCATCCGGGGTCAGTCCGCCTGGGCGTTGTCGCCTGCACCCGTTCGTGCCGGCGCGAACTCGGCGGTCTGCGGGGTCGATGTGCGGGCGATGGGCATTGCAACGAAGACGGCCTTTTCTTCCATTGGTAGCGGTGCGCGCACTGTCGTGCGCCATAACGTATAGGCGCCGATCACGATGTGGGCCGCAGCCATCGTCACGAACAGCCCCCGAACCCCGGCCGTCTCCATGGCCGTGCCAGCAAGCAGCGGGCCGAAAATGGCGCCGACGCCGAACACCAGAAGCAGACTGCCGCTCGTCAGAACGTAGTCGTCAGGCGAGGCGAAGTCGTTGGCATGCGCCAGCAGCAGCGGGTACATCGTGAACAGCGCTGCTCCGAGCAGAGAAACAGCCAGCAGCGCAAAGACGGCTTCGTCGGGCTGCGCTACGACAAAATAGAGATCGACGCCGAGCGCGATCACGGCGGTCGCAAACAAGACGAGCCGCCGGTCGAACCGGTCCGAAAGCATGCCCGTTGGCACCTGGGCGACGGCAGCTGCCAGGATCGGCAGGCTCGCGAACAGAGCGACCGTTTTCAGGTCGAGCCCGATTCCGGTAGCGTAAACCGCCGATAGCGTTCCAAAGGCGCCGTTCGCGACGCCGACGAAAAACGCGGCAACAACAGCTACCGGAGAGTTCCGGTAAAGCTCATTGAGATTGAGCCGCGCCTGAACCAGGGGCTTGGGCGAGGCCGAGGAGGAAACCGCCGTCGGGATCAGCGCCAGCATGTAGAACATGGCCGCCAGGACAAAGAATACGTGCCCCATCGGATCGCCCGCCGTCAGGATCATCTGGCCCGCGGTCGTTGCGACAAGGTTGATCGTCATGTAGATGCCGAAGATCATGCCGCGCGATTGGGCATCGCTGCGCTCGCTCAGCCAGCCCTCGACGATCATCGCCGCCCCCGCAAAGCAGAAGCCCGACATGGCCCGCAGCGGAATCCAAGCCCAGGGCGTGATCAGCAGCAGCGAAAGCAGGACCGCAAGTCCGGCAACCGCCGCCATCACGCTGAACGACCGGATGTGGCCGACACGGGCGACGAGGCCCGGCGTCAACGCGCAGCCGAGAACGTAACCGACCGCCCACCCGGTGCCGATCAGGCCCAGCGAAAACGAGCTGAAACCTTCCCCCGCGCCGCGCACCGGCAGGATCAGCGCATTGATGCCGCCGGCAAACAGCAGGAAAGCCGATCCCAGCAGCAGGGCGGCGATTGGAAGAATTTGCCTGGTCATCGGCCCTCTCGTGCCCGTATCCGCCATCGAGAGCCAACGCCGTTGCGTGTGGGCGATGGCGTGCGACCAATAAAGACTACACTGACATCGCTAACCGGCCGTTTCCAATCCCGTGGCGCAAAAGCGGGTCTCCGGCAACCCGCCGCACTTCATTCGAACCAGAAATGGCCTTCGCCGGTTCCGTCAGATCGGTTGTTGCGGCTAGCCCGCCTTTCTCACAGGGATGCGCGCCGTCATCGTCCGTGGCGGAGTCATTCGGCAAGAAGGGACGCGAAAAGCGTATCGGGTCATACGGTTGAGCGGCCCGACACCGCCGATGGCCCGCCACGGACGACCTGAAAGGCGGGGCCAAATGGCTGACAGCCTGTGTCGTGTCGGAGACGCGCTTCCAGCACGAACCACTTGCCCGATGAACCACATCGATCTGCGTGATTCTCCTTGTCTGTCAGCCATTTGACCACCGTGACGGTCGCACACCCTGTGAGAAAGGCGGGCTA
>JAHJQI010000253.1 GCA_018819265.1 Alphaproteobacteria bacterium
AAACACGTCGCTAGCAGGCGACCCAGCGGGCAGAGCCTCAATCCGCGCCCGCGCCTCATTGTGAACCACTCGGATGCCGACATCCAGAATTTCGACGATGATCGCGTCCTTCGAGGCAAAGTGATAGTAGATGCTGCCAGCTTTGATCCCGGCGGCCTGCGCGATCATCCGCAGCGACACAGCCCCATACCCGTGCTGACCAAACAGCAAAGCCGCCGCATCCAGAATGCCTGCGCGACCGACCTCGGGTTTCTCTGCTACTTCTTTAGTCGATATCATCTTGGCCAGCGGAAAAGCTATTCACCTAACAAGTGTTAGGTAGAAATTCATGCGCTGTCAACGCGGTTTTCGCGTCTTGGAAACTCCCGCCGTGGGAATGGTTAGAGGCCAAGCCCTAATTCACCGTCATATTCGATGAGATGAGAGGTTTGTCAGCCAATGACGAAACCGACCTCAGTGTCCGTCCGAGCACTTTAGGAATCGGCAGAGTCGGTTAGCGGAATTCGGGTTTGCGGGTTGGAAGCAGTTGTGATTCTTTTCGTGGTTTAGATTCGGGAAAGGAAGCTCCGATGTGGACGATCGAGAACCGCGCGCGATATGATCGCGGCAAATTGCGTTATCCGAGCGACCTGACCGATGAGGAATGGGCGCTTGTCGAACCGTTGATTCCGCCTGGCAAACAGGGCGGCGGCAAGCGCACGGTGGTCCTGCGCGAGGTGGTAAACGGCCTTATGTACATTCTGTCGACGGGTTGCCAGTGGCGCGCGGTTCCGAAGGATCTGCCGCCCAGGAGCACGCTGTTCGGCTATTTCGACCTGTGGAACTGGGACGGCACGCTGGGCCGCATTCATGCGGAACTCTATGTGAGATGCCGCGAGGCGATGGGCCGCGAAGCCAGCCCGACGGCGGCAATTATCGACAGCCAGAGCGTCAAAAGCGCGGAAAAAGGGGGCGTTGCATCGACCCGGGCGGCTATGATGCGGGCAAGAAGATCAAGGGCCGGAAGCGGCATATCCTTGTCGACACAGTAGGTCTGCTGCTGCACGCACTGGTTCACCCGGCCGACATCCAAGATCGCGACGGCGGGGTTCTCGTTCTCAAGACGCTGTTCGGGCGCTATCCGTTTCTGAAGAAACTGTTCGCCCCCTTTCGGCGGCGCTCCGCTTGCCTGCCGGGCAATGGATGGCGGCTATCAGGGGCCGGTTTTCGCCAAAGCGCAGAAGAAGGCCATGCCGGGTCTGGTCACCGAAATCGTCAAACGATCCGATGGAGCCAAGGGCTTCGAGGTCCTGCCCAGGCGCTGGGTGGTCGAGCGAACCTTCGCATGGCTCGGGAGATGCCGCAGGCTGGCCAAGGATCTCGAAAACTTGTCGCGCAATGCGCTCGCCTTCCTCAAACTGGCATCGATCCGCCTCATGCTGCGAAGGCTCTGTTCAAATTGAATAACTCTCCGGACGGACTCTCAGACACAAAGTATCCGACAGTCCCCTTTCCGCTTGACCCATCGCGTTCACTGCCAAATCCTAGCTCCGTCTTGGCTAAACCAGTGTTTCAAAACACGATTACACCTCTGAGCCAGATTAAAAATCTGTTGCTTGATATCAGTGGGATGCGATTCCGTCGGATAGTCAAAGCGTCAAATCCACTGAAAATGCTGGGGTATGCGGCTATTACGCGGGGAAGAAGATCAAGGGCCGCAAACGCCATATCATCACCGACACCAACCGTTTAACTGTTGGACTTGTCGTTCACAGCGCCGCCGTTCAGGACCATGATGGTGCCGGGCCTACGCTACAATCGATACGTCGGTTCAATCCGTTCTTAAGCCATATTTTCACAGATGGGTCGTAGAACGAACCTTCGCATGGCTCGGCAGATGCCGGAGGCTGGCAAAGGATTGGGAAAGCTCAACCGTATAGACTTTGATCGCCCATATCCGCATTATCGTCAGACAGTTGGCAAGGCACTGTTGTAGCTGACAGACTTTTGAATCGGACTCTCAGCCAGGCGAGAAGCCCGCGATCGAAAAGCCGGGCGCCTCGTCGGGCACCCGGGCTTTGCAAACTGTTACTATTTCGTGTCAAACTTCCTCTGGATATCGCCATAAGTGCGATCGAACAATTCACGCGCCTCCGAAAGCGCGTTGCGGAACACCGCCCACGCTTCACCGCTAACTTGCCGCAGTTCTTCCAGCCTTGCCGATGTCTCGGCGACCTGTGCTTGCAACTCGGCAATTCGTGCATCGATGGCGGCTCGCCGTTCACCAACCATCTTGTCTCCGGATTCCTGCAGCTCAGCAATTCGCAACTGCCAATAGCGTCGCTGTGCCTCTAGCCGGATCTTGAATACTTCTTGGCGCAAGGTGACTTCTGAGTTGGCGGTCTCTAAATACGCGTCGATGCCACGCTCGAAATCGTTCAATGTCTCGTCCAGGATGGCACGCGCATCTTCGAGCTTTGCGTCCGCCTGTTCCTTTCCCTCGGCGATGGCCTTTTCGAATTCTGCCTGATAGGCATCACGGGTGGCGCGCAGTTCCGCGATCATCGCCTCTGCTTTGGCGCGAGCGTCGCGATCTAACTCGCTGGCCCTCTCTTCAAGAATAGCGATTGTGGCATCGATTTCGGACAGCCTTTCCTGCGCCCAGTCAATAGTGGTGTGGAGACCGGTCGGATCAGGCTTGGTCTGAATGAGCACGAACGCCGAATCTTGCCGAGGCATCATTTCCCAGTTCTCTGACAATGGGAAAGCAGACACGGCCTGCGTGAGGAGAACAAGTCCGGCGGTTGTTGCTGTAATATGTAGTAACATTTTCATACCTCTGGGGGGATGGCATTTTGGGGGCGGCATCGGGAATGTCGCCCGATGCCGAAACGGTCATCTGGTACGATCCGGGTCAGGCGATTTTGGACAACGCTTTGGAGATCTTCTTCCAAGTGCGCTGGCGTGTGGCGCGGGCTTCTTCGATACCGTCCTTGAAAGCCTTCCAAGTTTCGTCTCCGGCTGCCGTTGCCTTTCCCAGTTTCTCTTCAGCCTCGTCGCGCGCATCTGACAGGCGCGTGATGGCCGTGTCGAATTCCTCATAGGCCTGTTCGACAACCTTCGATGCCGTGGTGCGAATAGCATCTGCTGATTTCTGCCACGACTCACGTTGCGCTTTTGCACGCGCGGTCACGGTTTTCCTCACGACGTCGGCCTGATCGCGCGCTGCCGCTAGATACTGCTGGAGTGCGAGTTCGGCATCAGTGAGTTCCGCGGCAAGCGATTCATACGCTTTCTCGGTAATTTCCCTAGCAGCATTGATATCGGCGCCCATGGCGTCGAGACCTTTTCCAGCCGCCGCGCGAGCAGCCTTCAACTTTTCCAGGGCCTGCTCTGCATCCTTGCGAGCCTCTCCCCGGACATCGTCGGCGGTCTTCTCGATTGCGGCCAAGGTGGCGTCAATCTCGTCGAGCTTGTGCTTTGTCCATTCGACCTGCTCGTGAGCACGGCTCTCTTTCGTTTTCGTCATAGTTGGTTCCTTTCATATTTCCCCGGACTAATTCCGGTGGATTTGAGAGTTTTTTCTCGGTCGCGCCCTACCGTTTATCCGTCCATCGTAGAAGAGACACCTGCGAGGCCCAATTCGCGGAGAGCAGCTTGCCGAATGACCGCGCTTAATAGGGCGAGTCGGTCGCTATCGATGCGCTCCCATCCGAGATTGCGCAGGGTCATGTTCCGCAAGGTCCTGAAATTGATGGCCAAGGCGAGAATGGATGCAATTTGGATACGCAAGCGCTCGTCACTGCAATCTCGTCCCGTGGCCGCAGCTGTCGCTGACGTGAGCGCACTGGAAAACCGAGCTATTACCGCCTCGTAGATGATCTCGAATGCCTCATCGTCCTCCTGTTCGCAACGGACAAGGAAGGCAATCCAACTGTGTGACTCCTGGCCACCCACCACGACTTGGAAGAAATCACGTAACGCGTTGTCAATTCGTACGGCCGGACCAGAGTCCGAATGACGTAAATCATTCATGATCGGCTCCAACACTTCACTCGCGTAGTCCGCGATCGTCTGCGCCGCGGCGAGGTAGAGTTCTCTTTTTCCGCCGAAATGGTATGGAATCGCCGCCAGACTGACGCTGCTTTTCTCTGCAAGTGCTCGCGTGCTCGCACCCTCGTAGCCAACCGCGCCGAATACCTCGATTGCCGCATCGACCATCCGCGCACGCGTTTCGCTACTCCGCATAACGTGTTTGTTGGGACTTGGATCGGCTACGGTTGATTGCTGGGGCACCGTTCAGTTTCCTTTTCATGTACCTTAGTTCGTTCGAACGATCTTTTATTGATATAGATCAATCGCTGGGCAAACCCGCCCGATCTCACGCTGCTTTACCCCTTGCGGAGTCCTGAAAGGAGTAGATTCAAATGTGTTCCGATAAACCGTTCCTCGTCGATCGGCTTGCGCACGCCGAACATGGATAACCATACGCTCAGAAGAACCGTCGGACCGAGGACGACTTGGGAAAGATAGTCCGCATGGTCTTGCCGGAATTCACCGTTTTCAACGCCCCACCGAAGAAGTTCATCGATACGCGCAAGGGCCGGCTCCAGGAATTCTGAGAAATGTCGGTCGAGCAATTCCGGAAAATGCCGCCCATCCGAGATGAGAAGGTGAAATACTTCTCGCGACTTCCGATCCGCCACGGCATGCGAGTAGAGGAATCGCAGATAAGTACGCAATCGCTCGAAAACGGATTGTCCGGATGCAGAGGGAACGCGCTGATCGAGCAGCGACGGCGTGAAACGCCGGATCACTTGAGCGAAAATATCTTCCTTGGTCTCGAAATAAAAGTAGATGGTCCCCTTTGTAACGCCAACCTTGGCGGCAATATCTTCAACTCGGGTCGCCATATAGCCCTTTCGGACGAATTCCTGCAGCGCTGCCTCCAGAATTTCTCTTGGGCGCTCCGCCTTCTGGCGCTCTCTCTTTCCTTGACCCATTGATGCACCCCGTATTGCCGCCAACACGAATGTGCCGCAGGTCGCACATATAATTCATTGACTAACACGTTAGTCAATAGTACCCGACGACCTAATGAATGTAGCCGATGACTCACTAAAAAAGTTGAACCCCGATGAAGCTTCACTCTGTCTCATCCGTCCTGTACTGTGTGACATCGGTCCTCACCGGCTGTCAGGATGAAGTCAGAGGGTCCAAAACACCGCATAATATCCGGATGAAAACGGTTTCCATCAGCGAGTACGCCCCCGAAATCACCCTGAAAGGTACGATCCAGGCCCGTCGGGAGAGCGATTTAGCATTTCGAACAGGTGGTCGAATCGTCGAGCGCCTCGTCGATTTCGGCGATTGTGTAGCTGTGGGTGCGATCGTGGTGTACCTTGACCCGACGGAGCAGCAGACCGACATTCAGGCCGCCGCAGGCGCCATCGCAGCGGCAAACGCTAGCCAGAATCAGGCACAAGCCAAGTACGACAGGCAAAGACGCTTCTCTATGCCGGCATCACTTCTCGGAAAACCCGGTGATCGCGCGCTTGTTGCAGCGCGAGCTGCTGAGCAGCGACAGAGAGCGGATCAGAATGTTGACCGAAGAAGTTATTGCCGTTCCGTTTCGCGAAATTCAGAACCTGGTGCAACAGTTAGGCCCGGCTCAGGATGCGCGTCTTTCGGCGACCTCGATCGTTCCACTTGTCTTGGAATTCCTAAAACTGTCTCCGGTTCTGGAAGGATTGACCGGCAAACCAACAAAAAACGACTGTCGGAATCTGCCGCCCGCCCAAAGCATCTGGTGCTTTACGCGCTTTTAACACAGCCGCGACCAAAGGAAATCCTCTGATGCACTATCCGATTTTACGCACGGCGAAGAACGGCGCCCTTATCGGTCTGTGCCTGCTGGTTCTGGCTGGCTGCAAGGAAGACCCAGACCCCAACGCGCCGCCAGAGCCCCGCACGCTTGAGTTGGCGGTGACACAAGCGCGGATCGAACAGATCGACCGCCTTTACAGCACGCCCGGCAGTGTGACGTCAGAAGAACGTATCGAGGTTTCGTCGCGCGCAACCGGGTATATCCAGCGTATTTCGGCCCATGAAGGGGATGTGATTTCCGAAGGTGACATCCTTGTCGAAATCGACCCCACGGATGTGGAAGGCACGATCAGCCGGGCCGAGGCTGCGCTGAGTTCCGCGCAAACCACGCTGGAAGACACCGAGCAAGATGTGACGCGGCAGGCAAGTCTAGTAGCACAGGGAGTTGCTTCAAATGAAACGCTGCGCCGCGCGAATGTAGCTCGCGACAAGGCCCGCTCCAGCCTAGCCGAGGCGCAGGCGGCACTTGATACCGCGCTGGCCGGGCGCAGATATACCACTCTGGTCAGCCCGATCGACGGGATTGTCGTAGCGCGGCAAAAGCATGTGGGCGATCTTGCCACTCCCGGCGTTCCGATCCTGACGATTGAATCGCGCAGTCGGCTGCTGTTCCGAACCTCGGTTTCTGAAAGCCGGATCGGCAATGTTCGTATGAAAGCCCCCGTCCGGGTGACAATAGATGCCTTGGCCGGGCGGGATATCATGGGCCAAGTCCGGCGCATCATCCCATCGGGCGATCCGGTGACACGCCGCTATGATGTCGAAATTGCGCTGCCCGCCGGGCTGGACGCCTTTCCCGGCATGTTTGGGCGAGCGCATTTCAGCATCGCGACCGACACGGTTGTGATGGTTCCCAATGATGCCCTGCTGGAAAGAGGCGGCCTGACAGGGGTTTTTGTCATGGACGACGACATGACCGCAAGATTTCGCTGGTTGCACACGGGCCGTGTATTCGCGCAAGCAACCGAAATCAGGGGCGGCCTGCAAGGCAACGAAACCATCATCGCACATGATGATATCCGGCTACGCGATGGTGACAGGGTCGTGATTACAGGACAGGCCTCGACCAATGAGTAAGCAGCCCCGCAACATCGCCTGGCGCCTGGCGGAAATGTTCGTCACTTCAAAATTGACGATCCTGACCATTCTTGCGCTGACCATTTTCGGGGCGGTTGCCATCTATCTGACCCCGCGGGAGGAAAACCCGCAGATCATCGTGCCTTCGGCCCAGATAACGGTGCAATTGCCTGGGGCGTCCAGCCTTGAGGTGGAAGAGCTTATCGTCACCCCGCTTGAGGCTGTCCTGAGCGAAATGACCGGCGTCGACCATACGCAGGCAGTTGCGATGAACTCGGTCGGTGTCGTGGCGGTTCAGTTCAAGGCCGGTGAAAACAAGGAAGACAGTCTGGTCAAGCTCTACAATCGCGTTCTGAGCAATCTTGACCGATTGCCCGATGGCGCAAGTGCGCCGCTGATCAAAGCCCTCGATGTGGACGACATGCCGGTTGTTACCGTCACTCTAGCCTCTGCAACCTATAATGACTATGCGCTGAAGCGCATTGCCGATCGCATGGCGGAAAGGTTACACAGCCTGCCCGATGTTTCGGTGGTTAATGTGAAAGGCGGACAGGACCGGGAGATCCGCGTTGATTTGAACCCGGATCAGTTGGCCGCCTACGGCGTGCCGTTGTCCCGGGTACGTGACACACTGGCCAGTGCCAATCTGGCGGTTCCGGTTGGCACGACGGTCCGCAGGGGTCAGTTGCAGTCGGTTTTCCTTGAGGGTTTCTTCACGGATGCCGAAGATGTGCGCGGGCTTATCGTGGGCCAGAATGCAGGCCGGCCGATCTATCTGGGTGACATTGCCGATATTGTGGATGGTCCTCCGGTTGCGCGCACCGCGCTAAGCCGGTTCAATTTCGGGGCCGCCGACCCCCGGTTTTCTGTGTTTGGCGATCAAGAAATGGTCTCCGTCACGCTGGCAATTGCGAAAAAATCCGGCGCAAATGCCGTCTTCATGGCCGATGATGTAATCAAGCGCGTTGAGCGGATGCAAGACGCATTCGTGCCCCGCGACGTTCAGCTTGTCATCACCCGCAATGACGGACAGAAGGCCAATGATGCCGTCAATCTGCTGATCGAACATCTGGGCATCGCGGTTTCAACGGTCTTTTTGATCCTCATCCTGTTTCTGGGCTGGCGCGAGGCGCTGATCGTCACGCTGTCAATCCCGCTTGTTCTGTTCGCCACGATCGGAGCCGATTTTCTTGCCGGGGTCACGATCAACCGCGTTAGTCTGTTTGCACTGATCCTGTCTCTGGGTTTGCTGGTAGATGATGCCATCGTGGTGATCGAGAATATTCATCGCCGCTATCATAACGGCCGCGGCGGATCGAAAAGGGACATCACCATTCGCGCCTGCGCCGAGGTGGGTGGAGCAGCCAACCTTGCAACCGCAACAGTCATGGTTGTCTTTGCGTCCTTGATTCTGGTCGGCGGGATGCCGGGGCAATACTTCTTTCCGGTTGCTTTCAACGTACCCGTCGCCATGGCAGCGTCGCTGTTTCTGGCCTATACGGTGACGCCTTGGGCCGCCTATCGCTGGCTAAAGCTTGGGCACAATGACCCGGCGGCTCAGGGTGGAAAACCCGGCCCGCTAGCGCGTGGCTATCGCTGGCTTCTGGTTCTGGCAATGAAACGACGAGCTGTGCGCCTCACTGTCTACGGCCTAACACTAGCAGTTCTGGTTCTGACGGTGCTGCAACCTGCGTGGCAGTTCATGCGCCCGGAAGGTGTGGCCGGACCGAAATCGGCCTTGGGAGTTGCCCTAGCCTTCTTGCCCAAGGACAATAAGAACACCTTCAACATATCGCTGCAGTTGCCCGAAGATACACCGGTCGAGACGACAGACAGGTTGGTCCGCAGCGTTAACGCCGTGCTGATCAACCATCCCTTGGTAATCAATACCCAGAGCTGGGTCGGTCAGTCCGGAGTGATTGATTTCAATGCTTTGCTGCGGGGTTCCGGGGATCGGAGCGGACCGAATATCGCCGAAATCCGGGTTAACCTTATCGACAAGCATTTGCGTAGCACCTCGTCCATCGAGATGGTGCGTAACCTGCGCCCCGCAGTGACTGCCATTGCCGCAAACTATCCCGGCACGATTGTCCAACTAGTCGAAGACCCGCCCGGCCCTGCTACCCGCGCTACAGTTCTGGCCGAGATCTACGGCAACGATCTTGAGATTCTGCGCGATCTATCCACTCGCGCCACCGAAATCTTTCGCAATGCCTATGACATAGTCGATGTTAGTAATACCGAGCCCCGGGATGTGCTGGAATACCGGATCGTCGTCGATCAGGAAAAGGCGATCCTGTCTGGCGTCAGCAATGCACAGATCGCCGCCGTCTTGCGGATACTGTTCAAAGGTGAAATTATCGGGCGTGTTCATCCTGCAAGCGAGCGGAACTCCGTGCCAATTCGGGTTCGGGTGCCGCAACACCTACAGCTTGACCCGACGCGGCTGGAAACGGTGTTCATCGAAAACAACTCGGGTCAGCATATCGCACTTGCCGAACTTGTGCGGGTTGTCCCTGGATTGCGCGACCGCCCGATCCTGCACAAGGACAACGAGCGGGTGACATTCATCGGCGGCGAGCTTGCGCAAACCTCGCAGCTCTATGCGATTGCTGACCTGGATAGGCAATTTTCCGGGATGGAGATCAGCAACGGCCTGACCCTGGAGACCCGAAACCTGACGCTGGCCTCGACAGGCCCCGACACAATCGGGCGGTATCAGCTTTTGTGGAACGGCGAGATTCGGCTGATGCTGGATACATACCGTGACATGAGCATGGTTCTTGGCCTAGCGTTGGTCTTCGTCTTTTTGCTGTTGGTCGGTTATTATCGGTCTTTCAAGATCCCCTTCATCTCCATGGCCTCGATTCCGATGGGAATGATCGGTGTTTTCCCGGGGCACTGGATCATGGGTGCGGATTTTTCTGCAACCTCCATGGTCGGCATCATAGCCCTAGCTGGTGTCGCAATCAGAAGCTCGCTTCTGATCATCGATTTCATACGTGAGAATCAGGCACACGGCATGGCGCTGCACGAGGCGGCCCATCAGGCTGGGGTCATCCGTGCGCGTCCGATCCTACTGACCACACTTGCCGTGGTGCTGGGGTCTGCCATCATGCTGACAGATCCTGTGTTCGGCGGCCTTGCCATCAGCCTTATTTTCGGGACGGTTGTTTCCTCTGCCCTGACAATCGTCATTGTGCCGGTGCTCTATTACCGTGCGGAGAGGGGCAACACAAATGACATCGACAAATCGGTAACATTCGCCAGCTTACCGTAACCGTCCGGTGAGTGTTCTTTAGTCAGTTCAGGCCGCAGCACTTCTTGTATTTCTTTCCCGAACCGCAAGGACACGGATCGTTTCGGCCAACCTTCGTGGACTGTGCAAGTGGGGATGTGAGCGGTCTGCTTTGA
>JAHJQI010000268.1 GCA_018819265.1 Alphaproteobacteria bacterium
AAAAAGACATGTAACAAGGAGAAGAAATGAACTCAGAAGAAGTGTTGAAAGACTATATATTAGAACTTGAAAAAGAGAACAAAAGATTAAAAATACGGCTTGACCAATATGGGGCGGATGCCGCTGCTTTAATAGAAGAACACGGTTGTGACCCAGATGATAAAAT
The DNA here is from genome assembly GCA_018819265.1 of Alphaproteobacteria bacterium. Taxonomy (GTDB): domain Bacteria; phylum Pseudomonadota; class Alphaproteobacteria; order Rhizobiales; family Hyphomicrobiaceae; genus Filomicrobium. The sequence continues at coordinate 167 of JAHJQI010000268.1, forward strand.
AGATAGAGAGGATTTGAAACATATGCTTAATTCCTTGATTGGAAAGAATAGAAAGCTTGAATTTGACCTTATGTGTCTTAGGAAGGAAGAAATATAAATTTATAAAATACTTAAATAACCTTGATAATTAAAATGACTAAAGTAATAGCAAGACCGATAGTTGTACTTAATGCCAAGTACATATATTTCGCATGATGTGCATCGTGGTTATAGCACCACTTCTCCACACGCTCACTTCGTTCATCAACACGAATAAGTAATTCTCTATCCTCCTTTGTAAACTCATTACCCATGGTTATCTCCCTATCTCCCGCCTTAATGCGCCAAACGCTTTGTTCTTGGCAACCTTTACAATCACCTGTACTCTTGCAATACGCCGCCTCTCATCCATACCAGTAAAGTCTATTTTGGACAATCTCTCATCTACAAATTGTGCAACCAGCTCCTGATACCTATTATACCTCTTATCATTAAGATAGTAGTTCTTAGGCCGCCTACTTACTCTAAGGCTTATATCATCAACCCACTGACGGTTTGGTTTAGACAACATACCTTCGATTCGCTTACTTGCTCTTATCTCCTCTTCTTCGCTCTTTTCACGATAGTAAGGTTTGCCAACCCCTTCTTTTCTTACTCTTTCTGATAAAACATCAAACTGCTTTCTATGTTCTGACCGCAATCTATTCTGTTGGGACATAGACAGCTCATCCCAATCCATCCCATGCTTCTGTTGTGATACAATATCCCTAAACTTACTGCGAGTAGCTGTTGCTCTTACGGGATATGTCGATACGCCTACTGACGTGGATGTACCTGCAAATGTAGCAAGACTCGCCCATAAACCATCAGCCATACCGGCATCTACTGTTGCTTCAATAAGTTCTGGTGTTAATGCCCTTACAGTTGCCTCAAATCTTGGTATGGGGTTGCCCATCCAATCCTTACCGGTAAGCATAGTCTTAGCATATCCCAACGCTGCCGTTTCTCTTGTCGTAATATACCAATCTAATGTTTCACCCCAACTTGGAACTCGTTTGCCAGCAACCTCTGTAATATCTTTGCCAGTGACCTTCCCCTTAGTCTGCATATATACACTAACTCCTATGCGAGCAAGCGTTCTATAGAATGGCCCATCGCCCATACTTGGGTCAATTACTTCATTGCCATACCTTATTTTGCCCCAATTACCGTCTAATACATTAAGTTCACCATTTACATCAGGTTCCTCTTCTGGATTTTGTAATCTCATTTTATGTCCAATAATAGTTGGAATAGCAGTAATAGCATATATGCTGGCTATATTAGAGGCTATAACTCCCGCTGCATATTTTCTACTTCCTTTGTTGGCTACCAACGCTTTGATAGATAACGGTCTACCAACAGTCATAGATGGGGAGAACAGAAGGTAATTAGCCACCTGTTGTAGTCGGCGAAGTCCCTTATATTGTTTTCCAGGCGGCACTCTAAGAATTTTCATAAATGTATTATGGGTTTTAGCCCTATTCTTCATCCATAGTTTTTGTTGGGCAGGCGTAAGATTTAACCTACGAACATTCTTGGCGGCTATATCATATAAACCTTTCTGCATATTATTGATACCGGCTACAGCACCACGCTCGGAGAATTGAAGAAACTTACCCCAAGCTCTAAGTGGCATACCAATTTTGCCTTTGGCAGTAAGTAATCTCTCAGTAAGCCCTAAACTGTAGTACTCAAGGCGTTTAGAGGAATAACCAGCCTCACCAACATAGTTCCACCCAAGTTTCTCAGACTCCATATACCCTGCACTATTCCTTACTTGCGTAAACATCTTCTCTGCATACTTATTACTAACATACGCATGAGCATTAACCCAGGATGATTTTAAGTAAAGAACAGGGTGTCGTACAGCCAAACTCCTTGCCTGCCTAAACATCTGAATGTCCAAGCCAAACTTGCTCTTGAACGCCTGTATAACTAATGCCGGTAATTCCCAACCACTAAATGGTCGTTTCTTTATTAGTTCACCAAATAACAATTTTGTGG
>JAHJQI010000221.1 GCA_018819265.1 Alphaproteobacteria bacterium
CGCGCGGTCGTTGGCATCCGCGATGGAACCGGGACGCAACCCGTCGCCGAGCGAGAACGACACGTCGTAGGCCCGCATGATGTCGCAGATTTCTTCGAAACGATCGTAGAGGAAGCTCTCCTTGTGATGCGCCAGGCACCACTTCGCCATGATCGATCCGCCGCGCGAAACGATGCCGGTGACGCGGTTCGCCGTCAGCGGCACGTAGGCGAGACGCACGCCGGCGTGGATGGTGAAATAATCGACGCCCTGCTCGCACTGCTCGATCAGCGTGTCGCGGTAGATCTCCCACGTCAGCTTGACGGGATCGCCGTCGCACTTTTCCAGCGCCTGATAGATCGGCACCGTGCCGATCGGCACCGGCGAGTTGCGCAGGATCCATTCGCGCGTGTTGTGGATGTTGCGGCCCGTCGAGAGGTCCATGACCGTGTCGCCGCCCCAGCGCGTCGCCCACACCATCTTCTCGACTTCTTCCTCGACCGACGAGGTGACCGCCGAGTTGCCGATGTTGGCGTTGATCTTGACGAGGAAGTTGCGCCCGATCGCCATCGGCTCCAGTTCGGGGTGGTTGATGTTGGCCGGGATGATCGCGCGGCCCCGTGCCACTTCATCGCGTACGAACTCAGGTGTGATAAAAGCCGGCACCGATGCCCCGAAGCTTTCGCCGTCCGCGATTGCCGCTTGCGCGCGTTCCAGCATCTGCTGGCGGCCGAGATTTTCCCGGTGCGCGACGTAGATCATTTCCTTGGTGATGATACCGGCCTTGGCGAATTCGTACTGCGTGACAGGAGCATTGCCGACCCCGCGTAGCGGTTTCGACTTGTTGGGAAAGTCGCGCGCCAGCGCCCTGCCGGAAACGTTGCCGTTGTCCTCCGGTTTGATCTCGCGGCCCTCGTAGGCTTCGACGCCGCCGCGCTCCAGGATCCAGGCTTCGCGGATGCGCGCCAAGCCCTTCTCGACGTCGATCGGGCCGTCCGTCTCGGTATAGGGACCGGAGGTATCGTAGACTCGGAAGGTCGGCTCGGCGGGATCGGTCAGTGAAATCTCGCGCAGCGGGACGCGGACATCTGGGTATCCGTCCGGCGACGAATAGATTTTGCGCGAGGCCGGCAGCGGTCCGGTCGTCACGGTCGGGGTCAGCATTTCGTTGGCGCGGGTGATTTTGTTCATGGCGCTTTCTTTCCCGTTTTCATCGGCCCGCTTGCGGGGCCAGTATTTTGATCTGAGCGTTTTGCTTGGATGCGAAAAGTTGCGGGATGCTATGGAGAGTTGCCGGTCAGCCCGATGACGACCAGGAGCGCGCCGAGGCCGGTGATCACCGCGAGGTAAATCCTTAGAACTTGCGGTTCCAGCATTTGGTCTGCCAGCGCGAAACCGGGCTCCGGGTTGATCACGAACACCAAGCCCTTGAGGGCCGATATCCAGCCGATCAGGCTGATGAAAGCCGCCAGCGGGTCGCCCCAACGATTGTGTGCGAGGATGAAGGCGACGCCGAGCACGAAGGCCATCAGCCCGGCGATGAAGGTCAGCGCCGGGCTCTTGCGCAGCTCGTCGAGAATGCCGGTCCAGCGGTCCGTGTTGGTGAGGCCGCCGATGCCCGCCGCCAGCATATAGGCGCCGAAAGCCGTCGCCAGCGATAGCGTCAGTGGATTTCCGGTGTGAATCATGGCTGTGAAACTCCCGTCCCTACACCGGCATGACCCGGATCAGGTTCAAAGGGTGCTCCATCCGCTTCTAGATGGATCTCAGCCGCTGCGCCGGCGCCCCTCGGTATGAGGAGAGAGATTGGAACGCCGGCAAACGAATTGCAAGGCCCACGAGACCGCAGTTCAACCCGCATAATCCAGATTTCTGTCGGCCGGCCGATGCGCACGCCCAATCGGGCCACCATTCAACTCCCGAGGGGGCATGCGAGATTCGAAAAAACGCAACGTGTAGGGCGGGTTAGCGAAGCGTAACCCGCCGCCACCGCCGCTGCCGCCACCACAGCAACCGCCACCACTGCCGCCGCAACGGACGAGATGCCAACGGTGCGTTACGCTTCGCTAACGCACCCTACACTCGACGATCCTCCGCCTCCTCACGAGTAAGCACGCGAGATTCGAAAAAAACGCAACGTGTAGGGCGGGTTAGCGAAGCGTAACCCGCCGCCACTGCCACTGCCACTGCCACTGCCACTGCCGCCCTTGCCGCCG
>JAHJQI010000247.1 GCA_018819265.1 Alphaproteobacteria bacterium
TACCCTACTACCTGGTACCCTAGTACTTATTATATTTATATTTTTTATTTTATGCCGCCTTTTATATTTTGTTCAATCACAAAATGACCACTTGACATAACATATCCACATTGCTCAATCTTTTGAACAATGCAATCAATGTTCTCTTTATCATCATGAACATATGAAACCAAGTGACCTATTTGGAAAGCATGTGAAGTGGGTTGCCCTTCGGTACCATAGTAGTAATTGTATTTTACTCTTTGTTGCCCATCTTCATGCCATGTTTCATATAGGCCATGTGCTTTATCATTGTTATAATTACACTTTATCCACGGTTGGCCATTTACATACCATGACTCATATAGGCCATCCAATTGGCCATTATTATAATTGCTCTTTACCCACAGTTGCCCACTTTCATCCCATGATTCATGTGAGCCATGCAATTTGTCATTGTTGTTATAGCTAAACTTGCTTTTCAATCGACCACTTGGCCAATATTCTTCTTTTGTTTTTAACATTGTTTTCTCTTGCAATATGTTTCTTACCTCTACTTAAAAGGTAAGCATTATTTCTTCACTTGTCAACCCCTTTTATGTTCTGCTCTATAACAAAGTGACCACTTGACATAACATATCCACATTGCTCAATCTTTTGAACAATGCAATCAATGCATTCTTTGCTATTATGAACATATGAAACCAAGTGACCTATTTGGAATTTATGTGAAGTGGGTTGACCTTTGGTACTATGATACCAAATGCTCTTTTCCCTTTGTTGCCCATTTTTATACCATCTTTCATATGGGCCATGATTTTGGCCATTGACATGATTGCCCTTTTCCAACTGTTGCCCATTTTCATACCATCTTTCACATGGGCCATTCAATTGGCCATTGGCATAATTGCCTTTTGTACATTGTTGCCCATTTGTGTACCATGATTCATATGGGCCATGCCTTTGGCCATTGACATAATTGCTTTTTTCCCTTTGTTGCCCATCTTCATACCATCTTTCATATGAGCCATTCAATTGGCCATTGACATTATAACTGATCCTGCTTTTCATTTGACCATTTGGCCAATATGTCTCTTTGGTTTTTGACATTATTTTTCCTTGTGATATTCTTATGTTTCTTGTCTCTACTTAAAATGTAAGTCCTGTTTCGTCACTTGTCAATCCCTTTTATGTTCTGTTCAACCACAAAGTGGCCACTTGACATAACATATCCATATTGCTCAATCTTTTTCACAATGCAATCAATGCATTCTTTGTTATCATGAACATATGAAACCAGGTGGCCAACTTGGAATTTATGTGAAGTGGATTGGCCTTTGTTGCCATGATAGCAATTGATCTTTTCCCACTGTTGCCCATTTTTATGCCATGCTTCATATGGACCATGCCTTTGGCCATTGTTATAATTGCTTTTTTCCCATTGTTGCCCATCTTCATACCATGCTTCATATGGACCATGTCTTTGGCCATTGTCATTATAACTGATCCTGCTTTTCATTTGACCATTTGGCCAATATGTCTCTTTGGTTTTTGACATTATTTTTCCTTGTGATATTCTTATAGTATACTCACAATTATAAATTGAATAACTTGACCATTCTTTCTTCTAGCAGTGTTGTTTTGAGTGAACCAAATGGCAAACAAACAAAAACGTTGTTGCCTTTGGCATATGATACGATCTTTTCATTTGTACCCACTATTAGCATTGGAACATCTATAAGTTTCAAAAAATTCTTTTTCCTTATTACTTCTCTATATTCTTGAATTGTATGATTCAGCGTGATCCATGATGATTTTAAGTGCTGTTTCGAAAACACATTTGTCCTTAAAACTATAATGTCACCCACTTTATATTTTATTTTCTTTTTTCCCATTTTATCACTTATGCTTTATATTTATTAACCAATTTTCTAGTATGTTTCTTGCCTCTACTTAAAATGTAAGCATCATTTTATCACTTGTCAACCCCTTTTATGTTCTGCTCTACAACAAAGTGGCCACTTGACATAACATATCCACATTGCTCAATCTTTTGAACAATGCAATCAATGTTCTCTTTATTATTATGAACATATGAAACCAAGTGACCAACCTCAAAGGCATGTGAAGTGGGTTGTCCTTTGGTGCCATTGACATAATTGCTCTTTTCCCATTGTTCCCCATTTGTGTACCATCTTTCATATGGGCCATGATTTTGGCCATTGACATAATTGCTTTTTTCCCTTTGTTGCCCATCTTCATACCATCTTTCATATGAGCCATTCAATTGGCCATTGACATGATTGCTTTTTTCCCTTTGTTGCCCATTTTCATACCATCTTTCACATGGGCCATGCCATTGGCCATTGACAAAATTGCTCTTTACCCCCTGTTGCCCATTTTCATACCATCTTTCATATGGGCCATGCCTTTGGCCATTGTCGTTATAATTGATCCTACTTTTCAATTGACCATTTGACCAATATGTTTCTTTTGTTTTTGGCATTGTTTTCTCTTTTGTTTCTTGTCTCTACTTAAAAGGTAAGCATCATTTCATCACTTGTCAATCCCTTTTATGTTCTGTTCTACAACAAAGTGTCCACTTGACATAACATATCCACATTGCTCAATCTTTTGAACAA
>JAHJQI010000222.1 GCA_018819265.1 Alphaproteobacteria bacterium
GATTCGAGGCCGCGGGACTTTGCGGCTTCGAACAACGAGCGCGCATCGTGGCGGGCGTAAATATCGATGAGACGGATGAGCCCGTCGGTGGCAAGCAGTGCGTGGGTGCCGGGCTCGACGTACAGCCTTCCTTGCGCGATGAGGTGGACGGGCGGCGGCGTGATCGAGAGAACCGGATAACCCTCAGGCTGGTTCAACCGTGCGCCGCGCTGCTCACGCAGGCGCGGCCAGATCCGGGCCTTGCGCTCTGCGTCGGTGGCAAAGCCGTGGAGCTTGTGCAAGCGTGAGACTTCGGCGGCCGTGCTGCGGTCCCCGGCCTCGGCTCCGCCTATGCCAACGGTGGCGAGCGACGCGCCCGTATCGATGATGAGGGCGCAGTCGCCAAGTGCGACCCACTCCAGGACATAGCCTGTGGCGCGAACGATGAGGGCGGCAGCCGAGGGGCAGGCCCATGGGTGTTGCGGCTTCAGGCGCGCTTGCGCGTGAAAGTCGCCGGCCAGCTCCCGGTTCAAGATTTCAGGCAGGTCGATAAGCCGTGATGGTGCATGAGCAGCGAAGCGCATGAGTTTGTCATGCGCCGTTACCGCAAGCCATGCTGCGTCCGATACTTCTCCAACGAGGGGAGTGTCGACGAGATCTGTGGCGCCGTCGATCACCCAGGCCAGCGCGGCGGCATGGCCGGCGCAGTCCTCATTCGGCTCGCCGGACCCCCAGCTCGCCATGTCCATGACTTTTATTTCCAACTAAGGCGGCCTTTCGCACTCGCGAAGGAATTATTCCCGGACATGCCTGGGTCTGCTATCAGGTATGACATGCCGGACATGGATTTTCCGTGGCGCCTGTTGCCGCAGGAGTGCGACGAATTGTTGTGCGGACATGCGGGCGCCGCAGTCACTCCGGCAGGTTTTACGGACGACGAGGCCATTCGGCGGGAAAGTTCAATTTGGGAATCTTCGATTCGAAAGTCCGGCTCAATCTGGCGCTGCAGGGGGGTGGAGTGCATGGGGCGTTCACCTGGGGCGTGCTCGACCGGCTGTTGCAGGATCAGCGCATCGAAATCGGATGGGTCAGCGGGGCAAGTGCCGGCGCCGTCAACGCCGTGGCGCTTGCGGCCGGTCTTTGCGACGGCGGCCGCGAGGGAGCACGCGACAAGCTCGCCACCGTCTGGCACAGCGTGCACAAGGCCGGCGTCCCCGACCTGATGCGATTCAACCCGTTTCTCTACAGTCTCAGCCGTCTGCCGGCGGTGACGCAAATGGCCGGCCTGTTCTCTCCCTATGAATTCAATCCGATGGGGTTTGACCCGCTCAGGCGGCTGCTCACCGACAACATCGATTTCGACCGGCTGCGCCTGAGCGCCCCGATCGAACTCATCGTGTCGGCGACCGACGTTGCAACGGGCCGGGCGCGGCATTTCCGGCGCAAGGAAATTGCTGTCGAAGCGGTGCTGGCGTCCGCCTGCCTGCCGACGCTGCATCATGCCGTCGAAATCGAGGGCCGCGCCTATTGGGACGGCGGCTTTTCGGCCAATCCGGATCTTGTCACGCTGGCGAGCGAGAGCCCGGTCAAGGACACCTTGATCGTGCAGCTCAATCCGACCACCATCGGGGGCCTGCCGCGAGGCGTTCGCGAGATCAGCGATCATGCCAACACGCTGACCTTCAATGCGCCGCTGCTGCGCGATGTCGAGATCATCGAGACGGCGCGCAAAACGCTTCGCGCGTCGTGGCTGCCGGGGCATGGGACAATGGTGCGGCTGGCGCGGCACCGGTTCCATCTCGTCGAAGCCGGCCGCTATACGAGTGCGCTGAAGCCCGACAGCAAGATGCAGCCCGACCGCGGTGTGTTGAACTATCTGTTCGGCGCCGGCCGCACCGAAGCCAGCAAGTGGATCGAACAGCATCTGAAGCATGTGGGACGGCGAGCCAGCATCGATCTCAGGCAGCGCTACCTGTTGCCGGCCGATCTGCAGACGCCGGTGAACCCGATCGAGATATCGGCGATCGAAGAACCGGAGAACTCCGAACCGGAATTGGGGTCGGAGCCGCAGCGCGCCTGAGGCCCAGTTCGGCAATTCGATAGACTTTCCCATCACAAACGGCGTGGTGCGATTGAGCTTCGTGTCGACGCCTGCGATCAGCCGACGAGCCTGGCGTAGCCGTCGCGCATGGTTTCCTCGATCAAAGCCTTGCATGCCCGGTGCGCACCATGAGCCGGCGCGATCTCGCCGACTTCCATTGCGGCGATGGCGTCGCGCTTGGCGAAGACGATCGGGGTCGCCACCGGGATCAGCATGGCGCCCTGCTTGTTGAGCGTGGTGATCAGCCCGCGCATGTGGCCGGACTGGTCGAGCTGGGAGACCATCACCATGCGCATCGCTCCCTTGGTCAGCGAGACGAAGTGGACGAACATCGAGGAAGCGGGAACGTAGATGCGGCCGCGGTGCTGGTAGGTGACGTCGGGGCGTTCGCTTTCCTCAAACAGCAGGCTCGGCCAGTCGGGATCCCAGACGATATCCGTGCGGTAGGCGACATAGGTGTCGGGCTTGGAGAATGACGGGCGCACGGTGAGGTAACAGCCGATGTAGTGGTCGACGGCCGCCTTCGTGTAGGCGCCCATATAGACGGGCGCAGCGTGCCCGCCGTCGCCTCTCAATTCCATCGGCCCGGAGACGGCAGCCCCGCTCCAGCCCTGCCTGATCGATTCGAAATCCAGTCCCAGGACCGCGCAGACATCGAACAGTGTCTGATCGCGCACCTGGCGCCCGGCGATCATGTTCTGCACGGTCTTTTCATGGCAGCAGGCGTTATCGGCCAACTCGGCCTGCGTCATCTTCTTTTCGATCATCGCGGTGCGGATCTTGGCGATGGCGGCGGCGCGGTCGGTGGACAGGTTCTGCTCGGGCATTGGTCGGTTTCTTCTCGCGGGATCGACGGTAAAGCTGCGCGGGCAATGCCGGGCTGCGGCGCGGGCCTTGCGGCTCCTTGCGGGAAACTACCGGGATTTGCGCTTTGGAAGCAATCGGCAAGAGGGGGAAGCGCGAAATGCCGGGGCGGATGCCGACCCGTGCTGCGCCTTCAGGTGTGATTTCCGGCTTGTCGAGCCACCATCCAATCAGCGGCCTTTCACTTCAACGACCTTCAATTCGTTTCGCATCGGTTCCCGAGGGAACAGCCGGAAGGAGAGAAAGGGATCAAGTTCGCGACATCGAGAGCTTGGTTTCATCACCAAGAAATTTGCTGACCATCGCTACTCCGGCGCCGCGTTGGGATACCCCCCGCACCAAGCATCCTGGCGGCGTCATTTTTTCAAAGGGTTTGCCGACCGTTCGGACCGGTCGGCAGGCAAGGGACGCCGGATGGTTTCGAGACCGCCAGCCGGCGTCCCGTTTTTTGTTCCGATGCGGGTCCGCGCCGTAATGCCAAAAAAGGCCGCCGGCGGATACCAGCGGCCCATTTATTTTTTACCCAACACTTGGCAAGCCGGTGTTGCTCTTTAATTCCCAACACTTGGCAAGCCGGTGTTGCTCTTTAATTCCCAACACTTGGCAAGCCGGTGTTGCTCTTTAATTCCCAACACTTGGCAAGCCGGTGTTGCTCTTTTTTTCCCAACACTCGGCAAGCC
>JAHJQI010000223.1 GCA_018819265.1 Alphaproteobacteria bacterium
CCGGACGCCATCAGGCATTCGCTCCCGGACCTGCTGCGCCAGCGCATTTTCGGCCTCGCGCTTGGCTACGAGGACCTGATCGATCACGACGCGCTGCGCTTCGATCCGGCGCTCGCCGCCGTCATCGACAAGCCGGGCGGCGCGCTTGCCGGCAAGTCGACACTGAACCGCATGGAGCACGCCGGCAAGATCGGCCAGGACCGCCACCACAAGCTCGACCATGATCCAGACGCCATTGAGCGGCTGTTCGTCGATCTGTTCCTCGAAGCTCATCGCGAAGCCCCGACGCGCATCGTCATCGACCTCGACGCCACCGACGATCCGCTCTACGGCGAACAGGAAGGTCGGCACTTCCACGGCTACTACGACTGCTATTGCTACCTGCCGCTGTACATCTTCTCCGGCCGGCATCTGCTGGCGGCGAAGCTTCGATCTTCGGCCAATGATGCGGCCGACGGGGCCTTGGAAGAGGTCGCCCGCATCGTCGGCCACATCCGCGAGCGCTGGCCCAAGACGACGATCGTGATCCGGGCCGATAGCGGCTTCTGCCGCGACGATCTCATGGCCTGGTGCGAGGAGAACGGCGTGCAGTACGTGCTCGGACTTGCCGGTAACGAGCGGCTCACAGCTCGGATCAAGCCGGAGTTGAAGGCCGCCGAGCGCAAGGCGAAGCGCACCGGTAAGCCGGAGCGCGTATTCGCCGAGTTCCCGTATCGCACGCGCAAGAGCTGGTCGGCCGAGCGCCGCGTCATCGCCAAGGCGGAGTGGACGCAAGGCTCGGCCAATCCGCGCTTCATCGTGACGAACGTGCATCCCGCGTTCGGTGCGCCGCGCTTTCTCTATGAGACCGTCTACTGCCAGCGCGGCGAGATGGAGAACCGCCTGAAGGAGTGCCAGGGCGACTTGTTCGCGGACCGAACGCCGACACCGACGATGCGGGCGAACCAGCTTCGGCTCTGGTTGTCGTCGCTGGCCTACGTGCTGATGTGCGCGGTGCGCCGCATCGGGCTTGCCGGCACGAAGCTGGCGGTAGCGACCTGCGGCACAATCCGCTTGAAGCTTTTGAAGCTCGGCGCCCGCGTCACGATCTCGGTCCGGCGCGTCAAGCTCGCCTTCGCATCGAGCTGTCCCGATGCGGCGGTGTTCGCGATGGCCGCGCGACGATTGTGCACCTGAGCGGCAGCGCCGCACCGAGCCCCGGGATCAACGACAGAGGATCAGCATTGGCCGCACGCGCTGCTCAACGAGCGGCAGCGATGGCGCGCGGCTAGACTTCCGGCGTCGAAAACCAAGCAACCAACCTCACGCTGAACGTCGCTCAAACGCTACGCTGGGAGAAAGACGGGCTTCTCTAATCCCGTGGGTGCTGTCAAGCTCCGATCGAAAGTTGTCGCCTGCCGGGGCCTGGCTTCTCTTCGTGGTCGGCGTTGTAAGCCGCCACATGCTGCAATCAGATTGGGACGGATCAAGCTAGCAGACGCGGTTGCCGTTCAATTGCCCGGCCCGCAAACCCGACTTCGACCTCACCCCGTTGCGTCCCGGCAGGGACAGCTTTTAGAACGGTACTGACAACCCTATGGTCTCAATGTCCCATTCTAACCTCGTAAACCTTGCGTCTCGCTCACGCCGGCGCGCCTTCTCCCCAGCAGAACTCGGTTCCGTCCGCCCACATGCGATGCAGGATGACGCTGAGCTTGCGCGCCACCGCCACCTTTGCCTTCGCCATACAGGATCGCCTGGCGATCGCCAGTCCCCAGGTCTTGAGGCCGCTCGCCCGCTTCGTCCTGGTGAGCAGAACATTGGCCGCCTCGTAAAGCGCGGTGCGCACCATTTCGTCACCGCACTTCGAGATCGCCCCCTGGCGATCGGTCTCGCCCGAAGCGTAGCGCTGCGGCGTCATGCCGAAATGCGCCCCCACGCTAGACGATCTCGCAAACCGTTCCGGCGCGTCCACGCCGGCGCGAAAATTGACCGCCACAACCGGCCCGACGCCAGGTGCGCTCATCAGGCGCCGACACACCTCATCGGCGCGCGCGATCGCTTTCAGCCTGCGGTGCAGTTCGTGATATTGCGCCATCAGCGCGTCGCGGGCTTTCAGAAGCGCCTCGATCGTCTCGGCAATCTCAGGTCGATTGCAAACCAATTCGCGCACCCGTTCGCAAAATCTCAGCCGCGAGACCGGCCCGACTTTGATGCCGAACACCTTGAGCGTGCCGCGGATCGTGTTCTCGATGTTGCGCCGGTTGTCGATCAGCGTCTGGCGCGCCACCAGCAGCAGGCGCAGCTCCTGGGCCCGGCCGCTCTTGACGTGCACAGTTCGGTACCAGCCAGTGCGCATCATCTGGGCGATGCCGCACGCATCGTTGCGGTCGGTCTTGTTGCGCATCGCCGCAAGCGCGCTCTGCATGTGGCGCGCTTCGACGCATACAATCGGCACACCCTTGCCTGCCAAGCCCTCATGCAGCCAGGCCGACATCGGCCCAGCCTCGTGGCCGACGCGATCGATTGGAAGCCCCGTCTTCGACAGCCAGTCAGCAAGACTTTCCGGCTCGGTGGCGAGCGAACGCTCACGCACGACCTTGCCATGTTCGTCCACAACGCAAACCGCAGTTGTCTTCACGGAAACATCCAATCCGGCGTAATATCTCATCGCTGTCCTCCAACCCTCAGATCTGAGGCCGAATCATCTCGGACCTCGAACCAGTCTGACCGGAGGACAGCTCCACCGGAAATGAGGGCTGGGGATTACCGCAGCTAGGTGCTCCCTTGTAATACGGTAGCTTCTGACACGTCGTAGTGCTTGACGTTCTCGCCGTGCTTGGGCCATCATGACGGCGGAGACGCGCCGCGTCGCCACCGGCAGGTCTCGCCGAGGGGCTCTCGGCAAGATGTTCCAGTCTCTTTATTTGCGCTGCAAAAATTTGATCGGTTTATTTGCGCCAAGGCCAAGGCAGCCAGCACGGATGTATTCGGAAAGGCAAAAGTCGCTAGGTCGCCGTCTCATAGCGGCTCTGATGATTGCTGCCATCGCGGCGCAATCGTTGGTGGCGCAGCTGCCGCAACCGCCGGGACAGAAGGGACTTAGCACGGGCTATTCCATAGCGCTCAAAGCGCTGAAGAGAGCCCGGATTAGCGCGCTTAGCCAAGGCCTCAGGGCCGGCAAGCTGCCAGAACTTGGCGATTTCGACGCCATCCTTGCCGCTTCCCAGGGCGAAGGCACGCCACCGATCTCAGGCCATGGCGGAAGTGACTGCTGGCTGTGCTCGGCCTCGTGCTGTTCTCTTGTGGGCGTATTGCCCGCTGATCCCGTCGCCGCCCCAGTTCGATACACCGTATCTCTACGGCATCGGGACTATGCCAACTGGGGCGTCCCTCCGGTCAAGCGCGACCTGTCCCGCGGCGCCATGCCTCGGGCGCCACCGTTCTATTCCTGAACACACGTTCGTTTCTCCGATTCAAACTGGGGGCGAGCTAGGTCGCGCCCCTGTCTGAACGGCTGTGAAGTTATCGAATGCTGGAATGGATAGGAACGTCAAATGACGTTTATGACTGAATTCAGATCCCACCTCGGTCGAACGATCTTGTTTGGTTGCGCACTTGCCGCGCGGCCAGGCACTGCCGCCGTAGCCGACGACTATGATCTGCCGCCGGGGACTGCGGTCTCGGTGTCTGGGGATAGCCACCATGGCGGTGTCCGCGCCGATGGGCACGCCCCCATCGGCGTAATGGGCGAGCATATGCACAAAGCGGGAGAATGGATGCTGTCGTATCGCTACATGCGAATGGACATGCAGGGAAACCGCATTGGAACCGAAGAGGTCACGCCTAATGAGATCGTCACCACAGTGCCGAACACCAACCCGGTGGTGACTCCTGCGGGCGCGACCGTCGTGCCGCCTTTGCTGCGTGTCGTCCCGACCAAGATGATGATGGATATGCACATGCTCGGGGCCATGCACGCGCCTACCGACAACATCACCTTGATGGCGATGCTGCCCATTATACGCAAGTCGATGGACCACATTACATACGCTCCGGGTACTGGCACGAACCAGATCGGCGGCTTTACGACCGTCTCCGAAGGCATAGGCGACTTCAACTTTTCTGCACTTTATCGTCTCTATGACGACCAGGTCAATCATTTGCATCTGAACCTCGGCATCAGTGCCCCGACGGGGTCGACGGACGAGCGCGACGGAATTTTCGATCCGTTTGGCCGCACGCCGGAGGTTCGGCTTCCCTATGCGATGCAACTCGGCACCGGCACGTGGGATCTGTTGCCCGGCATCACTTACACGGCGCGTATGGGCGATCTCTCATGGGGCGCTCAGTACCGCGGGGAAGTCCGAATCGAGGACGAGAACGACGAAGGCTACGATTGGGGAGACAAGCACATGGTAACCGGTTGGGCCGCCTATCAGTTTGCCCCGTGGATCAGCACCTCATTCCGGGCGGCCTACCAGTCCCAGGGCAAGATCGACGGGCGCGACCTGCAAATCGGCGGACCGGTGCAGACGGCGAATCCGGAGTACTACGGCGGCGAGCGTCTGGAGCTCTTCGGCGGCGTCAACCTGATCGTTCCGGAAGGCCCACTCCAAGGGCATCGCTTCGCATTCGAGGCAGGCGTGCCCGTCTACCAGGACCTTAATGGTCCGCAGCTGGAAACTGACTGGACGTTTGTCGCCGGCTGGCAAAAGGCGTTCTGACGGCGTCGTTTCAAGAGTTTCGATAAACCCCGCACTTGGCTGGCTGCTGGCAGCAGCAGCTGCCACAAATCTGCAACGTTAACAGGAGACGAACCCATGAACCTCATCAACCACAGCACCAAGAACACCAGCAGCGCGGCGTTTGCCTCGGCGGCCCTCGCACTCTCCGTGCTCTTTTCGAGTAGCGCCATCGCTCACCCCTTCTTCGAGCCGAGCGACGCCTCGCCCGGCGCGACCTACGAAGGCGTCCTTAACATCCCCCACGGCTGCGAGCTGGAAGCAACGACATCCATCACCTTGCGCCTTGATAAATCGATTTTCGCGGGCGTGGCTCCTGCTTCGAATGGGGACTGGAAGGCTGAGGTCGAGGACAAGGGCGATGCCTTCCAGATCACCTGGTCGGGTGGCAATGTTGCCTGGGATCAGAACGGCGTGTTCAAGCTTTCCGCTGAGATCGCCAAGGGCGCCGATACTGGAGAGAAGTATTTCCCGGTCATCCAGAAATGCACGAACAATCAAACGCAACGCTGGATTGCCGTTCCCAAGAACGACGAGGAGCCTGATCTCCCGGCAGCCATCTTCGAAGTGGTAGCGAAGGGCGCAAAACCCTCGGCCGGACACAGTCATGGCAAGATGGATCCCGGCAAGGGCCATCATTGAGCCGCTGCGCTCTGCATGCAATTTAGAGATAGAGAGGCGAGCGGTGCTTTCGAGCGGCACCACTGATCCGCGGCAAGAATAGCAACCAATTGCCTCTCTGACCTCTAGAGCAACATCCGACCTGACGGACTCGCTTTCAGCGATTCACAGGTAGGATAAAGTTGCTCTAGAACCATGGATGTAGAGGATTTTCATCCGACCACTGAAACGCGGATGCGTTCCCGTGTGCGCGGATAATGCTCTAGTTCAAACTCTCATCGCGCAGAATCAAGTCGACACGTGTCCAAACAGGCAAATGTCTCGATGACAGTCGCAGCCACACTCCTTGATCGGTTCATGCAAGCTTGTCGGCTGATTTCGCCGGTGGCCACGGCACTTTACGTGAGCGTTTTTCTTATCATTGGCGCAGGTCCGGTATTCGCGCATGCGGTGCTTAAGGAAATCGTTCCAGCTGACGGCGCTCAACTCGACAGCCCGCCTGCTGAGGCGGAGCTGATATTCAACGAAGGTGTGACACTGATTAGTGCCAAACTGTTTGACGCCGGTGGGAGGGAGCGACCACTCCTGGTCCGCAAGTCCTCAGCCAGCCTGCAAGTGATCAAATTACCCGAGGATTTGTCTCCTGGCGATTACCTGTTCAGCTATCGGGTCACCTCCGGCGATGGCCATCCAGTGGCAGGGGCGGTTCAGTTCAGGATCGTGGGCGGCGGCTTGCTGGCCAACCTTTCGGCACTGCGCGACCGGGTCGAGAGCGACGCCTTGCTGTGGCCTAGTCTCATGCTCAGAACGTTCGCCTACGCGGCCTTGATCTTTGCTGCCGGGGGGGCGATGTGCCTTACTCTGGTGCGGCTGCCCGCGCCCGTCGCGAGCGCGGTCTCCGCCCAGCTGGCTTTCGCAGCGGCTGTGGGCGTCGGATTGAACGTGCTGCTGCTTGGCGTGAAGGGCGCCCAGCTCTCCGGAGAGGGCTTTGCCGGCCTATTCGATCCTTACGCGTGGCAGGTGGCTTTCAACACGGCCAACGGGACGACGGCGCTCCTTGCAACGCTCGGTCTAGGAGGTGTCGCCGTCCTCCTGCTCCGACCGGCTGAAGCCAGTGGCGTCGGCTCCTTACGTGGCATACTGGTGATCGTGAGCGCCGTAGCAGCCTCGTTGTCGTTTGCGGTGTCAGGGCATGTCACGACAGCCGAGCCGCGCTGGCTCGTGACAATCGTTCTCGCCATTCATGCGCTCGCCGGCACTTTCTGGCTGGGTGGGCTCTACCCCCTCCTTGCTACTGTTCGAAATGCACCGCCCGAAGAAACCAAGGTAACCCTAGACCGTTTTTCCGGATGGGCGATCATGACAGTGAGCGGGCTGCTCGCTGCTGGGATAATTCTTGCCTGGGTCCAACTGGAGGAGCTCGCCGGCTTCTTCACCGCATATGGTGCGCGTCTAGGCCTCAAGATTTTGCTCGTTGGCGGGCTCCTAGTGATTGCCGTTCTCAACAGGAACAGGCTCGTGCCGATGCTAGCGGCAAATGCCGAGCGCGCACGGGTGCTGCTAGCTCAAGTCTTGCGCGCCGATCTATTGATCGCGCTCGGCGTCATAGCGGCGACGGCCTCTCTCAACCTCGATCCGCCCCCGCGCAACATAAATATGCATGCCGGTGTCGATCGCGACACGAAGTTCGTGAAGCGAAGTGCCGGCGGTGCGCACGTCAGCGCCGGCCACGCTCATCATTCATCGGCTCCGGCGGTGGACCTTGCGCTGGACACCGAGGGTTATCGCCTCAATGCTGCAATTCGGGCTACGAGTGAGACTGAAAGCGAGGCATTGCTGACACTTGTCGGCAAGAACGGCATGGTGCTGAAGCCGATCGAAGGCGAAATGCGGCTCTCCAACCCGGAAAAAGGCATTCAACCGCTGAGTTGGAAGGCATCGCCGACGTCCGAGGGCGTCCTGAAGGTCCCCTCTCTCAAATTACCGTTTGCCGGCGTTTGGAGAGCAGAGTTCCAGATTCTTGTTGATGACTTCACGCAAGTCGTCTTCAAGGACGATGTCGATATCCGCGCGACTGACCATGAAATGGTCATCGATATGGCGGGTATGTCGATGAACACCAACGTAGGCATTCTGCCCCGAGATTGTCGGGAGATTTCGCAGGACGTTTCCTACACGGTCAGGGCGGGCCGGAAATATGCAGAACCAGGTATGATGTTCGGGTTCGACCGAACCCAATTCTCCGCCCCAGCATGTGCCCGCGTGACTGTGACGTTCGTCAACGACGACGAAGTGCGTCACCAGTTCATGGTGCATGGACTGCCGAAGTATCTATATCCGCTTGGCATGTTTCATCTGGAGGCGAACGGGGGAACCTCTCGAACCGGAACGTTTATCGTGCCGAGCAGCTCAAAAACCTACCTGGTGCATTGCGATATGGCCCATCACATGGAGAAGGGCCTGAAAGGGCAGTTCAAGGTTGCAGGCGGCAACGGAGACCTTCCAAGCATCAAGGGCGTTTCGGCGGGTCGTGAAGAGCCTGGCACGCCGCCATTGGGCCCGATGGATTGGCTCGTGAGCGTTCTGGCGGGGCTGGCTGCACTGGTGCTGGTGTGGTGGGCTCTTGCACTCGCGTCCCGAAAGGAGCACCCCGTGTGATAGAACGCCGGTGACACGCAGACCCGTTGGAGCGCTGACAAAGCGCAATGACACGGCTCACGCTCGTGCCTACATGGCGTTTCGCATATCAGACCTGGTTGCGAACGTAACGGTCAATCCACGGCAGAACAACTCAGAATTCCCGGTCGGGCATGCAGGTGAAATGGGGCTTGTTCGGGACAAAAAGCGTTGAACTTGCGACTTGGGCTGCCGACCTGGCAGCGCCCCTCGGCAGGATGGAAATGAAGGAACGCCCTGAATGACAGAAAAACAAAAAACGGTTTCGCAGGACCAGTTAAGGTTCAATCGTGCGGTTGCGGCCGTTTTGCTTCCAGCCTCGTTGGCGCTTGCGACTGTTGTCGCGTGGTCCATCAGTCCCGCCAATGTCCCTGACTTTGTCAGCGAGTTCCTTTACGAGAACCTCGGCGAACGCCACTACATTTCCCCACCGCGTTCCCAGACGGCAATGAACATGACGCCGGAAGCTTTCTGCGCCGATACGCGTCCGGAATGGCGGCGTGCACAAACGATCGAACTCGTCGAGATTGTGGAGCAGCGCGTTTGCGATCCCGACAACCCCTACGAGGTTGCCGCCTTTGTCAAGGGTACCAACAACATCAGCGAGGAGACGCTGGAGAAGACCGGGTTGGCGCGGGACACCGTCATCAAGGGCCGGGACCTCGACGGGGACGGCGATCCTGACGAAATCCACATCCGAATTGAGGTCACGGAGCTCAACGGCCGCAACCCGGACCTTGTCGACAAGCTACCTCAGTTTCACGTGGCGCCGGGCGTTTCACCTGGTATCTGGGCCTTCACTCCCAAGGCACGCGGCATGGCAACAAAGGACTTCGAAACGACCGAGGCTGCGCCGCTCTTGCGCCTTCCCGCCCCCTCTATCCGCGTCGAACAAGGCGACGTCGTCAAGGTCACGTTGGAGAACACACACTACCTGCCGCATACAATCCATATGCATGGCGTCGACCATCCGTTTCAGGACGCCAACGGCGAAGGCAATGACGGCGTGCCTATGATAAGCGAGATCTCCGTCGTACCGGGCCAGTCCCGCACTTACGAGATCAAGCCGCGTCAAACCGGGACCATGCTTTATCACTGCCACGTACACACGCACATCCATCTCCTGATGGGTCTCATTGGCATGTTCATCGTTGAGGAGAACCAGCCTAACAACTGGCTCCAGACCTTCAACGTCGGTGCGGGTCTCGTGCGCCACCCTTCGGTGGCGCTCCGAAAGAACTACGACCGTGAATATGATCTGCAGTACGCCGATATGGACATCAAGATGCATGACGCGATCAAGGTGTCCAACGACCCGCGTGTCATCTCGCGCGCCATCCACCGAGAATACGATATTTCGAGTCGCAAGCCCCAGATTTTTCTGCTCAACGGTCGCTCGTTCCCCTACACGCTGCGTGAAAGCCTTGTCGTGATAAAGGAAGACGAGAAGGTAAAGCTGCGGGTCGCTAATGCCGGTTCGGAACCCTTGAGCCTTCATACCCATGGCCACAAGGTGAAAGTTACGCACCGCGACGGCATCGAATTGCCCAAGGAAGGGCAAACCTACCACGACGTTGTCCTATTTGGTGCCGCGCAGCGAATGGACCTTGAACTTTACGGCAAGAACGACGGGCTGCACAACTACGGCCCCGGTGTGTGGCTGATGCATGATCACAAGGAGCAAGGCGTCACCACCTTCGGCATCGGCCCTGGCGGTGATATCTCGCTCATCGTCTACGAGGACTTCCTGGATGAGAAGGGCACGCCAAAGATCGCGGGCGATTTGTCGATGTTCTTCATGAAGGAATACTATGAGGGCAAGATCCCCGTATTCGGAAACCTGCTCCCAGGCGGTTTGCTCGCAGAAGCCGTACAAGAACGCTCGACAATTTGGATTTTATTCCTGCGTGGCCTTCTTGCCGTGCTGCTGGGCGTCGCAGCGGCGACAGCAATTTTCATAGTGAGAGGGGCGGTGGGGCTTGCGCGTGAGTGATTGGAAAAAATAGG
Organism: Alphaproteobacteria bacterium; assembly: GCA_018819265.1. Classification (GTDB taxonomy): domain Bacteria; phylum Pseudomonadota; class Alphaproteobacteria; order Rhizobiales; family Hyphomicrobiaceae; genus Filomicrobium. The sequence goes on from JAHJQI010000223.1 coordinate 10,029, forward strand.
AAGTCCAGCGAAAGGATACCTTTCTAGCAGGCCGCTGAAAAAGCAGTCTGGGTAGGATCGTATTCTCTCAGGTGGGGCTTGGAAACTCGGTCAAGTTGTCCATTTCATTGAGCGCGACGGTTGGCGGTGCCTGCGGTGCCACGCGTGCCAGCATCGTCATCCAGAATACACGCCAACTCACGATGCAGTAGAGGGCGATCAGGTTGGTCAGGCGTTCCGCGGTTCTGAGCTTTGCATCCTCAGCCTTGCATCCCGACTTCAGGATTTTATGGAACGTCTCGATCTTCCAGCGCATCGCGTACCAGTCGAGCTTTTCAATGGCCTCCTTGCCCGATGACACCGGCATGCTGTTCGGCAAGGATTGTCTTGATGTCCGCGATCAGCAATGAAGGGTCCAGAAAGTCGATCGAGTAAATATTGCGAACCTGATGTTTCCCATCGACCAGAAATGCCCTCAGGATGTGATGAAGTACGGCAGAATTGTTTTTATCGCGGCCGACAGGCTGGTCGTAGGCCTGTACGATCTTGTTGCCCTCTTCAACGCTTATCGGAGATATGAAATGCCAGGGGACATATTTGGCTGGGGCGGACTTGAAGTGACTGCCATACTCGCGCATGACAGCAGGCGTATCGTATTCAGGATCGAATGAAACAGATGCCAACGCGACTTTGCCCTCTAGTTCGGGCATCCCATTAAGGGCCTCGTGCAGCATCGCCATCTGGTTTGATGCAATCGGACATACGTCACCGCAGCGCGTATAGACGAAAGCCATGATGGTGACTTGCCTCCGACCGAAGAGGTCAACAAGGGTACCCTTCGAGCTATCCTCGAACAAGACCTTGCCATTAGAGGCTTCCTTGATCCTAGGTAGCTTGTAGCTTCCAGCTTCGGATGGCTTATATTCGTACACCGGCTGCGGCACATTTGTGTCTGCGGTGGGCAGGCGGGTATTTGACTCGGTCCCGGTTGTCTCCTCACGAGGCTTACTGTGATCTACGCCCTTGTGAGCGCTGGCAGGTTCGCCGACAGCAGCGACCAAGACTACGGCTAAGGCCGCAGAAAGCAGGCGCTGTGTGATCGCCAGAAACTTCATTTTCTTCTCCCGGGCAGTTGATGCCCCAAATGGTTCTCCGGGACCACGGCGTTGGACAAGCTGGGTCCCGGAGGTCTCGTATGGCCTATTGCACTCTACGCCGCCGCGGTCCTTTGCACGGTCAATCGGTGCCGAGACCCTTAATTTGAGTAAAGGCTTTTCGAGCCGAAGCGCATCAGATGTGGGCGGCCAAGCTCGGCTTTGATGAAGTCGATCTCGAAGCGCGGTTTGAGGTCCTTGCCGTCCCAGTAGAAGGCCTTCAGGAACTGGTCATTTTCCTTGCCTTTTTTGTCCCACTTGGAGAGCAGGGAGGTTGTGAAATAAAAGCGCTTTCCATCCCAGCTTTGAGAGACCATATTGACCTGATTTCCAAGCTTCTTTTCAAGGATCTGCTTCGGCTTGAATGGGTCGCGAACGTCAAAGACCCGCAGCGTACCGTCCATGAAGGTATTGACGAACAGAGTGCTGTCATCGGCGCTCAGTGAGATATCGACCGGCAGCGGCAGTTTGGAAGGATCGCCGATGTCGGCAACATCCGTCGCCGCCCAGTCTCCTTTCTTTTTGTCTTCATGGATAACGTAGAGCTTGGACGTCAACGCGGTTGTAGTGAAGGCATAGTCGTTTTTCGGTCCCCAGGCCCACCGGATCTCCAGCGGCACACCTGGAACACTCAGAACCTGCTTTGGCTTGCGCGCATGGAAGTCCCACACAACCATTGTTTGGCCGAACTTCTTCATAGCCTCTGGGTCCTTAACGACTTTGCCGAGGTCGGTCATGTAGTTATTCCAACCTGTGAACGAAGACGTCAGCATGACGTTCTTGCGCGGCAGAACGCGGGCGTCGTAGCCGTAGCCGTCGGCCACCGTGTCCAACTTGACGCCTTCGATTTTCTCACCCTTCGGCATCCAGTGGGTCGTGATGTATTCCCCATCGTTCGTGTACTCAACGAGCCCGGTTGGACCGTCCCGGTCCTTGGCATTCGAAAGCCCAGAGATCATCACTCGGCCTGGCAAGGCGTATGCACCGTGCGGCCCTACGACACCCGACTTCTCGGTGAAATCCGTAATGATCTTCACCAACTTCGGGTTGGAAGGGTCATTGGCGATGTCAAACAGGAAGATGTGCCCTGTATCGAGACCCGAGACCCAGTAGGTCTTACGATCATCGCTGAGGCCGCCGTGGTGCGCTTCGTGACGACCACCGACAGAATCAACATCTATGACCTGCCCGAACGTCGGAGAATCTTTCCGCGAGTCGACCGTAACGAGTTTGTCCGAGCCATCTCCCAGCCCTTCCATGCCCAGCGTCCAGATGTAGACGAACTCTTCCTCCCCGGTAAGCTTTGCCATATAAGGCGATTGGCAGGTCTCGTCTGCCAACGCCACGCCCGGCGCCTGCACCAATAGGGCAGTAAGCGCTGCGGCGGTGATGAATCTTGCACTTTTCATATAACCATTCCTATCAGTGTCTCCTTAAAATGGGTGTCCTAGGTGTTTGCTATCCCACTTGCCGAAGTGCAGAATGATTTGGGGACAGGCAAGTGACTATTATCCTTTCGTACAGATGCTTCTAACTGCCAGATGGTTCACTTTGCCCTCGAAGCTAGACCGTATGTCCTTCCTCGCATGAGGCGACTCACCCCCGATGTGCATTCGAGGGTTGCCCGGATGGGCCGGGTAGAGCCTCACACAAGGAGGGCAAGTCGTGGGGCATCATAGCGAAGCTTTCATCGGTATCGATACTGCGAAGTTGCGCAACGCGGTGGCGATCGCCGAGGCAGGGCGCAAAGGCGAGGAGCGCTATCTCGGCGAGATTGACACCAGCGAGGCGGCGACGAGGAAGCTGGTCGCCGGGCTCGCCGCCAGGTATCGCAAGCTGACGTTCTGCTACGAGGCGTGGCCAACCGGGTACGGCCTCCAGAGATTGTTCAGAGTGTTGCGTATTTGACGTTTGCCACTAACCTCGCGAGCAAACGTCAAATGCAAAAGCAACACTAGAATCAGACATTTGCTCTCAACGGTGCCGCAAAGGGGAGGCAAATGTCTGTGCCGGAACGCTAGCCGAGGAAAGTCAATCCAGGTCCGGCAACTTCAGCCTTAGTTGCCGGCTGTAGCGCAACATGAAATTGAAAGCGTAAACAATGAGCTGGATATGGTGGCGACGGTTGTCGGCATGAAAAGAGCTGCAGGAGTTAGGGACACTGGGCAAAGTAGGAGGACGTTGTGCGCCGGATGACGTTAATAATTGGGTTCCTCGCCGTAGCTGCCTTTCTGGCCTCCAGCCTCATTCCGCCTCCCAAGCCGGACCTTCAGACGGCAGATTACACTGCGCAAGAAGCCGCGTGCTCTGCCGGAAGCAAGACGGGCACCAGAGGTTTTACAAACGATCGTCATTCGAAGAATGGCATCCGATACTACGTTCGCACTCCCAAAAATTACGACTCTGTATACGCACATCCGCTCCTCATGGTTCTTTCGCCAGGCGACCGCAGCGGCCTAGCGACAGAGCGCTACACGCAGCAACTGACCAGTGAGGCAACGAGAGCTGGTTTCGTTGTGGTCTACGCCGATAATCGCCCACGGACGATACCTTCGCAGTCGCGGCCGATTTCCAAGCAATGGATCCTTGAACTAGGTACGATCCCGAAGGAGGTGGCCGAGGAGTGGTGCATCGACGAAGAGCGAGTATTCCTTACCGGACACTCTAACGGCGGGACGGCTTCGATCGCTTTGAGCCTTCTTGAAACATCACCCCATTCACCGGCGGCGATCGCCGTCAGCGGGGCAGGCTTCAGGAAGGTTGATTTGTCAAAGTTTCAATGCGTCAAGCCCAAGCCCATCATGGTCATGCACAGTGACAACGACAACCTGTTTCCGGGCTACGGGGCAGAAATCGCGGACTGGTGGGCGGATTGTAATCGTTGCTCGAAAGAGAAAAAGAAAGCCCTTGGCGACGGCTGTGTTGAATTCGAAGGTTGCGCCGCGAGAACGGTTTTCTGCCGAGGCACCGGAGGGCACACGCGGTGGCCGGGGCGGAACGCAGGCATCATCGACTTTCTGAGGTCGGTGAACCCCAGCGGTCCAGGCAGTAAGAATCCCACCGCTGCCGGACTAGCTGTGAAGAGCTATCACTAAATCTTGGTGACGGCGTGCCGGATCAGGCGGCGGCGGTTTGGGCTTGGTCATCGTCGATGGCGTCGATCTCAAGCCCGTCGGCAAACTTCACACCTTGAACGATCTTTGGCAACTGCTGCGGGCCGTTGAGACGGCGCCAGGTTTTCTGGGCTGCCTCGACAAGCTTGAAGACCATCGCGAGCGCCGTTTTGTTCGAGAGGCAGCCCTTCGC
>JAHJQI010000224.1 GCA_018819265.1 Alphaproteobacteria bacterium
GGTGTGGAGCCTCTTATCGCTGCGATCCGGGCATAATGGACGTCTTAAGTTCCAACTCGGATAACGCCCGCTGAGGGTAAATCCAGGCACGGCCGCGAAATCAGTCCATCTCACATCGCGTTTTTACACAGCCACGGGATTCTGCAGTCGCAAATTTGCACCGCGATCCTTGCGCAACAGCGCACACAGCCGCCCGCGAGATTACGGGCCTTGTGTGCTGGAAAACACCTCCCTTATCCACACCCCTCCCAGCCTGCCGTATAATGTGCCGCATGAACCGTGAGGCGATCACCCAGATTTTCCGTTCCGTGCCGGAGGCCTCAGGCAGGCCTGCGGTCGCACGCGCAGGCCTATTCGCTCGTGTCTTCCAGGTGGCGGCTGCGTTCGAGGTCGCCGAAGCGCGTGATATTGGCGTCGAAGGCGAGATCGACCTTGCCGATGGGGCCGTGGCGCTGCTTGCCGATGATGACTTCGGCAATGCCGTAGATCTGGTCCATCCGGGCGCGCCACTGGGTCCATTTCTCGTTCGAGGACGGATCGTTCGGGTCGGCGCCGGGCTCCGACCGGGCGAGGTAGTATTCCTCGCGGTAGACGAACATGACGACGTCGGCATCCTGCTCGATCGAGCCGGATTCGCGCAGGTCGGAGAGTTGCGGGCGCTTGTCGTCGCGCTGTTCGACCGCGCGGCTGAGCTGCGACAGGGCCAGGACCGGCACGTTGAGGTCCTTGGCCAGCGCCTTCAGGGCGGTGGTGATCTGGGTCACTTCCTGCACGCGGTTGGTGTTGGAATTGGTGTTGTTGACGGTGATCAGCTGGAGGTAGTCGATGACGATCAGGTCGAGCCCGACCGAGCGCTGCAGGCGGCGGGCGCGGGCCGCCAGCTGGCTGATCGAGATGCCGCCGGTATCGTCGATATAGAGCGGCAGGTTCTGCAGCTCTTCGGTGGCCTCGCGCAGGCGCTCGAAGTCGGCCTTGTCGAGATCGCCCTGCCGGATGCGGTGGGTCGTGATCCCGGTCCGCTCGGCGAGGATACGCGTGGCCAGCTGTTCGTTCGACATTTCCAGCGAGAAGAAGCCGACAATGCCGCCCTCCATCGTCTTTTTCGAGCCGTCATCCTGCACCTCGGCCCGGTAGGCGGCGGCGGCATTATAGGCAATGTTCGTGGCCAGCGAGGTCTTCCCCATTGACGGGCGCCCGGCAAGGATCAGGAGGTCGGACCGGTGGAAACCGCCCAGCTTCTCGTCGAGGTCGCGCAGCATGGTCGGGATGCCGGCAATCTTGCCTTCGCGCTTGAACGCGGCTTCGGCGGCCTTCAGCGATTCGACCAGCGCCTCGGAAAAGCTGGTAAAGCCCCGCCCGGTGGCGCCGCGCTCGGCGAGGTCGAACAGCTGGCGTTCGGCCAGTTCGATCTGGCGTTCGCCGCTCTCGTCCGGGCCCGGCGTCAGGGCCCGGCCCTTCAGCTCGCCGCTGATATCGACCAGCGCCCGGCGCATCGCCAGGTCGCGGATCATGTGGGCATAGTCGGAGACTTCCGGCCCGAACGCGGCGCTGTCGAGCAATTGCTCCAGATAGCGCGCGCCGCCGATCTCGGTCAGCTTCTCGGCCTTCTCGAAATGCTCGCGCAAGGTCACGCCATCGGCGACCCGGCCCTGCTGGATCATCGTCGCGGCAACGTCGTACAATTCCTGGTGCGCCGGAGCATAGAAGTCCGACGGGCGCAGGACATCCGCCACGCGCTGGTAGGAATTGTTGTCGAACAGGATGGCGCCCAGAACCGCAGCCTCGGCCGACAGGTTGTTCGGGGCGATGATGTTCGGCTCGGAGGAGTGATCGTCGAGAGGCATTGGTTAATTCTAGACCACCTTCGGCGGGATGGCTTCATACATCTGGCAGCGTTCTGCCTTTGGGCCGGTGCGAGTCACAAAAAAAGCCGCAGCCTGTGAAAAGCTGCGGCTTCCTGATGAGTTTCGCCGGAGCGAAAGAAGGCTAGTCCTCGTCCATTCCGCCGATCATGTCGGACAGTTCGGACGCGGCTTCTTTCAGCTCGCTGGCCTGTTCGGATGCGAATGCGGCATTGGCTTCCTGGAGGGCGCTGACAATGTCCTCGCCCTTGGCCTGACGCTCGGCTTCCTCGGTCGAGCGGGCCACGTTGGCCTGCACGGTGACCGTCACTTCCGCGTGGAGGCGGACGGCAACGTCATAGAGGCCAATCGCCTTGATCGGCTTGTCGAGACGAACGCCGCTGACAGGCACTTTGAACCCGGCAACGGTCGCCGCTTCGGCAATGTCGCGAGCGGTGACCGAACCGAACAGCTGGCCGGTGTCACCGGCCTGGCGGATCATCATGAAGATCTCGCCTTCGAGCTTTTCTGCGTCGGTCTGGGCAGCGGCACGGGCCGTTGCGTTGCGTTGCTCAATCACTTCGCGCTCGGCTTCAAACCGCGCACGGTTCTTGTCGTTTGCGAGAAGGGCCTTGCCCTGCGGGATGAGGAAGTTACGTGCGAAGCCGTTCTTCACGGAGACTTCGTCTCCGATCTTGCCAAGGCGTTCGACGCGTTCAAGAAGGATCACTTGCATGTCGGTGTCTCCTACTTCACTTCAAACGGAAGCAGGGCCAGCATGCGGGCGCGTTTGATCGCCTGGGCAAGCTTGCGCTGGTTCTTGAGGTTGACGGCCGTGA
>JAHJQI010000225.1 GCA_018819265.1 Alphaproteobacteria bacterium
CCCGGCGCGCCCGAACGGCTGATCACGGCGGAAGAAGCCGTCGGAATTCAGGCGCGCCAACTGCTCGTCGAGCGCGAAGGACCGGCGGGCAATGCCGATAAAGCCGATGTCGAAGCACTTGTCAGCTTCTATGCGGGGCGCGAGAGCAAGCCGGTCTGGATCAATGGCGACAAGCTCAACTTGAAGGCTGAGGCCGTTGCAGCAGAAATCGAGCGCGCGGGCGATTGGGGGCTCGACGCGCAGGCCTTCGACCTCACCGGTACGCACGTCAATGGCGGCGCTTCGCCGGGAGATCTGGCCCGGGCCGAGATCGGGCTGTCGCTTGCCGTCCTGAAGTATGCCAGCCATGCGCGCGGCGGGCGAATCGCCGACCCGGCCGCGCAGCTCAGCACCTATCTCGACCGCAAGCCGCAGATGAAAGAGCCTTCGGTGGTGATGAGCGAGATCGCCAGCACCGATGAGCCCGACGCCTATCTGCGCGAATTGAACCCGCAGCATCCGCAGTTCCTGGCGCTGCGCAAGGCGCTGTTGAAGTTGCGCAATCCGGGGGTCAACAGCGAGGGCGAGAAGATCGCGCGCCTGCCGACACCTGGACCGCTCTTGAGCCTCGGCAAGCGGCACCCCGATATCGCCTTGCTGCGCAAGCGGCTCAATGTCGAAGCGCGGCCCCGCCAGGATGGGTCCGGCGAGGACGTCGAAGTATTCGACGAAGCCGTACTGGAGGCCGTGAAGGAATTCCAGAGAAGCGAGGGGCTTTCTGTCGACGGGGTCGTCGGCAACAACACGCGCGCAACGCTCAATGGCGATTCGGCGGAAGTCTCCGAAGACATGCTGATCGCCAACATGGAACAATGGCGCTGGATGCCGGAGAGCCTCGGCGAATTCTTCGTCGCTGCCAACATTCCAGAATACAAGGTCCGCGTCTTCCGCGACGGCCGCACCGTTCATGAAGAGCGGATCATCATCGGCGAAATCGCCAAACAGACCCCGGTCTTCTCGGACAATATGGAAACGGTCGTCTTTCACCCGTTCTGGGGCGTGCCGGATTCGATCAAGGTCAACGAGCTGCTGCCTTCCATCGCACGCGGCGGGGCCGCGCTGCAGAAGCATAATCTGAAGCTTCAGTACAACGGCCGCACCGTCGATCCGAATTCGATCGACTGGAGCACGGCCGATATCCGACGGTTCCACGTCTACCAGCCGCCGGGCGGGGGCAACGTGCTTGGCGAGGTGAAGTTCCTATTCCCCAACAAGCACCAAGTCTACATGCACGACACGCCGACGAAGCATCTGTTTTCGCAGAGCCAGCGCACGTTCTCGCACGGCTGCATGCGGGTCAGGAACCCCCTCAAGCTTGCCGAAGCCGTCCTCAACTACGACAAGGGCTGGGACATGGATCGGGTGCAAGGTACCGTTAACGGCGGGCCGGAAAACAACAACGTAACACTGGAGAGCAAAGTCCCGGTGCATGTCACGTACTTCACCGCGGTCGCCGAAGAAAATGGCGAGGTCTCGGCTTTTCCTGACGTCTACGGGCACGAGAGGCGCATCAAGCTGGCGCTGGCTGGACGCTGGAACGAGATCGACAAGGGCGGGGATCATCTGGCGCCGGTGCGCATCGACAGATCGCGCCTCGTCGTGAAGCAATACTACGACAATCCGATCTCCGATCTTTTCAAACAGGCATTCGGCTTCTAACTGCAAAGCAGCTCAACAGGCTGGGAGCCGCATTCCGCCAAGCGGATGCGATGCCTGCCGGCGATGGCGTATGATCCGGCGCAACATCCTCGAGGTCGAATTGCTGCATAGTTTGCACGGCGTCCGATAACCGGTCGCCGGGGGTAGCGAGGTGACTGGGGCAACCCGCCAATAGGCACGGCGTGAGCAATTCTCCGCCACGTTCGCGCCCCATAGCGCTGGCAGAAAAGACGTCTCACAGGACGTTAATGGCTTTCCGGTATGACTAACGGTCTGTGAAACGCTGCATCGCCCTCCCGGAGGGGGCCGGATCACGGTTCGCAATCGAACCATATTCGGGAGTTCCGGGGCGGCGGGCGAAGCCAAAGCGCTTTCGACGGGTGGATCTTGCAAATCGGACTCTTTCATAGAGCCGCCGGGCTGTTGAGCCTTCTGGTGCTCGGGGTGGGATTCTTCGCTACTTTCGGCGTCGAGCATTTGAGCGCGGGCCGCAATGGCGAACGCCGGATCGCGCTCTATAACATCCACACCAAGGAAACCCTCGATATCGTCTATATGCGCGACGGCAAGCGGCTGGCCGACGCCATGCAGAAGATCAACTGGCTCCTGCGCGACTGGAGAGAGAACGAGCCGACCACAATGGACCCGGAACTCGTCGATCTTCTCTGGGAGATCCGCACCGAGCTTGGCACACAGGTGCCAACACATGTTATTTCGGGGTTCCGCTCCCCCAAGACCAACACCATGCTGCGCAAGACGCGCGGCGGCCAGGCCACGAAGAGCCAGCATATTCTCGGCAAGGCGATGGACATCCAGTTCCCCGACGTGCCGCTGAAGCGGCTGCGGTACTCGGCGCTGATCCGCGAGCGCGGCGGAGTGGGCTATTACCCGACGTCGGCGCTGCCGTTCGTTCACATCGATACCGGCCGCGCGCGGCACTGGCCGCGCATGCCGCGCTATGAATTGGCGCTGCTGTTCCCGGACGGCAAGTCACGCCACGTGCCCTCCGACGGACGGCCGATAACCAAATCCGACGTGAAGACGGCACGGGCGAAGTACACCGAACTTGCCGTGCAAATGGCGCAGTTCCACGAATTCCGCAACGGTCCGACTGCGCCGAAGCCGACGTTGGTGGCCAGCGGCTGGGGCGCGCAGGTCCGCCCGGACGCCGATCTCGCGCCGAAGCTGCCGCTACCCGTTGCGCGCCCACCCGAGCGGGCTGAACTGCGGGTGGCTTCCCTGACCCCGATGGCGCCGCCTTCGCCGCAACCCGTCACGCGTCCGGCAAAACCAGCGGTTGCAGTGGCCTCAAACGACGACCGCCAGCAGCTCGCAAGCCTGTTCGCGCTGGCTTCTCTTGGCGGTTCCTGGCTGGGCGGTTCAACAGCGGCAAAGCAACCGGGCGCGGAAGTCTCCCGATCCGCACCCGAAAGCGGGGTGGAAACCGTGCCCAGGCCCGCCGAGACCGAAAAGCTCGAAGCGTCCGCCGAGTCCCGGCTCGGCTTGCGCAGTCACGGGGACGACGAGCCATCCATTCACAAGCTGATCGCGGAAGCCGAGATGGCTGGGTGGTCGAATGGCTTCGTATCCGCGCCGGCCTTCGACGAGGAGCACCCCGACGAGCTGTTCTATCGCCCGTTCCCGCTGGCGCCCTTGATGACGACTTCTTCTTCGCCAGATGACCCCGCACTCGCAACGATGCAACATCCCGACGTGCTTGCGACGCTCGATTTTCTGGATGAAGAAAGCATTACGCTGCCGATGCGCTTCACCGCCACGCAGCAGGTCGCCGAATTGCTCTGGACGCAACAGTTCAAGGGTTCGGCCATCAATCCAGCCGCACAACAAGGCAACGCGCAAGAGACAGGCAACGGCAATAGCGGACTGTCCAGCCGCAGCGTGCGAACTTCGATGCGTTGAAGTTCCTTTATTGCGCCTGTTGATGCCCACTACTTCTTGGCCCACACTTCCTGAAGTCGTGTGGGGCTCTGTTGGCCCACACTTCCTGAAGTCGTGTGGGCTTCTGTTGGCCCACACTTCCTGAAGTCGTGTGGGGCTCTGTTGGCCCACACTTCCTGAAGTCGTGTGGGGCTCTGTTGGCCCACACTTCCTGAAGTCGTGTGGGGCTGGCAGCATCCGGCGCGGCGCATCGGCTTCAAACGATCTTCTTGCGTCTTGATGGCTTCTGGCCGTTTGCGGCTGCCGGTGGAACGCCCTCGCGGGCGGCTCTGATCAGCGGCTCGGCGGCTTCGCGGACAATACGTGCCAGTTCCAGGAAATCGGATTTGCGTGGCGAGGTGGCGCGCCAAACGAGACCCAGCTGACGCTCCGGCTCGGGTTCTGCAAAGCGCATCAGATTAAGCAAGCGCCCGCGCGATTCCACGCCAAGTGAAATCTCCGGCAACAGCGTGATGCCGTGTCCGGCCGCAACGAGTTCGACGATCGTCGACAAGCTCGACGCGCCGAAAGTGTTCAGGTTCTTGACCTGCTGCAGCTCGCAATACGAGAGGGCCTGATCGCGCAGGCAATGACCCTCTTCCAGCAGCAAGAGGCGTTCATGCTCGACAAATTCCGGTGTCGCGCGCACGTCCTCGGTCATTTCGCGGTCACCGGGCAGCGCCAATACGAACCGATCCTCAAACAACGCTTCGACCTCGACGTCGGAGTGCTTGATCGGCAACGCGAGAAGCAGCACGTCGAGCTTGCCGTCGGCGAGTTCCTGCACCAGTGCGTGGGTCTGCGTTTCGCGCAGCGACAGTTCGAGATCGGGGTGTTCGCGCCGCAGAATCGGCAGTAGCGGCGGCAGTATGTAGGGCGCGATCGAGGGGATAACGCCGAAGCGGAGCGCGCCGGACAGCACCGACTGGCCGGCACGCGCAAGGTCGATCAGGTCGCGGGTTTCGCTCAGTATCCTTGCCGCGCGGGCCGCGACCTCGGCACCCTGCGGGGTCAACTGGACGCCGGAGCGGGTGCGCTCGATCAGGTGCATCTGCAGGTTCTGCTCGAACTCCTGGATCTGCATGGAGAGCGCCGGCTGGGTTACCGAACAGGCCTCCGCGGCGCGCCCGAAGTGCAGTTCGCGGGCCAGCGCATCGAAGTACCTCAATTGTTTCAGGGTGATATTTATCATCAGATCGCCCGATAAGATTGCCTGATAGAATTCTGTCAAAGCGACTATTAGTTCTTATCGACCAAAGTGTCCAGCTTGGTGTGGATCACGTTTTCGGAATCAGCGCGCGACCAGCCATGGATGCAAGCTGCAGTGCATTCGCGATGACGCACCGGGACAACCCGCTGCCCGAGCCAGACGGTGAAACAGGGTGACGCCCAGCGAAGCGATTCGATCAGTCCCACCTTCAGGTTCCGAGCCTTATTGAACCTCTTGGAACCAGAGAGCGCAGCGGTACTTGTAGGTGATCTCGGCGCCGGCTGGGATGTCATCGAGGGCGTAGAGTTCGGCGATCCAGCCGCACGGGCCGCCGTCGATAAACCGGACATGGGCATTCGGCTGATCGGCGTGATTGCACAGGCTCGCCATGCCGAGGACCATCAATCCTTCCTCTTTCGCGCGCGGGTGCTCGAAGTAGAAGTCGCCGAGCGGCTGCATCGCATCGAGCGCCTTCGCCTGTTCGGCGGAAATGAAGACCGTGCAGGCGCGCTCGACGATCTCGCCGCGAGCGATGCGTGCGGCCGCGAACAAACCGCGCCCGCGTCCCGGCGAGGAGCCGGGCACCGCCTTCTGGGAACGAACTCCCCAATCGAGGAGGTCGCTTGACGCATTCTGATTGCAGGCCTTCCTGGTTGCCTCAGACATCTCAGACTGCCTTCTCATAGATGATCTTGTTGTCGCCGACGCGATAGAAGTCTGGGAGTTCGGCGATCTTGCGGAAGCCCGTCTTGCGATAGAACGTGCGGGTCGGCGCGTAGCTGTCCTTAGAGGACGTATCGACGTAGATGCGGGTTCCACCAGCGGCGCGGATTGCGTCTTCCGACTTGGCGAGGAGCTGGCGGCCGATGCCGCCGCCTTGCGCATCGGCGCTGACGACGATCCAGTAGAGATCGAAAGCCGAATCGGTCGCCGGCGTCGGGCCGTAGCAGGCGTAGCCGACGACGCGCTCATCGCGATGCGCCAGAATGAACTCGTAACCGGAACTGATTCCCCTCGCGATCCGCTCCTCGGCCAACTCGACGGCGATGTCGGTTTCGGCGGCGGTGAACACATCGGTCGAGGCGACGAGCTGGCGGATGGTGGCGACGTCGGCATCCGTCACCGTGTCGGTGAAACGCAGCGGCAGGGCCTCGCCCTTCCTGCTCTTTGCCTTGCCGGCATTGCGCTTGCGGACCGGCGGGGCGGCTTCGACCATGCCGGCGGCGAGGCCGTTGAAGAAGTTGCGCGCGTTGGTGCCAAGCGTCCTGATGCGGTAGCCGCCTTCCTGGACGACGACGGTCGGATAACCGGCAGTACCGATCATATGGCCGAGCTTGACGAAATCGGCGGCTTCGTTCGACCAGGTTCCGGTCGGGTCGGACTTGGCGGTGTCGAAGCCGATCGATAGGACGAGGAACGCCGGGTCATGGCGGGCAATGCGGCGCAGCGCCTGGGCGACGGCGGCACGGTGCTGGTCCGGGGCGATGTGCTCGTCAAGCGCAAGGTTGACATTGAAACCGGCGCCACGGCCGCGACCGCGCTCGTCCGGGAACCCTGTGAAATAGGGGTAGGCGAAGCTCGGGTGGCCGTGCACCGAGACGGTCAAAACGTCGGCGCGTTCGTAGAAGATGTCCTGCTGGCCGTTGCCGTGATGATAGTCGATGTCGAGGATCGCGACGGGGCCATGGCGGGACAGGAAATGGGCGGCGATCGCCGAGTTGCAGAAGTAGCAGAAGCCGCCGAACGTGCGGTGCTCGGCGTGGTGGCCGGGCGGGCGGACCAGTGCATAGGCGAGCGGCCGGCCCTTCAAGACCTCTTCGGCGGCCGTCAGCGCGCAGTCGACGGCATGACGGGCGGCCGGATAGGCGTTGCGGTTGATCGGGGTGAAGGTATCGATGCACCAGTAGCCCGACAGCACGCTGCGCTCCTTGGGCTGGCGCGCCTCGTTGCGGACCGGGAAGACGTAAGGGTAGACCGACTTCTTCTCGGGTGCTTCCGCGCAGGCCTGCCTGATATAATCGACCAGTCCGCCGTCGTGCACCTCGCGGATGAAGCGGTCGGGAAACTCGCGCGCCGGCATCGGTTCGAACAAATCGGTCTTGAGGATTTCGCGCTCGATGGCGGCGACCCGGACCGGGGCTTCCACATAGCCGCGCTCGCGGATGTGGTGGATGGTGTGACGGTCGTTGACGATGAGCGCGATGGGGGCGGACAGCTGCGGCTTGACGTGCTTGTTGTTTAGCTGTGGCGTGTCGGCATAGCGCGGCTCGCGCAACCAGTACCTGCCGGCCTTCACGGAGGCCGTCACCTTTTCGATATAGCCGGGCGGACAGATGGCGGCGTACTTGCGATCAAGGATCGCCTCGACGATCGTCGCCAGGGTGGCAGGCGGCGGCAACTTGTATTTTCCAAGCCCGTCGAAGACGAGATAAGGGCTGTCGGTATCGCCTTCATTGATCGGGGTCTCATAAGCGGTTCCCATGACCGGCCGGGCACCGTAGCGCTCGTAGAACTTGAGCCGCTGCGCATTCTGGCGGCGGATTTTCGGATCGGGGCTGAGGCGCGGGTCGTCGGGCAGGGTCTCGTAATAGAGCCCCTTGGCACCAAGCTGCAGGGCTTCCTCGCGCACGACCTGATAAAGGTGCGCGCCGAGGCCGCCGCCGGTGCGGCCCGGGGCCGCCGAGATCGTTTCGAGATAGGCGAAGCCAAGGTCGGGAGCGGTAAGCAGGATGGCGAAAGCCTTGACGCCGCCCTTGGGGTCCTCGCTGACGAGCAGTTCGGTGACAAACCGGTATTTGAGCGGATCGGTGAGCTGTTCGGGAAGCTTGGCGACGTCCGTTTCAGCCATCAGCGGGAACTGGGCGCGCATGATCGCCTGGACTTCCTCCACGGTGGCTTCGTCGGTTTGCGTGCGGCTGCCGCGCAGGCGGCGGATCTTGATCACAGGTCAGAAGCTTTCCACGAATGCGCGGTCGTGTCGACGATCGCTGCAATGATGTCGTCATAAGAAAGTCCAGCTTCGGCGGCGGCGGCGGCAAAACCGGCGTCGGGGGCGAGGCAGGGGTTGGCGTTGGCCTCGAGGACAAAGACGCGGCCCTCACGGCTGGCGCGGAAGTCGACCCGGGCATACCCGGCGAGGCCGAGCGCGTGCCAGGAGGCGAGCGACAGCCTGCGAATTTCGGCGGCGAGATCGGGTTCGGC
>JAHJQI010000026.1 GCA_018819265.1 Alphaproteobacteria bacterium
ACGCCGGAGCCACGCCCGCTGGTTGCCATCGAACGACTGTCGGGATCGGTGAATGAGATCTGCTCGGCGGGCAAAGCCATCATCTGCTTCTCGATCGCGTCGAGCTTTTCCATTTCCGAGTGCAGTTTTTCGAGCTTGTCCTTGAGCCTGATTCTTTTCAGCGTGATCGCCTGGGTCTGCTCTTGCAGATCGGCACTGTCGAGCTGCGAGAGATACCGAGAAACGCTCTCTTCTAATTGCTTCCGCCGACGCTCAACTTTTGCTTTGGTGAAGTTCTTGTCACGATTATTGACGGCCTTGAATTTTGATCCATCGATAGCAACGCTGGCTTTGGTCAGCAGCCCCATCCGGCGACACAACTCGACGAATTGCGCGCAGACCTTTTTGATCGCACGACCATTGTCCTTTCGGAAATCGCAGATCGTCTTGTCGTCGGGCGCGAGCCGCTGGATGAGCCAGATGACTTCGAGGTTCCGCCGTGCCTCGCTCTCCAGTCGGCGGCTTGACTGGACGCGATTGAGATAGCCGTAGATGTAAAGTTTCAGAAGCGCAGATGGGTGATAGCCGGGCCGTCCGGTCGCCGCTGGCTCAACGTCATCGAAGCCCAGTTCGGCAAGATCAAGTGCGTCGACGAACGCATCGACTGCGCGAACAGGATTGCTCTCATCGACCCAGTCATCGAGGCATTCCGGCAACAACGTCGATTGACTGCGATCGGCTCCTTCAATGAACCGCTTCATTGCTCACCCCCGCTTATCGCAAGGACAATCATAGCCGACTCGTTCTTTTCACACAGCCAGGGTCATTCGCGTTGTGCGCTGACTTTCTGCTTTCAGGGTGCAGCGGCCGCCATGCAGATTGCTCCCGGCAACGCGAACTCGGCGGTGCACTTCAGCCCGATATGTTGACGACCGGACTACCCCCGATTGCCGACATTTTCGGGCGCCGTTTCGGGCCGGTCAAGCCGAGATCGATCGATGGCAGCTTCTGGGATCGAGCCCCGTCGGTGTCGGTCCCGGCCATGGCCAGGGCTGGCCAAGCGGTCAGATCGCAGATCAGTGCCCGGGGCCGATTGACTTCCAGTTGACCAAGCTGTTCGGGTCTCGACTTGCGAGGCGAGATTTCAAAGTCTCTCGCGCTCGCTGGGTGCCGACATCGGCGACGAGATTCCGTCAATCAGGCGTGTCCGCCAGCAAGGTGATTCGGTCGTCCGTCAGTCTGTCGATCTCACTCGGTCAATGTATTTTTGTAGATGTTGCCGTCTTTCATGATGATTTTGAAATTGTTGGCGGGATCGGCGATCAGGTCGATGTTGTCCAGCGGATTGCCTTCCACAAGCAGCAAATCCGCGAGTGCACCCTGTTCTACGACCCCGAGCTTTCCCGGATAGGGATTGCGCATGCCGGACAGCTCCAGCAATTCGGCGTTTGTCGATGTCGCCATGACCAGCGATTCGGCGGGGGTATACCAGCGGGCGAGCGAGGCCAGAATTGCTCCCTGCTGCTTCGCCAGCGCGGCCGAGAAAAGCACATCGGTGCCCCACGCCGTCTTGATCTTGTACTTTTTCGACAGATCGTAGGTTCTGCCTATGCCGGGCCAGACCTCGTCCGCCTTGGCCCGCTGGATTGAACCCTCTGGAAATCCCAGCCTCAAGTCCTCGGGGAGCGGCTGCATGCTGAGCCAAATGCCCTTTTCGGCCATCAGCTTGGCGGTTGTTTCGTCCATCAGCATGCCGTGCTCGATGCACTTCACGCCAACCGCAATGGCCCGTTGGATCGCAGCCGGCGTAAAGGCATGCACTGTGACGTAAGTACCCCAATTCTCGGCCGCTTCAACCGCGGCACGCAGTTCGGCTT
This sequence comes from Alphaproteobacteria bacterium, assembly GCA_018819265.1. Lineage (GTDB taxonomy): Bacteria > Pseudomonadota > Alphaproteobacteria > Rhizobiales > Hyphomicrobiaceae > Filomicrobium. Next base: position 1,857 of record JAHJQI010000026.1, read on the forward strand.
CGGTGAACGTCGTCACGTCGATCGGACTGAAGGGCGATGATACCCCGCCGCCCGCGGTCAACTTGATCTGACTGGCGCCCTGCATGAGCTGCTCGCGGGTGCGCAGCCGCACCTCGTCAGGGCTGTCCGCCACCATGCTCCCGCCCAGTTGCTCCATGCGGTGGAGCATGCCGCCGATCGTTCGCGGCAGATCGGTCAGCTCGCGGAAATCCCCATGCCCGCTCGTGACGGTGATAACGGCGCCGGACGGATAGATGCGCGGGCCGTCGACGATGCCCTCGTCGATTGCGCGTTTGAGGCTGAACACTGGCCCGCCCACATCGCGCACGGTGGTGAAGCCGCGCATCAGCGTGTCGGTTGCCTCGTCGCCCGCTAAAAGCGTGCTATATCCGACGTCACCGAGCGACTGTGCCGGAGTCACCCGGATCAGCGCCGCATGCCAGTGCGCGTCGATGAGGCCCGGCATCAATGTGCGCCCTCCACCGGCGATGATGCGTGTGTCGGCCCGACGGTCGACCGGGATCGACTGCGTAGAGACGCGCTCGATGATGTTGCCCCGGATCAGCACATTGGAGGGGGGCGAGAGCGCCGCGCCCTTACCGTCGAAGATGCGCACGTTCTCGAACAATGTGACCGCGCCGCTCGCCGAGGCGGAGGCCGAGCCCTGGGCCCGAACATCGCGGTTTGGTTCAATTGCTGAGGCGCAAGCGAGCGCCGCTACGCCCGCCAGAATGACGCGGCCGTAGTTCCCCGAGCGTTGCGTCCTCCGCGGGACGACGTCAAGCAACGGTGCGAGACGAGTCGTGGGCATTGCGATCATCCACTTCGGTTGATCGAATAGCACAGGAATGTATCTCATTCTGGAAAAGGCGGAAAGTGACGCTCGTCCTTCGGGCTTGTCGCATGTCCAGCCAAAGTCCGCTCTGGTGCACAATTGTCGGGCGTTAACCGTCGCACGGAAGATCTCGTCGGAAAACATCCGTGAGATCAGCAGGTTATGTTGATCAAGGTGCATGCTCATCTGTCTCTCAACCAAGGAGTCAGGTCATGGAAGACCATGCCACTACCCCGACCACTTCGATCGACACGACGGCCAAGCCCGCCCGCGTACCCTGGAACAAAGGCAAATTGGTCGGCGCGGAGCCGCCACTGCGTCCGTGTCACGTCTGGTCGATCAGGACCAAGCTGCAGATCGAGGGCAAGAAGAGGGATCTTGCCCTGTTCAACCTGGCCATCGACAGCAAGCTGCGCGGCTGTGACGTCGTCGCCGTACGCGTCGATGACGTGGCTCCGAGCGGCTACTCGATGGACCGCGCAACAATCCGGCAGAAGAAGACCGGCAGACCCGTGCGGTTCGGGTTGACGGACCAGACTCGCATGGCCATCGACGACTACTTGCGGCTGACGGGTCGCAAGCCCGGTCAGTTCCTGTTCGCAGGTCGTGGGGATCGCGCCGGCCTCACCACGCGGCAATATGCACGCCTGGTGCAGGAATGGGTGGCGAGCATCGGGCTCGATCCCGCGAAGTTCGGCACACATTCGCTGCGTCGGACTAAGGCGGTGCTGATCTACCGTCGTACTGGAAATCTGCGGGCGGTCCAGCTTCTGCTCGGCCATTCGAAAATCGAAAGCACGGTCCGGTACCTCGGCATCGAGGTGGATGACGCTATCGAGATCGCCGAGAAGATCGACATTTGAAGCACTGAGGCAGAGCACGGGGGCTCTGCCTATCCTGCCACTCCCACGAGGCAGCTCACCCCCTCTTTGCGGACTCAAGGCAAGCGCGTGACGCCGTGCGCTGAGTAATTGCTTCCGCGACTTCCGCAAATGGGATCGAGCCCCGTCGGTGTCGGTCCCGGCCATGGCCAGGGTTGGCCGGGCGGTGCCAGATCGCAGATCATTGCCCGGGGCCGATTAGCACCCAGTTGACCAAGCTGTTCGGGTCTCGAAGTAGAATTCCTAGCGGGTGGCTTCGAGCAGGAGCATCACGCCTCCCGCCATGCCTGCGCATTCCGGGCCATTGCGACCACTGATTCCGATTGATTGCGACCATGGATTCCGGTTGATCGCGACCACCGGTTCCGGTTGATCGCGACCGGTCTGTGGAGAAGCGGGTTTAGGACCGCTGGATGATCCGAGGA
>JAHJQI010000226.1 GCA_018819265.1 Alphaproteobacteria bacterium
CCGCCAGAAGCTGACCGCCGAGATCGTCTACAAGGCACCGTTGAAGCCGCCGATCAAGGAGGGAGAGCAGGTGGCCGTCTTGCGTGTGACGAGCGCCTCGAACGCCGTCAATGAGGTTCCCCTTTACGCGGCCGAAGAGGTTCCGGAAGGTTCGCTGGTGCGCAAAGGCTTCGATTCGCTGATCGTCATGGCGTGGCGCTGGATGGCTGACAAGGCGTCTAGCCTCCTGGAGAAGATCTGATGCGGCCTTGCTTCGCTATTGTCCGCAGGAGCACACATCGCCATGGCGCGCGGTAAGCTCATCACGTTTGAAGGTGGCGAAGGCTCGGGCAAATCGACCCAGGCGAGCCATCTCGTCGCCCACCTCGGCGGCCAGGGGATCGAAGCGGTGCTGACGCGCGAGCCCGGCGGGGTGCCGTTCGCCGAGCGCCTGCGCGAATTGATCCTCGCCCGGCGGCCGTCTTCGCCGAATACGGAATTCCTGTTGTTTGCAGCCGCCCGCTGCGAGCACATCGCGGATCTTATCGAGCCGGTGCTGGCGCTCGGCCAGTGGGTCGTGTGTGACCGTTATATCGACTCAACTCGGGTTTATCAGGGCCGTCTCGCGGGCATCGATGATGAATTGATTTCGATGGTCGAGCAGAAGACGGTGGCTCCTGTTTTTCCCGATCTGACGTTCATTCTCGACGTCAATCCTCGCATCGGTCTGGAGCGGGCGCGCGCACGCGGCGAACTGAGCCGCTACGACGCGGCTTCCGATGCCGCCCACAGGACGGTGCGCCAGGGCTTTCTCGACCTGGCGGCGGGCGAACCCAAACGTTGCGTCGTGCTCGATGGAGGCGAAACGGAGATCGAACTTGCCGGGCAGATCGCCGCTGTCGTCGACCGGCGCTTCCTGGGACGGTTCTAGGCGATGGCGCGGGCGGCGGCGGTTCGCGAGACCGAGGTTGTACCGGAGGCCGATCGGCTGGAAGGTTTCCCGCATCCGCGGGAGACTGAAGAGCTGTTCGGGCACCAGGCTGCCGAAGAAGAGCTTTGCAGGTCGCTTCATGCCGGGCAGGTGCATCATGGCTGGCTGTTGACGGGACCGCCGGGGATCGGCAAGGCGAGCCTCGCCTACCGGTTCGCCAAATGTCTTCTGGCCGCGCCGCACGAGAGGCGTGTCGATCGCGGTTCTCTGGCGGTTCCAGACGATTGCCAGGCGAGCCGCCAGGTGCGGGTTCTGTCTCACCCCGGGTTGCTCGTGTTGCGCCGGCCCTACGATCACAAGACCAAGCGTCTGCTGACGTCGATTCCTGTCGACGAAGTGCGGCGGCTGCGCTCCTTTCTGGCGCACCGTGCATCGGAGGGATGTTGGCGCGTGGTGATCGTCGATGCCGCCGACGATCTCAACCTCAACGCGGCCAACGCGCTTCTCAAATCGCTGGAAGAACCGCCGCAGCGGATGGTGTTCCTGCTCGTATCCTCTGAACCGGGGCGGCTGTTGAATACGATACGGTCGCGCTGCCGCAGGCTCGATCTGGGGCCTCTCGATACGCCATCGCTGATGGCAGCCGCAAGACAGGCCTTTGCCGCGGGCGACGCAGAGCCGCCTGCTGAAGATGTCGCAAAGCGCCTCGCGCGGCTCGCCCAGGGAAGCGTGCGCCGCTTCATCGGCCTGCATTCAGCGGGCGGCATAGAAATCCACGAAAAGATCGGCGAATTCCTGGGCCGCCTGCCGGGGGTGAATTGGGGGAGCGTCCACGATTTGGCGGAAAGCCTCGGCGCGGCAACCGCCAGTGAACGCTACACGCTCTACCACGAGTTGTTGTTCGATGAACTGGCGCAGATCATCAAGGTCGCCGCAACCGGCGAGGGGGAGGCATCGAGGCGGGCGCTGGCTGAGCGGCTGATTGCCCCTCAGCGGCTTGCGTCCTGGGCGTCCTTGTGGGAAACACTCGTTCGCGAGGAGGCCGAAACCCGCGCGCTCAATCTCGACCGGAAGGCCTTCATTCTCGGAACCCTTCAGCGGATCGAAGCCGCGGCCCGGAACTAGCCGGAGTGCCGTCGCTCCTGCCTCGATCCCGCTCAACCAGCATGGCCGCCGGCATGTCCAACAAACGCCCGTTCTACATCACTACGGCGATCTCCTATCCCAACGGCGTGCCGCATATTGGACACGCCTACGAGGCGATCGCCACCGATGCCATCGCCCGTTTCGAGCGGCTCGACGGGCGCGACGTGTTCTTCATGACCGGCACCGACGAGCACGGCATCAAGATGCTGCAGACGGCGCGCAAAGAGGGCATCACGGCTGCTGAACTGGCTGACCGCAACACCCCGCGCTTCCGCGACATGGTGGCGGCGCTTGGATGCTGCAACGACGAGTTCATCACCACGCGCGAACAACGCCATCACGAGGCGAGCCAGGAGATCTGGCGGCGGATGGAAGCCAACGGCGACATCTATCTCGACTCGTATGCGGGGTGGTATTCGGTTCGCGACGAGGCCTTTTACGACGAAAGCGAGCTGGCGGCCGGGGCCGATGGTGTGAAGCTGTCGCCGCAGGGCACGCCCGTGGAATGGGTGGAAGAGGAAACCTACTTCTTCCGGCTCTCGGCCTACCAGGACAAGCTTCTTGCCCACTATCAGGCGAACCCAGAATTCGTCCTGCCGGCCGAGCGGCGCAACGAGGTCGCCAGCTTCGTCAAGGGCGGCTTGCGCGATCTTTCGATCTCGCGAACGACATTCGACTGGGGCGTCAAGGTTCCCGGTAACGAAAAGCACGTCATGTACGTGTGGGTCGATGCGCTGACGAACTACATCACGGGCGTCGGTTTCCCCGACGAGAGCGATCCGAAATGGCGCTACTGGCCGGCCGACGTTCACGTCATCGGCAAGGATATCGTCCGCTTTCACGCGGTGTACTGGCCGGCGTTCCTGATGTCGGCGGGTATCGCATTGCCGAAGCGGGTCTTCGCGCACGGGTTCTTGTTCAACAAGGGCGAGAAGATGTCGAAGTCGGTCGGCAACGTCGTCGACCCATTCAGTCTGATCGAGGCCTACGGGGTCGATCAACTCCGCTACTTCTTCCTGCGCGAAGTCGCCTTCGGACAGGATGGCAGCTACTCGCACGACGCAATCGTCAACCGCACCAACGCCGATCTTGCCAACGATCTGGGTAACCTCGCCCAACGCTCGCTGTCGATGATCGCAAAGAACTGCGCCGGCCGCGTCCCGGAGCCGGGCGAGCTGACAGAAGCCGACCGGGCGATCCTGGCGCAGGCGGACGCAATGCATGGGGCGGCCCGCGAAGCCATGGACCGGCAGGCGCTGGGCAAGTACCTCGACGGGGTATGGGCAGTCGTGGCGGAAGCCAACCGCTACTTTGCCGGGGAAGAGCCGTGGACCAAGAAGAAGACCGATTTCAAGCGGATGGAGAACATTCTCTACATCACCGCCGAAGTCGTCCGCCAGCTGGCAATCATGGCGCAGCCGGTGGTGCCGGGATCGGCCGGCAAGCTTCTCGACCTCCTGGCGGTGGCGGCGGATCAGCGCGGCTTCGCAGCACTCGGTGCTGCCGGGCGCCTAGCGCCGGGTGGCGGGCTTCCGGCCCCCAGCGGCGTGTTTCCGCGCTATATCGAACCTGAGGAACAGGAGCGCCGGGAGAGGGAACAGAAGTCCGGACAAGGCACGAAGTCGAGTTGACCGATTTGTTGCAGGATCGAGCTATAACTCGATTTTGCCCCGCGACATCCTATGTGCACAGTGACAACTGCCTGACAGTCTGGAGCCGGAATGCTCGTCGATCATCACTGCCATCTCGACTTCCCGCAGTTCGCCGGCGATCTCGACGCCGTCGTGGCGCGGGCGCGGGCGGCCGGCGTCGGCACGATGGTGACCATCTCGACCCATATCGCCAGGTTCGATACCTACCGGGCGATTGCGGAAGCCCACGACGACATCTTCTTTTCTGTTGGGACGCATCCCCACAACGCGCACGAGGAACTCGACGTCCCGCTGCAGGAGATCGTGCGGCTGGCGCGCCACCCAAAGTGCGTTGCCGTCGGGGAAGCGGGGCTCGATTACCATTATCAGCATTCTCCGCGCCAAGCCCAGGCCGAGGGCTTTCGCCGGCACATCGCGGCCGCTCGCGAAACCGGATTGCCGCTGGAGATTCACACCCGCGAAGCCGATGAGGATACCGCCGCGATCCTCGAAGACGAGCACGCGAGGGGGGCTTTTCCAGCTGTTCTGCACTGTTTCACGGGTGGACGCGATCTGGCCATGCGGGCCATCGACCTCGGACTCTACATCTCGTTTTCAGGCGTGGTGACGTTCAAGACGGCCTCCAACCTGCGGGCGATTGCCGCCGAAGTTCCACTCGAGCGTCTGCTGGTCGAAACCGATGCACCGTATCTGGCGCCAATCCCATTTCGCGGCAAGACCAACGAGCCGGCCTACGTTGCCCATACCGCAACCGTAGTAGCGCAGACACGCGGCATCGCGCTGGCGGAACTGGCAGCGGCAACGACGGAGAATTTCTTCCATCTCTACAGCAAAGCGAAACGGCCCGCCGACGCGCCGGTTCTCGCCGGGGCAAATGCGAAGGCGCAATGAAGCAACGCTTGATGATTCTTGGGTGCGGGCCGTCCGGCGGCGTGCCGCGAATTGGGCCCGACTGGGGGCAGTGCGAGCCGAGCAATCCCCGGAACCGGCGGCGGCGCTGCGCGGTCCTCGTCGACCGGTTCGGCAAGCGCGGTCGCACCAGCGTCCTGATCGATACGCCACCCGATCTGCGCGAACAGCTGATCGATGCACGCGTGCGCGAACTCGATGGGGTGCTCTTTACGCATGACCATGCCGACCATACGCATGGCATCGATGATCTGCGCATGGTCTGTTACGCCATGAAGCGGCGGGTCGACGTCTACTTCGACCAGCCCACGCGCGACAGTCTCGTGCCGCGATTTGCCTATTGCTTCCAGACGAAGGAGGGCAGCGGCTATCAGCCCATACTTCACTCGCACGATATCGAAGCAGGAAAAGGCGTCCGTATCGAAGGGGCGGGTGGGCCGATCGAGGCGCTGGCCGTGCCTCAGATGCATGGCGACATTGCCTCGCTGGGGTTTCGCTTCGGCAAGCTCGCATACTCGCCAGATATCTCGGGCTTTCCCGAAGGCGCAGACGACCTGCTGAGGGGGCTCGACGTGTGGATCGTGGATGCGTTGCGCCACACGCCGCATCCCAGCCACTTCCACGTCAAGCGCGCGCTGGAGTGGATCGAGCGCCTGCAGCCGAAACGGGCGATCCTGACGCATATGACGACGGAACTGGATTATGACGCGCTGCGCCGGTCGCTGCCTGAAAATGTCGAACCGGCTTATGACGGCATGACGATCGAGTTCGACGGGCGATTCGATTAGAACGATATCCGATCGCCAAAGGCGATCGCGTATGGTCGGATGATGCTCTAACCGCTCTTCGACTTGCTGCGGGCTGCGAGCCAGTCGCGGGCGTTGAACGTCTCGCCATTGGCTTCGAGCGCGGGATCGCAAAGTTCGACAAACAGCGGCGCGATGTCGTCCGGTGCCGGCAGCCTTGCCGGATCCTCTCCCGGGAAGGCTTTGGCGCGCATCGCGGTGGCGACCGGGCCGGGGTTCACGATATTGACGCGGATATTCGTGCTGGCGACCTCGGCAGCATACGTGCGGGCGAGCGCTTCGAGACCGGCCTTGGTGACGGCATACGGTCCCCAATAGGCCTTGGCGCCGCTGGACGCGCCAGAGGAGACGAAAACCGCGCGGCCCTGCCCGGCGCGTTTCAGGAGCGGGTCGAGCGTGCGGACCAGCCTCCAGTTCGCTGTGAGGTTCACTTCCAGCGTATCCGCCCAGACCTTATCGGTGACATGAGCAAGCGGGCTCAATGACCCGAGCACGCCGGCGTTGGCAACGAGGATGTCGAGGTGTCCGAAGCGCTGGTAAAGCGTCGGCCCCAGCCCGTCGACGCGGTCGGCCTGCGTCAGGTTGAGCGGAATGATGGTGGCGGGCTTGCCACCTGCCGTGCGGATGGCATCGTCGGTTTCCTCCAAGGCGCCGGCGATCCGCCCCTGCAGGATCAATTGGGCGCCTTCCCGCGCCAGGGCGATCGCTACGGCGCGGCCAACCCCGCGGCTCGCTCCGGTGACGAGCGCAATCTTGCCCTCGAGGCTGCGTGCCGGTTCCGGCATCAGCGCTGCCCCCCATCGGGCGGTGCCGCCTCAGGGGCGCCTTCAGGCGGCGCTGCCTCAGGGGCGCCTTCAGGTGGTGTATGCCCACCCTGGACGGCTTTGCGGGCGGCTTCCCGGGCCTTCTCAAACAGCGGAGCGGCCTTGTCGCGGGCCTGCTCGGAGATGGCGACAAACTTCTCGGCGCCGGTCGCGGTCAGTTCGCGGGTGCGCTTGATGACCTTGGCGAAGATGCTGGCTTCCGGCATGAGATCGTCGCCGCGCAGCCGCGCGACGGCCTCCGTCATGCGCTGGTGAACTTCCCGCTGGGCGGCGTCGGTTACAGCGCTCGTTTGGCCGGTGAATACGACGAGTGGCGTGCAGGCTGTGACGACCTTGGTGCCGCTGGTAAGCCAATTGGCGTTCTCCACCTGCGTTTCCTGCGCGAAATAGACCGGCAGGCCATCGACCCTCTGATTGAGGATCGTGCGGTCGATCACCGGGACGATGTGGCCGCCATTCTCGCGAACCAGCTTGAATCGCGCATTGTCGGGATCGGGGAACTGCACGAAGAGCGCGACGCTTCGCTCGCTGTTGAGCGCGATGCGGATGGCTTCGTCGGTGTTGGCGGCGTGAATGACGTCGCGCGCCCGGCCGACTCCGTAAGGGTCGATCTCGCGTAGATAGTCGAAGGTTGCCGTGCTGCCGGACTGCGCGGGTGGCAGGACGAAGCGCAACTGGTCGGCATTCACGGCAACATCGCCGTAACTTGCGATATCCTTGTCCTTCGTGACGGCGAAGATGCATTCGCGCACGTCGTCCATGCGCAGGCGCTGGAAGCTCGCCGCGCCGCCGAATTCCTTGGCCTTGAGGGCAAGCACGTCGAGTTGGCCGTAGCCGAGTTGGGCGGGGTGGTCGCTGGTCCGCTGCATGTTTTCGGTCGTGCCGGCGCTCGTCTCACAGGTCGAGGTGAAGCCGGCTTCGGTGAGGCGTTTGCCGAGCATTGGGCAGAACTGGCTGTGGTAGGCGCCGCTTTCTCCGCCGGTATTGATCGTGAAGTCTGCGGTATGGGCCGTGCTGGATATAGCGAGCAACGTGGCGGTGCTCAAAAGGATCGCAACGTTTCGCACACTCGATCTCCCTCTCATCAATAGGGTTGCACAATGGACTTTCCGGCAGTCGGCGGCCTCCACGCGCTGCGTTCGCGGGGCTGCGTGCTTGGACCCGCAGGTCAGCAGCACGAACCCGCCTTGCCGAATTCTTCGAGGTCGAGAAGTGCGGTTGGATACTCCCCGGTAAAACAATGATCGGAGAGTTGCGGCGCGCTGCCGTTGCGTCCGCCTTCGATGCCGATGGCGCGGTAGATACCGTTGACCGACAGGAAGGCGAGGCTGTCGGCGCCCATGCTTTTGCACATCTGTTCGAGCGTGTAGCGCGCGGCGAAGAGATCCTCCTCGCGCGGCGTATCGATGCCGTAGTAGTCGGAGTGGATGATCGGCGGCGAGGCGATGCGCATGTGCACTTCGCGGGCGCCGGCGTCGCGCACGAGTTGCACGATCTGACGCGAGGTGGTGCCGCGCACGACGCTGTCGTCGATGAGCACGATCCGCTTGCCGCGCAGGACACCGGCATTGGCGGCGTGCTTGCGCCGTACGCCAAGTTCGCGGATGCGCTGTTCGGGCTGGATGAACGTGCGGCCGATGTAGTGGTTTCGAATGATGCCGAAGCCGAATGGGACGCCGGCCTGCTCGGCATAGCCGAGGGCGGCGGGAACGCCGGAGTCGGGGATCGGCACGATCACGTCGACATCGACGGGGCTTTCGGCGGCAAGCTGACGGCCCATGTTCTGGCGGATTTCGTAGACCGAGTGTCCGCCGACCATGGAGTCGGGGCGGGCAAAATAGATGAACTCGAAGACGCACGGGCGCGCCGGTTTGTTCTCGAACGGACGCAGCGATTCGATACCGTCCCGGGTGATGACGACGACCTCGCCGTTCTCGATTTCGCGCACGAACTTGGCGCCGATCATGTCGAGGGCGCAGGTTTCGGAGGCAAGGACGTAGGAACCTTCCAGTTTGCCGAGCACGAGCGGACGGATGCCGACGGGATCGCGCGCGCCGATCAGCATGTCGTCGGTGAGGGCGACGAAGCCGTAAGCGCCTTCGATCTGGCGCAGCGCGTCGATGAACCGGTCGACCAGGCGCTTCTCGCGGGACCGGGAGACGAGATGCAGGACGACTTCGGTGTCCGATGTCGATTGGAAGATGGCGCCCTGAGCGACAAGATCGTTCTTCAGGATGCGGTGGTTGGTGAGATTGCCGTTGTGGGCGATGGCGAAGCCGCCGGTCGAGAGTTCTGCAAACAGCGGTTGTACGTTGCGAAGGATGGTGTCGCCGGTCGTCGAGTAGCGGTTATGGCCGATGGCGGCGTGGCCGGTCAGCCGTTCCAGGACGCTGCGCCGGTGAAAGTTCTCGCCGACGAGACCCAGGTGGCGCTCGAGGTGGAATTCCTCGCCGTCGGTAGCGGCGATGCCGCACGCCTCTTCGCCGCGGTGCTGCAGGGCATGCAGCCCAAGGGCGGTCAGGGAGGCCGCCTCGTTATGTTGAAAGATGCCGAAAACGCCGCATTCTTCGCGGAGCTTATCGTCATCGTAGGTGGCTTCGAACACTCCGTCCTGCAACGTGAATGGATGACGTTCGGTCATGAAAGTCTCCGGCCTGCACGTCCAGCCAGCGCGGATTCATGTCACCCCGCAGTGCAGGCGTGCGCGGGGCGGTGTCTCGCCACAGTTATATGACGTCGCCGCAGTGCAGATGCCAGTGGCCAATCGTCTCGGCCCACAGCTTGCTGCGTTCACGATGGGCGCGGCGCGCCTTGCAACGGAAGCGGTGCGGCGGCCTCCTCCTTATTGGCTTTCTCACGCTCGATGATGGGTACGATATAGGCGTTGAGGAAGCCTTTCAGCGATTCACCCGTCGAAGTGATGTAGGGGCGCGTCTGGGCGTCCCGGAGCACCGGCCATTCCGTCTCGATTGCCGGCCAGAACTGCAACGCCAGCATGTAGGGGATGACGACGATTACGAACCCGCGTGCAAGGCCGAAGATGAACCCCAGGATGCGGTCGACCATGCCGATCTGGCTGTCGAGTATGGTGTCCGAGATCCGCATGGTGATGAGGTGCACCAGGATCAGGACGATGACGAATATGAGAATACCGACGACGCCCTGGGCCAGATAGAGGCCGGTCAATGATTCAGCCGGATTGAAGCCCATCTGGACCGCGATTTCTTCGGCAAACTTGCGGTGATTGAGGAGGAAATAGAGGACCGCAAGGCCGGCGATGATCCACGACAGGATTGCCAGCAGTTCCCGCGTCAGGCCGCGGTAAAGCGCCAGCAGGCCCGACAGCGCGGCAATGGCGATGACGCCGATATCGAGGTAGGTCAACGGGCCGATCATGGCGGTTTGCCTTCTCCTAAGCTTCGGGTCGCGCAAAAGGCCGGTTGGCGGTCGCTTTCACTGGCATGGCGAGAACGTCTCCGCAAGTTGTTTCAGGTGGCCGATACGGTCCACCTCGAAGCCGGCCGCCTGAGTATCGACCTCGCCTTGCGCCGGAATGATGGCCCTGGTGAATCCGAGCTTTTCCGCCTCCTTGAGCCGGGTCGGCGTGTGTGCCGCGGCGCGGACGGCGCCCGATAGTGAGATTTCGCCGAAATAGACCCGATCGGCGGGGAGTGGAACACCTGAAAAGGACGACAGCAGGGCTGCAGCAGCGGCAAGATCAGCGGCCGGTTCGGAGATTCTCAAACCGCCGGCGACGTTGAGATAGACGTCGCATTGGGAAAGCGACACCCCGCAGCGTGCATCGAGCACGGCGAGCAGCATCGATAGGCGGTTGGAATCCCACCCGATAACGGCCCGGCGGGGGTTTCCTAGCGGAGAAGGTGCGACGAGGGCCTGAATTTCGACGAGCAGCGGGCGGGTTCCCTCCATGCCGGCGAAGACGGCGGCCCCCGGAGCCCCCGACTCACGGTCGCCGAGGAAAAGCTCCGAGGGGTTCTGGACCTCGCGCAGACCCTTGGCCGCCATTTCGAAAACGCCGATCTCGTTGGTCGGGCCGAAGCGGTTCTTGACGGTGCGCAGGATGCGGAAGGCATGGCCGCGTTCGCCTTCGAAGTACAACACGGTATCGACCATGTGCTCGATGACCTTGGGTCCGGCGATCGAGCCTTCCTTGGTGACGTGGCCGACCAGGATCAGGGCGCAGCCGGCATGTTTGGCATAGCGGATCAGGCTCTGGGTCGCGGCGCGAACCTGGCTGACGGTGCCGGGAGCGGCTTCGAGAGCCTCGGCCCACAACGTCTGGATCGAATCGATGATGACGAGGTCGGCGCGCGGACCCTCCGACAGCGTCGCCAGGATGTTGGCGAGATTGGTTTCGGCGGCAAGTTCGACCGGGGTTTCGGCAAGGCCGAGGCGTTCGGCGCGAAGCCGCACCTGCGCGACGGCTTCCTCGCCCGAAAAATACACGGCCCGCCCGCCCCGATCGGCAATCGCCGCGGCGACCTGCAGAAGCAGGGTGGATTTCCCGATGCCGGGTTCGCCGCCGATCAACAGTGCCGAACCTGGGACAAACCCGCCGCCGGTGACGCGGTCGAGTTCGTCGATTCCGGTTTCGATGCGCGGCGTATCCGCGACATCACCCTTGAGCCCTTCGAGTTTGACGACCCGTCCCTTGGAACGCGTCGACAATCCGCTGCCGGGCGGTGGGGCGCCGGTCAGTTCCTCGACAAGCGTGTTCCACTCCCCGCAACTGCCGCATTTTCCAGCCCAGCGCGAGGAAAACGCCCCGCAGGCCTGGCAGACGTATTGCGACTTGGAGGCCTTGGCCATGGCGTCAGGTTCCTTGCGTCCCGGTGCCATCGCCGCCGCCAAGGTAGACCCGGGCGAAGCGTGGGCTGAGGCGGGTGAGGATCTCATAGCCGATGGTGCCGCAAGCGGCGCCGACGTCTTCGAGGCTAATCGACTGGCCGATCAGTTCGGCCCAGTCGCCTCTGTCCGGCGCATGGCCCTCGAGGTCGGTGATATCGACGGTGATGAGATCCATCGACACGCGGCCGACGATCGGGGCGCGGCGCCCGCCGAATGCGACGTGACCGGCGGTTTGTCCGGTGGCGGCGCTCAAGTGGCGGGGCAGGCCGTCGCCATAGCCCGCCGCGATGACGGCGACCCTGGTGATCCGGTTCGCGACGAAGCTCGCGCTGTAGCCGACCGACTGGCCGGGCGCCAGTTCACGGATCTGCAAGACGCGGGCGTAGGCCTCGACCACCGGCTTGACCGGGGTTATGCGTCCAGGCAGCGCCTGGCCGCCGTAAAGCGCGTAGCCGGGGCGGACGAGATCGAGGTGGTAATCCGGCCCGAGCATGAGGCCGTCGGAAGCCGCAATGCTCAAGGGTGCGCTGGGCAGCAGCGGCTGCAATGTCCGGAAGACGTCCAGTTGCTGGGTATTCTTCTCGTGGCCGGGGTCGTCGGCGCAGGCAAGATGGCTCATCACGAGGCGGACCTGGACGCGGTCCATGGTGTGCATGTCGGAGGCCAGCGCGCGGATTTCGCGGGCGCTGAGGCCGAGCCGGTTGAGCCCCGAATCGACATGGAATGCGCAGGCCATCGGCTCGTTGCGCGATGGCGCCAATGCGGCCCATTCCTTGGCTTCCGGCAGGCTCGAGATAACCGGTATCGCACCTGCGTCATGGAGGGCCTGTCCGCTGCCAGGCAGGACACCGTCGAGGACATAGACCGTGGCCGTGGCATCCGCAACGAGGGCGCGGGCCTGCCGGGCCTCGGCCAGCGTCGCGACGAAAAAGGTATCGGCTCCAGCCGCACAGAGGGCGGGGATGACGCGGTCCGCGCCCAGGCCGTAGCCGTTGGCCTTGACGACGGCGGCGCAGGCTGCGGGTGCGACGAGGTCCCGCAGCGCGCGCCAGTTTCCGGCGAGTGCATCGAGATCGACGATCACGACACCGGCTGCGTCCGCCGGCACGAAGCCGTCAAGGCGGTCCAGATGCGTGCCCGGGGACTGTTGTGGTGCCGTCGTACTCATCAATCGGTTTTGCCTGCCAACGGGTGGTCGCGGTCGAGATTGTCGAAGCGGGTGAATTCACCGGTGAATTGCAGGCGGACGCTGCCGGTAGGGCCGTGTCGCTGCTTGCCGATGATCACTTCGCCGATACCTTTGACGGCTTCAAGTTCGACCTGCCATTTCTGGTGCGCCTCGACATCGTTGAGCGAGGGCTCCGCGCGTTGAACGTAGTACTCTTCGCGGAACACGAACAGCACAACGTCGGCGTCCTGCTCGATCGAGCCCGATTCGCGCAGGTCGGAGAGTTGCGGGCGCTTGTCTTCGCGTTGCTCGACCTGACGCGAAAGCTGCGACAGCGCGATCAGGGGGACTTCCAGCTCCTTGGCGAGCGCCTTCAGGCCGGTGGTGATTTCGGTGACCTCCTGGACGCGGCCGCCGGCGGCTTTTGCCGCCGAGCCGGACAACAACTGGATGTAGTCGACCACGAGCAGGTCGAGGCCGCGCTGGCGCTTCAGTTTGCGGGCGCGGGCGGCGAGCTGGGCGATCGAGATGCCGCCGGTCTGGTCGATGAACAGATGGGCGTTATTGAGCGCAACCGATGCTGCCATCAGTCGCGCCATTTCGTCATCTGTGATCTTACCGCGCCGAATCTTGTTGGACGCGATCTCCGCTTGTTCCGAGAGAATGCGCGACGCGAGTTGTTCGGCCGACATTTCGAGAGAGAAGAAACCGACGACCGCCGGTTCGGGCGCGCCGTCGGGATTCGCCTGGAAGCGCGCGAGCCGCGACTGAGTTGCGACATTGACGGCGATGTTGGTCGCAAGGGCCGTCTTTCCCATGGATGGGCGTCCGGCGAGGATGATCAAGTCGGAGGGCTGCAGGCCGCCCATCATGTTGTCGAGATCGATCAGGCCGGATGCGAGGCCGGACAGGTCGGTGCCGCGCATCAGGGCGTTGTTGGCGACATCGATGGCCTGGGTCATGGCCGTCTTCAGATCGAAGAACCCCTGGCCGTACTTGTCCTGTTCGGCGACCTGGTAGAGTTGCTTTTCAGCTTCTTCCACCTGCGCCTTGGGCGGCATGTCGACGGGGCTGTCGTAGGCGGTGTTGACGATGTCCTCGCCGATCAGGATAAGGCGGCGGCGGGTAGAAAGATCGTGGATGGTGCGGGCGTACTCGCGCGCATTGATGATCGTCGTCGTGCCCTCGGCGAGGCGCCACAGATATTCCGGTACGGTGAGATCGGAATCGATCGGCTCGGCATTCTCGAAGAACGTGCGCAGCGTCGTCGGGCTGACGGTCTTGTTGGCGGCGAGCAGCTGTACGATCGTTTCGAAAATGTTGGCGTGCAGCGGGTCATAGAAGTGTTCGGCGCGCAGGAAATCGCTGATGCGGTCCATGACCTCGTTGTTGACGAGGATGGCACCGAGCAGAAGCTGCTCGGCCTCGATGTTGTGGGGCACCTGGCGGAAGGTGACGGGCTGGCTCGCCTTGGTGGCGGTCAGGAGCTGTTCTGAGGCGGTGAGGGCGGTTTGTTTCATGCCCTACGTGGTAGGCCGCGCCAACCCGAGTCGTCCTTTCAGAATCATCACTGACGCCGGCGTCAAGATCAGCTTATGCGCGCTATCCACAGGCCGGCGCTGGTCTGCAGATGGGGAACCTGCATCGCAGAGCATTAAGCTTGAGGGAGCGGATGTGCACGCGCTCCGTTGCAGGCTCGGGGAAACCGCCATCGCTGGCCGGTGGCTTCCCCGGGCTGGCGGTTCGCCTGTCCGCGCCGTCGCTCAGGTCTCGTCGGCGGGGTTTTCGCTTGCGCCGGCGTCGGATTCCGAAGCTTCCTCGTAGCCGCGCTCTTCAGCGTCCGGATCGAAGGTTTCAAGGCCCAGGTCTTCGTCCTTGATCACGGTGACGTCTTCACCGGCGGCCTGACGTTCGGCTTCGTCCGCGGTCCGCGCAACGTTGATCGCTACCGTGACCTGGACTTCCGGGTGCAGGTTGACGGCGACATTGTGTACGCCAAGTTCCTTGATCGGCGTGTTGAGAACGATCTGGCGGCGCTCGATGGAGAACCCGCCGGCAGTGATCGCATCGGCGATGTCACGGGTCGAGACTGAGCCATACAACTGGCCGGTATCCCCGGCCTGCCGGATGGCGATGAACGACTTGCCGCTCAGCTTTTCGCCGATCTGCTCGGCTTCGCTCTTGCGCTCGAGGTTGTTGGCTTCGAGTTGGACGCGCTGGGCTTCGAACAGCTTCTTGTTCTCGTCGGTGGCGCGCAGGGCTTTTTTCTGCGGCAGGAGAAAGTTGCGGGCGTAGCCGTTCTTGACGCTGACGACGTCGCCCATCTGGCCAAGGTGGCCGATGCGTTCGAGGAGGATGACGTGCATGGGGGACTCCTTTGTTCTTTCTTCTGGATGTCGGGCTTTTCAAAGTGGTTGCGAGACGCTTGGCGGCTCGCGCAGTGTTCAGTCGGGACCTGGCGGCCCCCGGTGCGGCGGCGGGCGCATGAAATTCCGCCGCAGTGGCGAGAACGGTTCGGTGAGGCCGATGATGGCAACGACCAGCGAAGCGATGGTATTCAAGAAGAAGAGGGCGAAGTAGACCGCCCACAGAATGGCGAATCGACCGGGATTGCCCCGTGTGATGTGATGGACGATGGCGAGTCCGAGCAGCACATAGGCAAAATAGAAGGCCCCGGACGCCGCCGCAGCGGTCATCCCGGCAAAGCCGGAAAGGACGGCGGAGACGACCACGCTTGCAGCCAGCACCAGGGGGGTAACCGGCGGATAGGCCAAGGCAGCGAGATCCGGCCACGGGCGCGAAAGCGTGCCGGAAGCATCGGTGACGCGGGCGGCGATGTAGAGGTTGATGAGCAGGATGCCGGTCATGAGCATGCCGGATGCGGCCGGCAGCAGGCTCAACGCGACCCGGGTCATGGTCTCGAGGTCTTCTTCAGAAAGAGGTTTCTTATCGCCCGATTGTGCGCGGAACTGCTCGAAGGCCTGGCGCAGGATCTGTGACAGGTTCTCCTGGACTTCAACGGCATCCTTGCCGAGCATCATCAGCAGAATGACGGACAGAAGCGTTCCCAGCACTGCGCACCACAAGACGAGGCGGCCGATGGGATACCATTCCGTCGCGGTGGCATTTCCCCCGGGGGAGGCGACCTCGCGGTTGAGGAGTGCCAGATAGGTAAGCAGCACCGGCGGGCCGAACTGGGACCCGGCCGAGACAAAGCCGACCAGCGGGCCGGCCAGGAGGGTGATGGCGATGCCCGCCGTGATCGCCCCGATCGCCGCCGCACGCCAGCCAAGCGCCAAGCCTGCCAGGAAGAGCGGCAGCGGCGCGACCAGGAACATCACGAATTGCAGGATGGGTGTCCCGGTCGTCGCCGACATCATGGCGATGAAGGAAACTATTCCGGCTGCAATACCGACAAGAAAATTCTTTTGCATGGCCGTTGAGCTGTCCCGCGGTTGGCGCGGTTAGAGACAAAGCGCTAAGACGCCCGTCCCAACCAAAACTCCGAAGCCGGCGCACGCCATGGGGCGGCGGCCGGCTCGGGTAATGTCATCGTCTTACTTGATGACGTACGGCAGAAAGCCGAGGAACCGGGCGCGCTTGATGGCGCGTGCGAGTTCACGCTGCTTTTTGGCTGAAACCGCAGTGATGCGGCTCGGCACGATCTTGCCCCGCTCGGAGACGTAGCGGCCGAGCAGGCGCACATCCTTGTAGTCGATCTTCGGCGCATTATCGCCGGAGAACGGGCAGGTCTTGCGGCGGCGGTTGAACGGGCGGCGGGCTGCTGCAGTTGCGGACATGGCTTATTCTCCCCCGGTGGTGGTGTCGCGCGCTTCGCGATCGGGACGCGGGCCGCGGGGGCCGCGCTCAGGCCGATCGCCACGATCGGGCCGCGGTCCGCGTGGGCCTCTGTCGCCCCGGTCGCCCCGGTCGCCGCGATCACCCCGGTCGCCTCTATCGCCCCGGTCGCCACGCGGGCCGCGAGGGCCGCGCTCGTCGCGATCCTGCTTGCGCATCATCACCGAGGGCTCGGCTTCATGCTCCTCAACGCGAATCGTCATGAAGCGGATGATATCGGTCGAAATGCGCATGCGGCGCTCCATTTCATCGACGGCGGCGGGGACCGAATCGATGTTGAGCATCGTGTAGTGGGCTTTGCGCGACTTCTTGATCTTGTAGGCGAGCGTCTTGAGGCCCCAATACTCGGAGCGGGTGACCTTGCCGCCCGCCTCCTGGAGAATATCGCTGAATTCCTTGGTCAGCTGCTCGACCTGGGCGCTGGAAGCATCCTGGCGCGCGAGAAAGACATGCTCATAGAGCGGCATGCGTGTGGCCTTTCGTTTCGTTTCCAAAATGTTCGCCCGGCGCATAGCCCCTTGCGAGCCTGGACGCACCTGCCGGAATGCGGCAGAAAGCGGTGAAAGGCCCACCAGGATACCCACGAGAGCGGAGACACGGGAAGACGGCCACGAGTGCCTTTGGCCATGCGGACATGGTCTTCCGTTCAGCCTCCAACCGGACGGGAAGTGGGCTTTATAGACCGATTTGCCTGCGGTGCAAGCGAATTAGAGGTTTGCGAGGCGGTCATTTTGTCCAACACTTCCTTTGCTCAACACTGCGCAAGCTTGTGTTGAAGAGTTAAAGTCGTGTTGGGCTGGTAACGCCGCATCGGCCGTATGTGCGCTTGACTTGGGGCGCGAAGCTGTGCTCTTGCCGCTGCCACCAAAACGATCGGCTGATATTCAACGTTTCGACAGGACGCCATGAGCACCGCATTTGTTTTTCCCGGACAAGGCAGCCAGGACGTCGGCATGGGTCTGGCGTTGGCCAGGGACTTCGCCAGCGCCCGGGCCGTGTTCGATGAGGTCGACGCGGCACTGGGCCAGAAGCTTTCGTTACTCATGTGGGAGGGGCCGAAGGAGACCCTGACGCTGACCGAGAACGCCCAGCCTGCGTTGATGGCGGTGTCGATGGCGGTGATGCGCGTGCTGGAGGTCGAGCACGGCTTCAATCTTGCCGACAGGGTCAAGTACGTTGCCGGCCATTCGCTCGGAGAATATTCGGCACTCGCTGCGGCCGGCGCACTGTCGCTCACCGACACCGCAAAGCTCTTGCGGCTGCGCGGCCAGGCGATGCAGGCGGCGGTGCCGGTCGGCAAGGGCGCCATGGTGGCGCTGCTGGGCGCCAGTGTCGAGGTTGCTGAAAAGATCGCGGCCGAAGCTGCCCAGGGCGACGTCTGCCAGGTGGCCAACGACAACGACCCTGCGCAGGTCGTCCTGTCGGGGGACAAGACGGCCCTCGACCGGGTTCCAGAGATTGCCAAGACGCACGGCGTCCGCCGCGCGGTACCCTTGCCGGTATCCGCCCCCTTCCATTGTGCGCTGATGCAACCTGCCGCCGATGCCATGGCCGAGGCGCTGTCGAACGTCACGATCCATGCCCCTGTCGTGCCGCTGATCGCCAACGTTCTCGCCGCACCGATTGGCGAGCCTGCAGAAATCGCCAAACGGCTCGTCGAACAGGTGACGGGGACGGTGCGCTGGCGCGAGAGTGTTCTTCAGATGACAGCGAACGGCATCACCGAGGTTTATGAAATCGGTGCGGGCAAGGTGCTCGCCGGGCTTGTCAAGCGGACGGCAAAGGATCTCAATGCGGCGAGCATCGGCACGCCGGAGGATGTCGCGGCCCATCTGTCGGCCCTGACACGCTAGTGTTCCGGTTCCGACATTTGGTTCCCATTGCAGCAGGTCTAAGAGCAAATGTTGGAACCATAAGGAACACTAGTAAGCCTATGATTCTAGTGTAGCTTTTACATCTAACGTTTGGTTGATACGCCAGCCGCTAGTGGGTACCAAACGTTAGATGCGCTACACTAGCATCGCGCCGCCGCGTCAACGACGCTGAGAGGAAACACATGAGCGATATGTTTGATCTGACAGGAAAATATGCCCTCGTTACAGGGGCGACCGGTGGCATTGGCAGGGCCATCGCGACCGCTTTTCACACGGCCGGGGCAACGGTTGCCATCTCGGGGCGGCGCCAGGACAAGCTCGAGGAGCTTGCCGCCGAACTTGGCGATAGGGTGCATGTCGTGGCGTGCGACCTGGCGAATCGGGAACAGGTCGCAAAGCTGATCGACGAAGCCGTCGGCGCCATGGGCCGGCTCGATATCATCGTCAACAACGCCGGCATGACGCGCGACAATCTGTTCATGGTGATGAAGGACCAGGAATGGGACGACGTGATCGCCGTCAATCTGACCGCCACCTTCATGCTGATGCGGGCCGCCGCGCGGCACATGATGCGAAACCGTTCCGGGTATGGCCGGATCATCAATATTTCTTCGGTTTCCGGTGTGTTCGGCAATCCGGGTCAGGGCAATTACTCGGCCGCAAAGGCCGGCATGATCGGCATGACGAAGTCGCTTGCGCGCGAAGTTGCTTCGCGTGGGATTACGGCGAACTGTATCGCACCGGGTTTCGTCAAGACGGAAATGACTGCTGCTCTGAACGAAAAGCAGACCGAAGATATTTCCAAGATGATCCCGGCCCAGCGTTTCGGCGAAGCCGACGATATCGCGGCTGGTGCCCTCTATCTCGCCAGTGCATCGGGTGGGTATGTGACGGGACAGACACTTCATATCAACGGCGGAATGGCGATGGTGTAGCGGATTGAAGTTCGGTTGCCGGGACACCGAAGAGGTGGTCCAGCGGCGGTCCGGTTGCCGTGTTGGGGGCTATTGCAGCGCCCATCGGCGGCAACTGGTCAAGCCCGATGAAGTGTGTTAACGAGCCTTCGCTCTATCGGCTCGGAGCCCCTGAGTTCAGGGAGTTCAGACTGCCAAACCGGTAGGAATGCCCGCAAGCCCACACACTCACGGCCGCCTTGAAACGGGTTGCGCTCTGCAGGTCGGCTGATCGGGGAGCGAGGGGAAGACTTAGAATTTGCTGGGGCCATCCGGTTTCCCACAAGGCGTCAAGCTAGAAGAGGACGAACATAAAATGAGCGAAGTCGCAGAGCGCGTGAAGAAAATCGTTGTCGAGCATCTCGGTGTCGAGGCCGACAAGGTCTCTGAATCGGCGAGCTTTATCGACGATCTTGGTGCCGACAGCCTCGATACGGTCGAACTGGTGATGGCCTTCGAAGAAGAATTCGGCTGCGAGATTCCAGACGATGCCGCAGAGCACATCCTGACCGTCGGCGATGCCGTCAAGTTCCTTGAAAAGAACGCGAACGCCGCATGATTGCTGCGTCGTGTGCGCTTCGGCACACGGGGGTGAGGGACCGGAGCGGTCCGTCGAATAACTTACGGACTGATACCCTTGTTTGATGCCGTGCTTGACAGCGCGGCTTCAGGCGTTTTGGGAAACCAATTCGGGGCGGATCAGTTGTGGGTCGGTCCGGGCGCGTTATCCCGCCCGGCGACCGGCCTTCACGCACAGGGAAAGAAGCCATGCGGCGCGTTGTCATCACGGGGTTGGGACTTGTAACGCCACTGGGTTGCGGGGTGGAAGCAAGCTGGAGCCGGCTCCTTGAAGGTAAGAACGGCGCGCGCCGGGTTGAGGAATTCGAGGTCAACGACATCGCGTCTCAGATTGCCTGTTTCGTGCCGCGCGGGGCGAAATCCGATGGCCTCTTCAATCCCGACGACTGGATGGAGCCGAAGGAGCAGCGCAAGGTCGACGCGTTCATCACCTACGCCCTGGCAGCGGCCGATCAGGCGCTGGAAGATTCAGGCTACAAGGCCGACACCACCGACAAGCAGGAGCGCAGCGGCGTTCTTATCGGCTCCGGCATAGGCGGCCTCAGCGGCATTGCCGACACCTCGATCCTGCTGAAGGAAAAGGGGCCGCGGCGGATCAGTCCGTTTTTTATCCCCGGCCGCCTGATCAACCTCGCATCCGGCTACGTCTCGATTCGGCATAAGTTGAAAGGGCCCAACCATTCGGTGGTGACGGCCTGTTCGACGGGTTCGCACGCCATCGGCGATGCGGCCCGCCTGATCCAGTATGGCGATGCCGATGTGATGGTCGCGGGCGGGACCGAAAGCCCGATCTGCCGGATCGCACTTGCAGGGTTTGCTGCCTGCCGTGCGCTTTCGACAGGTTTCAATGACGACCCGCAGCGGGCGTCACGGCCCTACGACCGTGACCGTGACGGATTCGTCATCGGCGAAGGGGCCGGTATTGTCGTTCTTGAGGATTACGAGCACGCCAAGGCACGCGGAGCCCGGATCTATGCCGAAGTCATCGGCTATGGGCTTTCGGGTGACGCGCATCATATCACTGCCCCTGCAGAAGACGGCGATGGCGCTTTCCGTTGTATGAAGGCTGCCTTGAAGCGGGCCGGCATTGCGACCAGCGATATCGATTATATCAACGCGCACGGGACCTCGACGCCGATGGGCGATGAAATCGAACTCGGGGCTGTTGAGCGGCTATTCGGAAATACGGCGGCCAGATTGTGCATGTCGTCCACGAAATCGGCGATCGGCCACCTGCTCGGCGCGGCCGGTGCGGTCGAAGCCATTTTCTCGACGCTGGCCATCCGCGACAACGTCGCGCCGCCCACCTTGAACCTCGACAATCCATCGGTCGATACAGCCATCAATCTGGTGCCGAAGACCAGGTACGAGACGGAAATCAACACGGTTTTGTCGAATTCGTTCGGTTTCGGCGGCACCAACGCTTCGCTCATTTTGCAGCGCGTGGCCTGAACTGTTTCGGCAGACTCGGTCGCGCGGGCGCAGTTGAGCCGGGTGCCTTGTTGATGCCGGAATTCTCGCGCTCCAATCGCGCGGATTCTGCTGCCGAGTCGCTGGTGTTCTGGATCTGAAGCTTGGATCGGGCAACATCGTCAAGCGTCAGTGAATAGAGAACACGATTGGTTCGCCAGTGTTGCGGCGCAGAAGCTTGGGAACCAAGCGTTGGAGTCGGGACACTTGTGGTCTGGTTGATTTCTGGGTAACGGCAGCGAATCGTCCATAGCCGGCAGGCTGCCCGTCGCCATATGGCGACGGCTACGCCGGACTGGTTCAAGCCGAGGCTGGCCACGAGATATTATTTCGCCTTCAGCATCCTCGGTCGATGCCACGATCAGCGAAGGAATTTGCGATGAGCGTGCGAAGGTTCGAGCCTGAGCTTCCGGGCGGACAGCGTAGCATCCGCCCGCGCAGCCCCGCGGAAATGTTGGAGCCGTCGCGGGCGCCGGCACGCCCGAAGGGCCGCCGCAGGCGTCGCGAATCGGGTGCGCTGAGCCGTTGGATCCGGTTCTTCAGCAGCGTGCTTACGGCCGTTTTCCTGATCATGGGCGCAGCCGGTGCGGGCATCTTCATCGTCCAATCCCAATACGCCGCTGTTGGCCCCCTGCAGCAAGACCGCACCATCATCATTCCGCGCGGCGAGGGCCGGCTCGAAATTGCCGAACGGCTCGAGCGCGAAGGCATCATCGGCAACCGCTGGATCTTCATCGTCAACCATCTGGTGCGCTCGACGCTCAATGGCGACCGCCTCGACATGAAGGCCGGCGAATTCCATGTCGCGGCGCGCGCCAGCATGGAGGAAGTTCTGGGCACGCTGGTCGAGGGAAAGGCGGTACAATACAAGATCACCGTGCCGGAAGGGTTGACCAGCCAGCAGGTGGTGGCACGGCTGCAGGCGGACGAAAACCTTACCGGCGAGATTGCCGCGATTCCGCTCGAAGGCACGCTGTTACCCGACACCTACCCATATGCGCGCGGGGCGGACCGGCAGTCCGTGCTCGGCCGCATGCTGCAGGCGCAAAAGGATTTCCTGGTCGGCCTGTGGGACAAGCGCCAGGAAGGGTTGCCGCTCAACTCTATCGACGAAGCGATTATCCTGGCTTCCATCGTCGAGAAGGAGACGGCGGTCGCCGAAGAGCGAGCGCTGACGGCGGCTGTGTTCATGAACCGGCTCAAAAAAGGTATGCGACTGCAATCCGATCCGACCATCATCTATGGCATCGTCGGCGGTCGCGGCAGCCTCGGGCGGCCCATCTTGAAGACCGACATCCAGAGCAAGACGCCCTATAACACGTATTCGATCAATGGATTGCCGCCGACTGCGATCTGCAACCCGGGGCGCGAATCGATTCTCGCAGTGCTTAATCCAGCAGCCACGAATGCATTGTATTTCGTTGCCGACGGCACCGGCGGGCACACATTCTCGGAGACCCTTGCCGAACACAACGAGGCGGTAGCCAAGTGGCGCCGGATCGAGCGCGAGCAGCTGAAGGCTGCCGCCGAGCAGGCAGCGGCCAGCCCGGTCGCCACAGTGCCTAAAACCGCCGAAACCGCCGATGCGGTAAAGGCAGAAGTACCTACGTTGGCGCCAGAGCCGCCCGCTGCGCCAGCCGATGTGGCGCAAAGTGCCGGCACAAGTGCAGCGGGTCCGGCTGTGACGCCAGCGGCACCCGTCATCGCACCCGGCGAAATGCCGCTGCCGCAGCGCAAACCTCGCTGAGCTGATCCTGCCGCTGTGAGCGGGTGGCTTGCTCGGGGTTGGTGAATTGTCGTTTCAACCGTCTTGGCGTAGTTGATTGACTGCCGATGCCCAGCCGGGCACCGCAGGTCATTTTCATCCGGGCTTGCGTAGTCCATCGTTAGACTCAGGGGTTCTTCGCCATGGCCGTCTCCAGCATGACAGGGTTTGCGCGAACCGAAGGCGCCGGGGAGGCTGCGGCCTGGTACTGGGAGTTGCGCAGCGTCAATGGCAAGGGTCTAGATCTGCGACTGCGATTGCCGCCGGGACTCGAGTCGCTAGAACCGAAACTGAGAGCGATGGCGACTCAGAAGTTTACCCGCGGCACAGTGCATGCGTCCTTGACCATGACGCGCCAGCAGGGTGCACTCGAGATCCGGCTCAACGAACCGGTTCTGCAGCAGGTGCTGCAGGCGGCGATGCGAGCCGTCGAAATCACCGGAGGCACGATGCCCGATACGGCATCGTTTCTGGCTATGCGCGGCGTGTTGGAAATCGCTGACCTCGAAGCAGGAAATGCGCTTGCCGAGCACGAGGGAGAGGGCTTGCTCGCGGATTTCGGGCGGGCGCTTGACGAGCTGCAAGCCGCGCGAATCGGGGAAGGGGAGCGGTTGAAGGTCGTCGTCGCCGAGCAGGTGGATGCAGTCGAGCGGCTGACGGCACAGGTGGAAATTTCGCCGGCGCGCAACGTCGAGGCGATCCGCGCACGAGTTGGGGAACTCGTGCAGCGCCTCTTGGGAACGGACCAGAAATTCGACCCCGACAGACTGCATCAGGAAGCGGTGATGATCGCGACCAGGGCCGATGTCGAGGAAGAACTGAAGCGGCTCAAGGCGCATGTGGCGGCAGCCCGAGAACTCCTGGCCGACGGTGGTGTCATCGGCCGTCGCTTTGATTTCCTGGCGCAGGAGTTCCAGCGCGAAGCCAACACGCTCTGCTCCAAGTCGAACGACGCCGCCATCACGGAGGCCGGTCTTGCGCTCAAGGTGAAAATCGACCAGATGCGCGAGCAGGTCCAGAACCTGGAGTGACGAGATGAAGGAGGGCGCTTCGGGCAATATCGCGCGGCGGGGACTGCTACTGGTGTTGTCGTCGCCATCAGGAGCGGGCAAGACGACATTGTCGCGCCGAATGCTGGAATTGGAAGGTGCGGGGCTGGAGGTTTCGGTTTCTGCGACGACGCGCGCCGCGCGTCCCGGCGAAGTCGATGGAATCGATTACCGCTTCGTCGATGCTGACCGTTTCGAACGGATGCGCGAAGCCGGCGAACTCCTCGAATGGGCGGAAGTCTTCGGCAATTTCTACGGCACGCCGCGCGATCGGGTTGAGGCTGCGCTGGCTGCGGGCCAGGACATGCTGTTCGACGTCGATTGGCAGGGCGCGCGTGCGTTGGCGCGGGTCCTCCCGGATGATGTCGTGCGGGTGTTCGTACTGCCGCCCAGCGCCAACGCGCTCGAAAATCGTTTGATGGCGCGCAATCAGGACAGCGCCGAAGTGGTGGCCAAGCGGATGGCGCAGGCATCCAGCGAAATCAGCCATTGGGACGAGTACGACTACGTCATCGTCAACGATGACGTCGAGCGCAGCCTCTCTCAACTGCAGTCGGTGCTTGCAGCCGAGCGCCTGAAGCGGGTCCGCAGGAGCGGACTTGCGCAATTCGTAGCGGAGTTGCAACGCCAGCTCGATTGATCGGATGCCGGCTGTCGGGCTGGCCTCTAGAGCAACATCCGACCTGACGGAATCGCTTTCAGCGGTTCGCAGGCCGGATAAAGTTGCTCTAGAATCATGGATGTAGAGCATTTTCATCCGACCACTGAAACGCGGATGCGGTTCCGTGTGATCGGATAATGCTCTACCGGCCGGCGCCGTCATAGGCTGCGGCCAGTTCGGCAAACTGGCGAACGCTCAGATCCTCTGCCCGCAGCGTCGGTTCGATGTTGCATTTCGCCAGCAGCAGTTCCGGCATCGGTGTCAGGGCTTTCAGGCTCTGACGCAGCATCTTGCGGCGCTGGCCGAAGGCGGCGGCGGTGATGCGGGCGAGCGTCTTGACTGAGACATCGGGATCGGGCGCCGGGCGCGGCGTGAACAGCACGACGGCCGAGGCAACCTTGGGCGGCGGCGTGAAGGCTTCGGGTCGCAATCGCAGTACGATTTCAGGCTGCGTGCGCCACTGGGCCAAGACGGCGAGACGGCCGTAGGCTTTCGTGCCCGGCACGGCGACGATACGATCTGCAACTTCCTTCTGGAACATCAGTGCCATTCGCGCATACCACGGCGGCCAGGGTTCGCTTTCGATCCAGCCGACGAGGAGGCTCGTCGCGATGGCGTAGGGCAGATTGGCGACGATGACGACGTCACCTTGAACGTTGCCAAGGAGGCTAGCCCAGTCGGCATCGAGTGCATCGGCGAGATGCAGTTCGAGGCGCCCGGGATAGGCTTCGGCGATCTCGCGCAGGGCCGACTGACAGCGTTGGTCGCGTTCGATCGCAATGACGCGGGCGGCTCCCTCCATGAGCAGGCCGCGGGTGAGGCCGCCGGGTCCTGGCCCGATCTCCACCACGGTGTTGCCGGATAATGGTCCGGCGACGCGCGCGATCCGCCGGGTGAGGTTGAGGTCGAGGATGAAGTTTTGCGACAAGCTCTTGCGGGCGCTGAGGCCATGCTGGCGGATGACTTCGCGCAGCGGCGGCAAGGTGTCTTCTGTCACAGCCGGTGCGTCAGTAGCGCCGTCCAACGCAGCCGGTTGCGTTCTCGCGTCTTGGCCGGCCTCGGGATCATCGGGACGGGCTGTCATGGGCGCCGTGCCGCAGATCGGCGTGCCGCCATGGCGGCGGCGAGCTTCAAAGCTTCGATCAGGCTGGCGGCTGAGGCCGTCCCCTTTCCAGCGATGTCGAAAGCCGTGCCGTGGTCGGGAGAGGTGCGCACGAATGGCAGCCCGAGCGTGACGTTGACGCCGCGATCGAACGCGAGCGTCTTGATCGGGATGAGCGCCTGATCGTGGTACATCGCGATGGCCGCGTCATAGCGCTGCCTTGCGGCGGCATGGAACATGGTGTCGGCCGGGAGCGGGCCGGTGACTTCTATGCCCTGCTGGCGCAGGCGGTCGAGAGCCGGCCCTATGATCTCGATTTCTTCGCCGCCGAGCGCGCCGTCCTCACCGGCGTGCGGGTTGAGCCCGGCAACCGCGATCCTCGGGCGGGAAATCGCGAAGTCGTTGACAAGTGCGGCGGCGAGGATGCGAACAGTCGTGGCGATCAGCTCAGCGGTTATGGCGCGCGGAACGCTCGCCAGCGGAATGTGGATCGTCAGTGGCACGACCCGCAGTTCTTGGCTGGCAAGCATCATGACCGGGATGTGGAATTGCGATGGATCGTGAAGTCCGGCCAGTGCCGCGAGGTATTCGGTATGACCGGGGTGGCTGAAGCCGGCCTTGTAGAGCACCGACTTGGCGATCGGGTTGGTGACGATGGCGCAGGCGCGCCCGTCTGCGGTAGCGCTGACGGCCTGCTCGATGGAGGCAAGCACGCTGGCGGCGTTGGCGGTATCGGGCATGCCGGGCTCGACGCGCGCGCGAAGTCGGACCGGCACGACCGGCAGCGCGGTTGTGAAGTGCTTTGCCGCGTCTTCAATCCGCTCGATTACGGCGATGGGGACGTCAACGCCGATGCGGTGCGCACGCTCAGCGAGGAGATCGGGGCAGGCGAGCGCGGCAAAGGCCGGCAGCCCGCAAGCGGCGCGTTGCGTCCAGGCGGCCAGCGTGATGTCCGGGCCGATGCCCGAAGGTTCCCCCATCGTCAAGGCAAGCGGCTTAGCCGTGGTGGGATGCCGGCCGTCGCTCGGGGGAACATGTGCCACTCAGCGATACTCGATGTGGGCGTCCTGGCGCAGGTCGTTGAGATGGCGCTCGGCGAGGACCTGGAATTCACGCTGGCGCAGGTCTTCGGCGGCGGCATCGCGCTTGGCGTCGTTGGCACCGACGGTCTTGCGGCCGCACAGAACCCAGAGTTCGACGCCTTGGCCGCCGACGCTGGCAGGCAGCATCTCGCCATCGCTTGCGCTGATCAGAAGAGTGCGGGTCGGTTCCGGGATCTTGACGGCTTCGGTCGGTCCGAGATTGGAGAAGCGGGCGCCACCGGCTGACTGAGCCAGCGTTCCCGTCATCGAGCAGCCGGTGAATTTGGTGCGCAGCTCGCTTGCCTCGCGCAGTCGGCGGGCGAGTTCGGTCTGACCGAGATTGTTGTCGTAAAGCAGCGTGATGAGCTGCACGTTGAGTTCCGTCTTGTCGTCGCCGTCCGCCGAGGCGACCGCGCGGTCGAGGTCCTGCGTCGAAATGGAGATCTGGTGGCCGAACTGGCGGCGGATGACGTTCTTCCAGGACAACATCGCCTTGAAGCGCGATCGCATGGAGTTGACGTCGGCGCCCATCGATTTCATGTGCTTGCCGAATTTTTCGATGTCCATCTTGTTACGCTCGGCGATGCCGCCGACCAGACGGTCGACTTCGTCGTCGCCGGCAAGGACATTGAGACGCTTGGCCTCCTGCAGCTTCAGGCGTTCATCGATGAGTTCATCGACGGCCTGCTTGCGAAGGCCCGGAAGGACGCTGGCGCGGGCGCTGGAGACGGCCTGCTGCTGCAGGCTCTCGGCGAATTGCTTCTTGCGCCGTTCGAAGATGTCGAGGATCTCGTCCTTGGACTTTCCCGGATTGGCCTTGATGACATCGCGCAGAATATCGCGCAGCTTTTCCGTCGTGCTCTTGGCCGAAATGAGCGCCTTGAATTTATCGCGCGCCTTGTTCTGGATGTCGCCGGCGCCGAGGCTCAGGTACTTCTGGCGCTGGTCGATTTCGTAGTTGGTGATCGGATCGTCGTTGACGAGAACGGCGATGCCCTGGGTTCCGGTGGAGCGGACCTGGATCACGTTTGATGTGGTGGCGGTCGTCTTCGCGATCGCCGATGCGGAGCCGCCGGCCGAGGCGCCCGCAGCAGTTGCTGGTGATTGAGCGATTAGAGGAATGCCAAGGGCGACGACAGCCATCACTGCCACCGCCGCGTGCCGGCACGTTGCGGAGGATTTCGCCGGGGCATAAGGCTTCGCTGGGGTCTGATCGGTCGGCATGGTATTGCGGATCCTTCGCGGTCTCTAGTGTAGCGCATCTAACGTTTGGTACCCACTAGCGGCTGGCGTATCGACCAAGCGTTAGATGTAAAAGCTACACTAGAATCATAGGCTTGCTAGTGTTCCTTATGGTTCCGACATTTGCTCTTAGACCTGCTGCAACGGGAAGCAAATGTCGGAACCGGAACACTAGCCTTGCAGCGTCGCGCCAACGCCAAAACGGACCGTTCAACGCGGGCTGGCGGTGGATTCTACGGCTCTAGAGCCATGATTCTAGCGCAACTTCATCCGATCCGGGAATCGCTCCAGACGATTCCGTCAGATCGGATGTTGCTCTACGCCTTATCAGCGTCAACCTTGACGTCGTGATGGCAGCGGTTTTCCAGCGGTCCGGTGGATAACCGCTCGGCCACGTCACCGCCAGCAATCACGACCAAATTATTGGCGCCGACCGGCCCGCAGGCGGGTTTCGGCCGCAATGTACCGACGGCTACCACCGGATTGGCTGCAGCATGCTGTTGACCAAAGCAGCCCTGCCCCCGTGGACGGCCAGGCCGAAGGACCGATTGGCCCGTGAGCGAAAAAGCAAGAATGTTTCCGCCTAAAGCCGAAACGATCTAATTCTCGGCTGTTTCGTCGCCAAAGATGTCGGTCTTATAGTCGACGAGGCCGAGGTGTTTGAACTCGAACGACAAATACACCGTACGGTCGGTGTCGATATCCTCGTTCTCGTAGAACCGTTCGGAATAAGTCGCCGTCAGAACGAAGCATTCGTCGGCGTAGCGCAGCTGCACGGCGTCGGACAGCAGCTCCTCCGCATCGAGGTCATAGCGCACGCGTCCCAGCACCGACCAGGTGTCGGTCAGTTTCAAACCAAGGCTGCCAGAGACATCCTGCTCGGCGGTGTCGACACCAAAGACCGGGTCGGCGGAGATGTA
>JAHJQI010000263.1 GCA_018819265.1 Alphaproteobacteria bacterium
ATATCGGCGTTGGGTCGGGTGATCTGGAAAAAATGTTGATTGATCGGGGTGTGGAGGCTTTTTCGCTCGATCCGTGCGCGGAGAGTATCATCCGGCTTCAGGTTGAATTGAATATGGAGACGCGGGCTAGGCAGGGTTACAGTCAGGATATTTGTTTTGATGCCGATTTTTTTGACAAGGTGATCATGACCGAGGTTCTTGAGCACCTTCAGGAAGATATTGTTCATGCCACGTTAGATGAAGTTCGGCGTGTTTTGAAGTCGGGGGGCGAGTTTATTGGGACAGTCCCCTATCGTGAGGATTTAAAGGCCAGTGAGGTTTTTTGTCCCCACTGTCAGGCGCAGTTTCATCGATGGGGGCATCACAAAAGCTATGATGTCGCTTCGTTGGAGGGCTTGTTCCGGCAACATGGCTTCCGTGTGAAGCGAATGTATTCTTGTGGTTTTCCAGATTTTTGGAGGCCCGGGGGGAAGAATTTTTTAAAGGCGGTTTTTCGATATGTGCTTGGACGCATGGGGGAGCAGCTAATCGGACCTAATTTGTATTTTGTTGCCATCCCAGGGGAGAAAGGTTGATAGCTTTGGAGATGCTTTCTGGTCGTTTGCAACTCACGTCAGATCCAAAGTTCGGAATTAATATTGTCGTTAGTGTCCATCAAAAGGAACAGAGTCAGAATGACCGTTGATTTCAGTAAAATTGCCAAAGATGTGAAACTGGGAGAAAATGTTCGTATTGTCGGATTTGTAAATCTTTATGGTTGCGTTATCGGGAATGACTCATTTATTGGGCCATTTGTCGAAATTCAAGGTGGTGCTTCTATTGGTGAGCGGGTAAAAGTGCAGAGTCACTCTTTTATATGTGCCGGGGTGGATATCGCGGATGAAGTGTTTATCGGTCATGGCGTTATGTTCACGAATGATCGGTTTCCTCGGGCAACTTGCGATAACGGCAACCTGAAATCTGCTGATGATTGGGTATGTGAACCAACTAAAGTTGGCAAGCGCGCCTCAATAGGAAATAACGCAACTATAATGTGCGGCATTGTGATTGGTGAGAATGCAGTGGTTGGGGCGGGTAGTGTCGTGGTGAAGGATGTCCCCCCGAACACAGTGGTGGCAGGGAATCCAGCTCGTATTTTAAAGAAAATATAAAGAGAGTTGAAAAATGGCAATCCCCTTTCTTGACCTGCCGGCGCAGCATGTGGCGCTGAAGCAGGAACTGATGCGAGTGTTTTCTGATGCTCTTGATTCTGCTGGATTTATAGGCGGACCTGTAGTTAAGGATTTTGAGGAAGATTTTTCGGCTTTTGTCGGTGCCAAATATGCAGTTGGGGTTGCTAACGGTACGGATGCCTTGCGACTCGCCCTGATTGCCATGGGGGTTAAGGCTGGAGACCGTGTTGTAACAGTCCCCAACACGTTTATCGCGACAACTGAGGCAATATCGCAAGCAGGGGCCAAAATCGACTTTGTTGATGTAGATCCCGACACCTGCCTGATGGATCCGAACCGGCTGGAAGCATACCTCAAACGCAAATTTTCCGGAACACAGGCGGACAGGCCTTCTGCTATTATCCCCGTGCATTTATATGGACAATGTGCCGATATGGATGCGATTCTTTCTCTTGCACGCCAATATAATCTTATTGTACTCGAAGATGCCGCCCAAGCGCACGGGGCGACATATAAAGGGAAAGCTGCGGGAACCATGGGCCATGCCGCAGCTTTCAGCTTTTATCCGGGCAAGAATCTGGGGGCTTGTGGCGATGCCGGGGTCGTTACGACAAATGATCCGGCAATTGCGGAGAAGTTAGCAATGCTTCGTGATCATGGACAGAAAACAAAATATTATCATGCTGTTGAGGGTTGCAACGGTCGTTTGGATGCAATTCAGGCTGGTTTTTTACGAGTGAAATTACCCCATCTTGCGATGTGGAATAATCTCCGGCGGCAGATTGCTGAAGCTTATGATTCCGCATTCGGAGACATTGACTGGATACGACTTGTAAAAGTACATCCCTATAATGTGTCATCCTGTCATTTATATGTAATTCACTCCCGTCATAGAGATCAACTGCAAGAGCATTTAAAAAATAACGGCATTGCAACCGGTATGCATTACCCCCTTCCCCTGCACCTTCAGAAATGTTATGCCCATCTTGGATTCAAACATGGGAGTTTCCCAGAAGCAGAGCGCTCAGGGGCGGAACTTCTCAGTCTACCCATGTTCCCAGAGCTTGGTATCGATCGAGCGCGTCAGGTGATTGACTCCGTGCTGGCTTTTTCAGCATAGCGCTTCTGGCGCTGCAAAATTTCAAAAATGCTGTTTTTCTAGTAGCAACTTTGGTTGATCCACGGATTGATCGGCACAGCGTTTAAACTGAATATGCAAGTTAAGGGTGAATGCGTGGTTAATGTGGGTTTGGTTGGGTTTGGTTATTGGGGGCCGAATTTGGCGCGAAGTTTTTCGACTCGTCCAGAGTGTCGGCTTTCGGGTATTTGCGAGCTTAGTCAGGATCGTGCGGAGTTGGCAAGACAGCAATACCCTGGAGCGCTAATTACCGCAGATTATAATGAGCTTCTGCAGCTTCCCGAAATTGATGCAATTCTTATTGCTACACCCGTTGAATCGCATTTTAAACTTGCTCATGCAGCGTTGATGGCAGGTAAGGATATTTTAGTTGAGAAGCCGTTTACTTCTACAGCGGCTGAGGCTGAAGAACTTATTGCCCTCGCCAAGGAAAATTCCCGGATTATTGCTGTTGACCATACTTTTTTGTTTACGGGCGCTGTGCAAAAAATAAAAGAGGTCATCGCATCCGGGGAGATGGGCGATCTTTTTTATATTGATTCTGTCCGCATAAATCTCGGCCTGTTTCAGCATGATGTAAATGTTATTTGGGATTTGGCGCCACATGATATTTCCATCATCAATTATCTCGTCGATCTTGACCCTATTGCGGTGACCGCAGTTGGGAGTTCACATACAGAAAGCGGCCTTGAAGATATTGCTTATGTTCATCTCGAGTACCCTGGCAAGATGATTGCACATTTGCATCTGAATTGGCTTGCTCCTGCGAAAATTCGCCGAACACTAATTGGCGGGACAAAAAAAATGGTTGTCTATGATGATATGGAACTTAGCGAAAAAGTTAAGATTTACGATAAGGGTATTTTCGTTCAAAATAAGCTGGATGTTAATTCTATCCATAGGGTTATTGTTGATTACCGGACGGGGGACATGGTCTCGCCAAAGCTTCCCAACAAAGAGGCATTGGTCGTGGAGGCCGATCATTTTATCGCGTGTGTTCGTGATCGGGTGCAGCCGTTGGTGGACGGTCAGGCTGGACTTAAAGTTGTTAGAGTGTTGGAGGCAACCCAGCAATCCATCAGGAGCAACGGGCAACGCGTTATAATCGGGTGAAATTATGAGAGCTCAACGCAGATGAGCTGGAAACCTTTTCGCAATGACCCGCGATCATTTTGAATGAAGAAAATAATATGAACATTGATTTGTCCTGTTTACTTGACCCAGACACTAGTGATCTTGCCCAGTATGGACGGACACCCTATTAAGCGAGTAAAATTCGCGACAGAGGTGAATCATGAGCAAGCAGGAAAAATCGGGCAAATTACGGAAACGCTATTCAAAGCAATACAAAGAAGAGGCATTGGCC
>JAHJQI010000227.1 GCA_018819265.1 Alphaproteobacteria bacterium
ATTTCATCATCGACACTGCGCAAGCTTGTGTCTTGGCGGCAGGCCGATGTTGGGGGGCCCAACATTTCATCATCGACACTGCGCAAGCTTGTGTCTTGGCGGCAGGCCGATGTTGGGGGGCCCAACATTTCATCATCGACACTGCGCAAGCTTGTGTCTTGGCGGCAAGCCAATGTTGGAGCGGTAAATGTCGGAACCGGAACACTAGCGCCGGGTGACCTTGATCTGCCCCCGGTTGGCCAGGGCGGCGAGGGCTTCGACGAGACGGCCGGAGACGCGGCCGGTCTCTGGCAAATTATGGTCGGTCTCAAGGTTGCGGATCGCACGCTCGGTTTCAGCCGAATAGGCGCCATTCACGGGACCGGGCTCATAACCCATCTGCTTCAGCGACTGCTGGATCGTCTGCATGACGAGCTTGGCCTCGTCGCTGACCGGCAGGCCTGCATTCTCCATGGACGATGGCGCCACGCGGCCGGTGCCAAGCAGAAGCCGCTGAAGCTGGACGTCGTCTGCGGCGGCCGTCAGTGGCAGGCCGTTATCATATTCGAACGCCATGATAGCGGCCCGCGTCATCAGGCCGGCGGTGCCGTTGACGGGTCCGGGCTGGTAGCCAAAAGCGGTCAATTCTCGCTGCACTTCCATCGCCGTCCGACTCGGTTGCGGCGACGACGAGTTCAGAATCACGAGTTCGCCGTCCGGTGACTTGCCACCATTTGCGACCGCCAGACCTGCAACAATCATGGCCGGCGCAGGCGCCAGCTCCCGCGTGCCGCTTTGCAGGCCCGTCAAATTGACGAACAGCGCCAGCGTCAGTGCGACGAAAACAAACAAACCACCACCAGCGTAACGATGCGACATCGAACCAACTCAGCCCCGTGACCTCAATGCGCGCGATTATTTGGGACAGGTCTTAAGGGCGGATTAATCAGGCCGTTGCCGGACGACGTTTTTGCATTGCCGTCCCAGCTTTGCATCGCCGTCACAGCGAAGCTGTTTGCAATTTGAGGCAATTTGCTCGTCGCTGTTGAACCGGAGAGAAAGGACCGCAGCATATACTCTGCGCTGCCGGGTCGGTTTCCTGACGGCTTCCAGTTAGTGTCCCGTCTGCGAAGTCGCCTCCACTCTGCCGCGGCCGCCTGAGCGAACTTCGCAGACAAAAGGGACACTAGAATCATAGAGCTGCCAGTGTGATTCAGATTCAGAAGTTCGCACTCGGCCGAGCCGCAGATGGTAGCGAACTTCTGAATCATTACACTAGTCCCAGGATCTCCAAATCATGATGAGACTGACCCTAATCATCGCTCTGGCTGCCTGCCTCGTTCCCCGCGAGACGCTTCTTGGCGCCGCGCAATCAGCCTACGAGAACAGCATGAAAATCGTGACGTTTTGCCAGCGCCGTCCGGAAGAATGCCGGGAAGTCGGAGAAAAGCTCAATCAGGCCGGAGTGTTGCTGGCCGATTTTTCGTCGCAGGCCGCCACACAAATGCAGAGCCTGCTTGAAGCTGCCGTCGAGCGCGCGCAACAACCTCAGGCCGTTTCTGCCGCTGATCGCGGAACGCTGAGCGACGAAGACCGGACACCCGCCTGGCGCGGCCACTGAGGAATTATATTCCTGTCGTTGTGGTATTGGCGCGAGACAAATGGTAACAGTTCGAAGTTGAATTGACGGGATGCTTGTTGACAACTTTGAAGATTTCCTGTCCAAGAGTATTGATAGCTGACTAGCGACGACCTCTTGGCAGTTCCTGCTCGGCACGCCAGTCATCACCGACATGCTGGACCCTCCAGGCAAGAGAAAACCTTGAAGCGAACGCTTTTTCACTTCAATGGGCGCGACAATGGATGAGCAGGACATGGCCGTGAATACGTCTGAAGCAAACGGGCAACTCGAAGAGGAAGCGCAATCGCCGCTGGTGGAACTGACCGCGCGTATCGTTTCGGCCTACGTCAGCAACAACAACGTCCAGGCCAACGAACTGCCGCAGCTCATCAGCGATACGCACTCGGCCCTGGCCCAGGCGTCCGGGGAAACGGCGCCTGCCAAGCGCGAAGAACTCAAGCCCAAGGTGCCGGTGAAGAGATCGGTCATGCCGGATCACATCGTCTGCCTTGAAGACGGCAAGAAGTTCAAATCGCTGAAGCGGCACCTGCGGACGCACTACAACCTGACGCCGGAAGAATACCGCGCCAAGTGGGGTCTGCCGCACGATTACCCGATGGTCGCACCGAATTATGCGAAGGCGCGGTCGGATCTGGCCAAGAAAATGGGCCTCGGCACCAAGCGGGACTAAGCCGTAAACGTTCCATTTCGAATCGATGATGGCGGCTGTCGTATCGTAGCTACAGGCCGGCAGGTGTTCCCGCTTCCAAGCTCGCTCTCGCAGCGTCTTAGCCGGATACTAGTACCCGCTTTCAGAAGTTCGTTCAGTCATTCGCGGCAACCAACTTGACGAACTTCTGAAAGCAGAGGGTACTAGTAGAATATTGAATCTAGTACCGCTTTTCGATCAGAAGTCCCTGAAAACGGTTGACTGGTACGACACAGGGACTACTGATCGGCGGTACTAGGCAACTCCATGCCTGTGATCGGGATACGATATCGCTTTCAGGCCTGCAACACTCGACAAACTACGCCCAAGCACACGTTTGATCGAGAACATCTGGTTGTCTGTACGTCAATTTCCTGGCAGGGGCCGGTTCGACTTCCCCTCAGGCATCCCCGCCGAGTTATCCCCCCTGCTTCACCGACATCTAATCTGAAGAACGTCAAATTCTAAACTCGGCGTATACTTCTCCTTGACTGACGCCTGAAAAATTCAGGCGCTTCGAGACCGAGAAGTCTTGTGTGGCGGCTAGTGTCCCGTCTCCGAAGTTCGCCTCCACTCTGCGACCACCACCCGAGCGAACTTCGGAGACAAAAGGGACACTAGAATCATAGAGTTGCTAGTGTGATTCAGATTCAGAAGTTCGCTCTGAACCTAGCCGCAGGTGGTGGCGAACTTCTGAATCCTCACACTGGTTCTCGTGAAGCAAAGAGTCGTTTCGTGCCCTCGATGACTGGAGGAGATGACATGCAGCAACCCGGTGCGATTCTTGAATGGCGGGTCCCGGCAACCGGTCGGGATGATTCGTTCAGCGAAGCCCGCAATTGCGATCGCCGTGGAGTTTCCGCTATGGCCGATTGGAGGATGATGAACGTTGTTCGGCGCCTTGCCATCGAGTTGTCGGTGTCACGGGTGTTCGCCGTTCCCGTGCCGGCGCTGCGCAGCCCGACGCGCGGGCGCGCCCACGTTGCACTCGCCCGGCAGACCGCCATGTATCTCGCCCACGTCGTGTGCGGTCTCAGCCTCACCGAGGTCGGGCGGATCTTCGAACGCGACCGCACCACCGTCTCGCACGCCTGCGCCCTCATCGAGGACCGCCGCGACGACCTGCTGTTCGACCAGTTGCTCGAACTCCTGGAGCGGGTTGCGCGAGAGGAGGTTCGTCGGCGCATCGGGCAAGACGAAGCCGTTGCAACTCCCCGCGAACTGGTTCGCCGGAACTGACACGAGAGCCGCCGCTGTGACGCCGGTCAGGCACAAACCCGCCCGCGAAGCTAAATTCCAATAGACGACACCGGAGGCCGCCATGCCCGCCCGAACCGCGCGCGAACCCGCGCGAGCGATGCCGCACGACCGTGACACGCCGAATTCGGATGAAGCACTTTGCGCCTTGCGATCGCTATGCCGCGCCGAAGCGCTGGCAATCGGACGGGACGACGGTCGCGGCATCGAGATCGTCGCTGCAAGCGCGAAGCCCGGCCACTGCGGCCTAACCCGCCTGGCAGTTTCCGCCGATCTGTGGAGGGACATTCTGCGGCTCGGCTGGGTGGTGCCGCACGAAACTCTCGAAGGTTGGCGAGTCGCCAATGCCGGGCGCATTGCGCTCAAGCGCATGCTGAGCCGCGGTGGCGGCCCCACACCGGGGACTAGGCCTGCGACTTCGGCTGCAACCGGGGCCGGCGCGGGTGGACAGTCGAGGCAACCCGGCCTTGCCGCAGAGCGCGCAACTGGGATCACAAGTGCCTCCTCGCCGCAGCAAAACGACAGGGAAAGTCCGCTGGCGTGGTTGCGCCAGCGCCGTGACCGGCAAGGACGCAGCTATCTAAGCGAGGCGCAGTTCGCAGCGGGCGAACGCCTCAGACGCGACTTCACCTATGGCAGCATGATGCCCTGCGTGACTTCGAAATGGTCGCCGGTCATCGGCGGGGCATCGCCGGCCTCGGCGCCGGACCGGGAACTCGAGTTGCGCGACGGCCAATTGCGCGCGCGCGATCGATTTCGGGCGGCGCTCGCGGCGGTGGGACCGGAATTCGCGAGCTTGCTCGTCGATGTTTGCTGCTATCTGACGGGACTTGAGGACGTGGAGGCGAAAAGCGGTTGGCCGCGGCGGACGGCCAAGGTCGTGCTGCTGCTGGCGCTCAGCGCACTTGCCCGATTCTATGGCAGCGAGGACCGGCAATCGCGGCGCTGCCGCAGCGATGCGGATCGGCAAGGACCGACGTGCGCGTCGCCTTCCCCTTGAGTGCGCAGCAACCCATCCTTGAGGGGCCAGACCGGCCCGTAAAGCCCGGTCAGGCTGCAAGTGCGGCCATCGCATCGGATTGAATGCGGTCGACCATCGAAACGAAGCCGTTCGAACGCTGCGGCGTCAGGTGATCCTTGAGCCCCAGTTCGCCGAAGATCTCGCGGGCATCGGTCGCCAGGATTTCCTTCGGGGTGCGGTCCTGATAGATGGCGAGAAGGATAGCCACGAGGCCGCGCACGATCAACGCGTCACTGTCGCCTTCGAAATGCAGTCGGTTGCCATCCTGCCGGGTCGAGAGCCAGACCTGGCTGACACAGCCGCGCACCTTGTTCAGCTCCGTTCGTTCGGCATCGGGCAGGTCGGGCAATTTCTTGCCGAGTTCGATGACATAGCGGTACTTGTCCTCCCAATCGTCGAGGAAGGAAAAGTCTTCGCGGATTTCGGCGATGTTCATCTGATTCGAAGCAGTCCGTTGTTGTTTGCGTTTGCTCAATGATACGTAGCGCGTCGGCACCGCGAGCAAAAGCCTCGATCCGCGATCGGCGCCAATATAGCCACGCGGTCTTGATCGGCTGGCAGCCGCGCCCGACTTCCCTTACGTATGCGACCACGTTCTCAGACCTCCTCCAGAGATGCCAGCAGAAGGCCCGGACATGACACCACCCACACGCGCCAAAGTAACCGAAGACCCGCCGCGGGCTGCCAAGAACCATCACGTCGCGAGCTTCCACGGCGTCGAACTGTCCGATCCCTACGCGTGGCTGCGCGATGCGCGCTGGCAGGACGTGATGCGCGATCCCGGCAAGCTGACGGCGAGCATCCGCGATCATCTCGAGGCGGAGAACGCCTATACCAAGGCTGCGCTGGCGGAGACCGAAGAACTGCAGGGCCGGCTCTTCGAAGAAATGAAGGCGCGCATCAAGCAGGACGACAGCACGGTTCCGACGCCGCAAGGTCCGTGGGCGTATTTCTCGCGCTTCGTCAAAGGTGGACAATACGCGCAGCTTTGCCGGCAGCCGCGCGATGGCGGCGAGGTATGCGTGCTGCTCGATGGCAATGCGGAAGCCGAGGGCAGGTCATACTGGTCGCTTGGCGGGTCCGATCATAGCCGCGACCACCGATTGCTCGCCTATGGAGTCGACGACAAGGGTTCCGAATACTACGCGGTGCGCATCCGCGATCTCGACACGGGCCACGACCTGCCGGACGAAATCGCCGACACCAACGGCGGCATGGTGTGGGCCAACGATTCTAAAACGCTGTTTTATGTGCGGATCGACGAGAACCACCGGCCGCGCAGCGTGTACCGACATGTGCTCGGCACGCCAGCGGCCGACGACGTGCTGGTCTACGAAGAGGAATCGACGACGTTCTACGTGAGCCTCGGGCAGACGCAGTCTTCGCGATTCATTGTGCTGACCGCCCACGATCACGAAACGAGCGAAGTCTACCTGATCGATGCCGACGCTCCAGACCAGCCTGCGCGCATGATCGCCGCGCGCGAAACGGGTCATGAATACAGCGTCGAGCATCATCGCGAACGGCTGTTCATCACGACCAACCCAGCGGGCGCGGAAGACTTCCAGGTCATGGATGCGCCCGTCAGCGCGCCAGGCCGGGAGAACTGGAAGCCGTTCATCGCGCACCGGCCGGGCCGGCTGATTCTCGACGCCGTCGCCTACAGCGGACATCTGGTGCGGCTGGAGCGGGAGAACGGCCTGCCGCGCATCGTCGTCAGGCGATTGGCCGACAACGTCGAACACGACGTTTCGTTCGACGAGGAGGCCTTTTCGCTGGGGCTGTCGCACGGCCTCGAATTCGACACCGAGACGATCCGGTTTTCCTATTCGTCGATGACGACGCCGGCCTCGGTCTACGACTACAACGTCGAAACGCGCGAGCGGATCCTGCGCAAGACCCAGGAAGTTCCAAGCGGCCACAACCCCGACGACTACGTCACGCGACGACTGTTTGCGCCGGCGGGCGACGGGGAAACGGTGCCGGTGTCGCTCATCTATCGCAAGGACACGCCGCTCGACGGTTCGGCACCGGTGCTCCTCTACGGCTACGGTTCCTATGGCATCTCGATCCCGGCGTCGTTCTCAACGGCGCGGCTGTCGCTCGTTGAGCGCGGCTTCATCTACGCCATCGCCCATATCCGGGGCGGCAAGGAAAAAGGCTACCGCTGGTACAAGGACGGCAAGCGCGAGAAGAAGGCCAACACGTTCACCGACTTCATCTCGGCGGGCGAGCATCTCATTGCGGAAGGCCTGACGCGGCGCGGCAATATCGTCGCCCAAGGCGGTTCGGCAGGCGGCATGCTGATGGGGGCGGTCGCCAACATTGCACCAGACCTGTTCGGCGGCATCATCGCCAACGTGCCGTTCGTCGACGTGCTCAATACGATCCTCGATGCCGACCTGCCGCTGACGCCGCCGGAATGGACCGAATGGGGCAACCCGATCACCAGCGCCGACGATTTTGCGCTGATCCGATCCTACAGCCCCTATGACAACGTCACGGCGCAGGCCTATCCGCACGTTCTTGCCGTGGCGGGGCTGACCGATCCGCGCGTGACGTACTGGGAGCCGGCGAAGTGGATTGCGCGGCTACGCGAATTCAACACGTCCGACAACCTGATCCTGCTGAAGACCAACATGGACTCGGGCCATGGCGGCGCGTCGGGGCG
Source organism: Alphaproteobacteria bacterium (assembly GCA_018819265.1). Classification (GTDB taxonomy): domain Bacteria; phylum Pseudomonadota; class Alphaproteobacteria; order Rhizobiales; family Hyphomicrobiaceae; genus Filomicrobium. The sequence continues at coordinate 7,259 of JAHJQI010000227.1, forward strand.
CTTCGAATCGTTGAAGGAAACGGCGCTGGAATATGCGTTCGCGCTTCTCATTACCGGCAGAAGCGGTGGGACGACGGGAGCCGCCGCATAAGCAGAGCAGCTTCTGTCTTGGCCTTTCAGCCGCCGCCGCGCTGAAACGAAATGTCGAAGCGGCGCATGAATGCTTCCGCTTCGGTTGGTTCAACGCCGTTCAGATGAATGAGGACGCGGGCGCGCGGCATCTCGACCAGGCCGCCGAATGAAAAGCCATCGATCTTCGTGAAGGTGATGACGACGCGTCCGCCGCCGATATCCAGCGCAACCGGGTCACCGCGCCGGGCGGCCAAGGCCGCCGCCTCTCCGGCGAAGGCGCCAATCGATTTGGCAAATTCGGACTGGGAGAGCGTCATCACCTTCTCGATGAGTGCAACGCTGCCGTCCGTGCCAGGTGTCGGCACGATATCGGTCATCCTTGTTCAGCCCCCCGCGACCGGCGGCCAGACGGCGACGGCGTCGCCCTCGCTCAAGGTTGCCGATGCCCGGCGTTCGCGAGGCTGGAAGACGCCGTTGAGCAGGACCAGATGGCAGGCCTCGCGCGGCAGATGATGGGCGTCGAGAAGCTGCTCGATGGTGGCGCCCGGCGCCGTCTCCACCTGCGCGGCGTTGCGGGCGGCCCCTGGCGGCAGATAGCTGCCAAGTGACGCGTAGAGTTTCAGGGTTACCGAAATTTTGTCGTTCATTCGCGCCTATTCCAGTCAGGTCTGCGGGGAAATGCCAGTCCACCAGCCTCGGTTCCATGAGCTTATGTAGCCATCCCGCAGCGTTCTGGCTAGCCGGGCGGCCGGTGCGCATTCGTGCCGGTATGCGGGGGACGGCAACGCTGCGTCAGGTCTTGCCGGCTCACGTCGCCATCGAGAGCAACTTACAGAATTGCTTTGCGAGCAGCGAATAAATTGAATCTGAGCAAAGCAATGTTGCGAGCGCGCAAATGGCTTGGCGCTCTCAGATTGCAGACGCCTACGCCAAAGGCCATGAAACCCGGCCAACCCTGCAAACCATCGAATAAGAATATATTTTTGGACCAAGGTAAATGCAAATTCGAACAAAAAAAACGAATTCGAAACGATGCGCGGCGGCCCCGGAATTCGGGGCGGGAAATGGTTAACCGCTGAGAAGACCGTCCCCTGGCCTTCCGCGAGCAACGTAAAACAAGATCGGTATTTTACGAAATTTGCTTCGAAGCGGCCGTCCGGAGATCCGGACAATTTGATGCGAATCCGCCGCTAAA
>JAHJQI010000272.1 GCA_018819265.1 Alphaproteobacteria bacterium
CAACTGGGATCGGGTATGTCACCCGGTGAATCGGGGGAATCCCGTTGCCACGAAGGCAAGGGCGGCGTACCCATCTGTGTGGAATCGACCCCTGCTGGAACCGAGGAGGCCGTGTGACGGAGAAGTACAGGCAAGACTTTTTTGTGTCGTGGGAGGAGCTGCATCGCGACACGCGCATCCTGTGCCAGGCACTGCTCGATCAGGGGATGAAGTGGACGGGGCTCATCGCGATCACCCGTGGCGGTCTCATTCCGGCCGCGATCGTTGCCCGTGAGCTGGACATTCGGCTCGTGGACACCGTTTGTGCCGTGAGTTACGCGGGGCAGGAAGGGCGAAAGCAGACAGAGCAGGTCCAGGTCCTGAAACGCGCAGCGGGTGACGGCGAAGGCATGCTGCTGATCGATGACCTGGTCGATACGGGACAGACGGCCGCGGCGATTCGAGCGATGCTTCCGAAGGCGTTCTTTGCGACGGTGTATGCGAAGCCGGAGGGACGATCGCTCGTGGATCTTTGTGTGCGGGAAGTGACGCAAGACACGTGGATTCGCTTTCCGTGGGACATGGCATTGGACTTTGCCGTTCCCCTCGTGGAGCGGGTCGCGCTCGAGCGGACGAAGTAGCCCTGGGTTGCCGTCGCACCACCGGGGCACCAAGACCCAGATAAGAGGCAATTCTTGGCAACCGGCGCGCGCATCAGAATCATCGACACCTCGTTCAACACGAGCTTTCAGGTGCTCGCGCTGTTCCCCGTACGGATCGGTAGAAACGCCCTCAACGACGTGCAGCTGAGCAAGGAGCACGTCTCCCAATTTCACGTCGTGCTCGAGCACCGAGGCGGCAAGCTGATGCTTCGCGACCTTGGGAGCCGCAACGGGACGGTGCTGCGTGAAGGCCGCGCGCCCGCGCACGAGCTGATCGACTTGGAGAAGTCGGGGAACCAGTTTCAACTCTCGACGTTCCGATTCGAGGTTCGCGTGGAGGACGTCGACCCGGCGCGCATCGCTGAGCAGAAGAGTCGGAGCGGGCTGTTGACCGGTGAGCCTGCGATGCCGCGATCGCGTCGCCCCACCCGATTCGAGGCGAGCTTCGCCGGCGCGGTTGGCGACTTGCTTACCCAGGAAGCGGCAGGGGGTGGCGTACGGCTGAAGCCGCCTGTCCCGGCCGGGGTGGATGCTTCGATTCAGCAGGCGGTCGAGGCGGCGAAGCTTGCGATGAGCACGCTGGTGCAAACGTTCGGAGCCCGTCTTCAAAGCTTGCCGCCCGAGGAGCGGTCCCGTCTCTTGACGTGGGCGAGGGAAGCGCTGCCCGTACTGGAACGGGACGAGGCTTTTCGTAGGCTGCAGCGTCACTCGATGCCTCCTGACACGGTGGATGTGTCCGAGCGTCAGCGTCTGCTCGAATATGTTGCGTTTCAGGGGGTCAGTGAGCTGGCGAGCCACTACGTCCCGAGCAGGCCCGCGCTCGACCGGGAGGACGACATCATTCGCTTTCTGGCGAAGCTGCGTGATGTGCTCGACGGGTTCTTCACTTCGTTCGTGCCGCTGCGGGACGGCTACGAGAGCTTCCGTTCGGAGATGGATATTGAACGGCCGAGGGTGAGGAAGGTATCGCAGATGGATACCATTGAAGCGGTCAAGGCGATGGACAGCCCGGCTGCGCTCGCTGCACGGCTCCTCGACTGGCGTGAGGATCTCCCCGCAGCGCGCAAGGCGATCGAGGGTGTGTTCGCAGATGTGATGATCCATCACATGGCCGTGCTGCGTGGTGTCGTGCAGGGTGTGCAGTCGATGATCCAGGAGATCTCGCCGTCGAGCATCGAAGTGGAGCTGGAGGAGCAGAAGAGCGGAGGTGTGTTCTCGGGGCTGTTCCGGTTCCGCGAGCTCTGGAAGCTCTATTGCGCTCGGCACAGCGATCTCGAAGACGGCGAGAAGCGCATCTTTGGTCTGGTCTTCGGGCCCGAGTTCGCGAAGGCGTATGCCAAGATGGCCGACGAGCTGGACGTGAACCATCGGAAGTAGTCCGCCCGTCCCGGGCGGTCTGGATCGTTACGTACGCGACGCAACAATCGAGACGGGCGAGGTCGGATTGCGCCGTCAACACGGGGATCGTTGGAAAATCTCTGTCGCCGCGGGTCGACTTTGAGGTCGTGCGGAACTAAGAGAGCCTTGTACCTGATGCCCCACCCGAGTTCTGGACTTAGAGGCGAATGTCATGCTTGTGAGCATCGGTAGAAGACGACCTCCCACGGACATTCTCGACACGATCCTCGGCTGCCATGCGCGCATCCGTGCTCATGTCGGTATCGCGAAACGTTTGGCCGAGAGCTCTGCGCCGGAGCACGACGCCGTCGTGGAGGCTGCTGGGCGGGTGTTTCGCTACTTCAGCGAGGCGCTTCCCATCCACACGCTCGACGAGGACCTGAACCTGTTGCCACGACTGCTTGGGCGATCGACCAACCTGGATCAGGTGTTGGCTCAGATGCAGCGGCAGCACCGTGAGCACATCGAGCACCGCCAAGTCGACGAGCAGCAAGGCGCAAGCGCCAACGGCGACGACCAAGCTGGTCACCGAAAGCAAGGGCCGCGCCCTCGCCTCTCGCAGCGCCGATTACAGCCATCTC
>JAHJQI010000228.1 GCA_018819265.1 Alphaproteobacteria bacterium
AGCCGAAAACGCAGCCGCTCGCAAACGCCAATCCGATCAATCTCCACCCACCAAAACCCGCACCAAAGCCAGCGCCTGAAAACGACGACAACCGCTCATCCTAATTGTCGCCGACCGAGCATCATAATTGTCGTTGCACACATGGTCGACCGCCGCATCAAGGCGGCCAAGTTCCCAACCGTGAAGAGCCTCGACAGCTTCGACTTCGCGGCCTTCCCGGACCTGAACAAGGCGCTGGTGATGGAACTGGCGCGTTCGGAGTACGTGGAGCGTCGGGAGAACATCATCGCGGTCGGCAACTCCGGCACCGGCAAGAGCCATATCGGGTTGGGGCTCGGTCTAGCCGCCTGCCAGAAGGGGTTATCGGTCGGCTTCGTCAATGCGGCGGCGATCGTGCACGAACTGATCGAGGCACGCGACGAGAAACGGCTGCTGCGTCTTCAGCGGCAGCTCGCCGCCTACAAGCTGCTGATCATCGACGAACTGGGCTTTATCCCATTGTCGCAGACCGGCGCCGAGCTGCTGTTCGAAGTGTTCTCGCAGCGCTACGAGCGCGGTTCGACGATCGTCACCAGCAACCTGCCGTTCGACGAGTGGACGTCCGTGTTCGGCTCCGAACGGCTGACCGGAGCCCTGCTCGACCGGCTTACCCACCACGTCCACATCCTCGAAATGAACGGCGAGAGCTATCGGCTCAACCAGTCCAAGCGGCGGGCCCGAACGGCCAAAGCCGAGCCACAATCTACCCATCAGGAATAGGACCCCAAAAGCATGAAGGCCCCCGATATCGGGGGCCTTCATGCTAGCTCAACTGATGTACTTTTGCTCCGGCCAGACGATGTAAAATCTCTCCGGCGTTGACACACAGCTTCCCGTACAGCACTTACGTTCCGCATCGCCTTTTCGCGTAGCGACCGGTAATGATCTTTTGCGACAGAATCGAGCAGCGCTCCGATACCCGAAGTATCGTCGTCCAGCCGGAAATCCGCTGCAGTAAGTACGGGCGCATTCTCTCCTTGCGCTTTAAACAAATTGGCAAGAATCCTAATGAGATCGCGCGTCTCCTGTGCGTCTGTCGCGATCAATACTTGATCTTCGAGGAGCTGAAGAAGGTTTGGCGAAAACGGCCAGCACTCGAAAAATTCCCTGCGCTTACGGTCGTGCTCAGGCGGCGACACTTCGAGAAGCCGAAGAAATTCGGCTACGTGCTTTGCTATAAGGTCTTCTATGTCGAGGCTGGGAACTTGCAGCCGGTTCTGGAACAAACGATGCAGCAGCATGCGGCGCCGGTCTTGCTGCATCCGCTCAGGACTGCCGCCCGCCTTAAAGTCGATTGCAACTGGATTGACGCGATGAATTTGCTGGTAAGCATCAGAAGATCCATTGCGCACGGATACAACCAGAACCAGCAGCTCCGGATGCTCTTTCGCGATCTCCGACAAAATCTGGATAAAATTGAAAGCCCAGTTTTTCCAAGGGTATTGCTTAGTATTGGTGAGGCCGTCGAACCAGGTTTGAAATTCGTCAAGCAAAAGCACGACCGGTTTGTCGCGCAATAATTCCAAGATCAATTCATCCGAGGGAATATCTGTCTTCGCAGCGCCCATGCCCTCCCATTTGCCGCGGATGTAGTTTCCTCGCGGGTGTCTTTCGAAGAGGATGTCCCAAAGGTATTTATAGCGCTGGCGATGCAGGCTCTCGCCAATAACAAGCATGTCGTTGCGGAGCGGCAATTCCCCTATCTTTGGCTCGCCTAGAATACCGGCCCAAGTTTTTAGCCATGCGCCGGTGGCCGTCGCATCGCAAACCGCATGGTAGAGAGCTGCCAGAAGATGCGACTTACCTAGTCCGCGCTCGCCGATAACGACAATAGGGCGTCCTTGCCCTGGAGCAGTAGCTTCAATTGCCTTAAGTAGATCCTGCGTCGGGTAAGTAATTTCAAGGAATTCTGCAGCCGAAACCTGAGTCGCGCCTGTATTCGCCTCGTTAGACAGCTCAATAGCCGTACCTCGGAGGCGCTTGCCCTTGAATTCGTCGCGCAGCAGAAGGCCGAGCATACTTTAACTCCCCGTTCAATCAGTAGAGATAGTTAGTCTATCTTGATGGCGCGACGCCAGTTATTCCTGTTTTTCAGAATACTGAGAAAACCGACTCTTGCCGATCAAACGATATCAGCCCCCTACGGACGCGGCAGCCTTTGGCGAGCGCATACCCTGCTTCACCCACAGGCAAGCGTAAAAATCGTGTCGATGGCTAGCTACTGCCAAATCGGCTGAATCGCGAGTAGCGACGTCTTTTGTCTCTAGCGCCGGACCAAGCTTTTCGAAATACCAGCGACTTAGTTCCTGGAGCCGAATGCAGCTAAACTAGCTGCAGAACTGACGTGATTCGGAGCCGTGAACGCAGAAGGCCCTGCACAATCCCTGCACAACCAAAATATGACAATTTTTATTCAACGATTCCATGATAATAACGTGAGTCCTAGATCACGCCGGGATGACGACCCTTGGAGGGGTTGGCCGTTGCTATCAGGCGGTCTCGCAGTGACTGGTTGCTTCAGCGCCGGTTGGCGGCGCGATCTGCGTCCAGCTTTTCCTTCTTCCAGTCATTTTCGGAACGACAGAGATCAGAGACGCGGCCTTGCGCGATGCTGCGGCGGACGTAGGTGATGACCCCATGATCCGCCATGCGCTTTCCAAAGGCATGTTCGGCAAGCTCGGGGCGGTCCCATTTCATCAAGGTGACGAACGCGACAAATTGTTGGCTCCCGGAGCCTCGGTCGACATGGGGAATGATCTTATTCGCCAAGATGTCCGCAAGGCGGGCGGCGGGCGCACCGATGCGGCAGAGGCCAAGCATCAAAGGTATCGGCGGAAGGCGCTTGACGGCCGTCAGCTTCGCTTCGAAGAAAGGCAATGAAATCGGACCGAGATCGGCGAGGCGGCCCAAAGTGCGTTCGCGCAGGAAGTTGTCGGAGAGATCGGGGCGGCTGAGGAACGCCTGCAAGATCCGTTTGCCGACATCGACGAATTCCTTATCCGGTAAGGCGATGAACAAGTCCTGTAACATGTTCGCACGCTCACGCGTGGAATGTCCTCCATCCAGAGCACGTTCGAAGGTCGCGAGCATGTCGGGAACGAGATGGCGCCAAAGATCGGGGCGCTCACGCAGACCCCTGATATCATGCAGCGTCAACCGCACCGACGGATCGGCAATAATTTTATCCAGGTTTGCAAGCGAGAAATCGATGCGTTTGCCAATGTTTGACTGGAGGGCTGTGGGCCGTTGGGCAATCGCTTTTTCCTGCCGCTCGGCATCCGTAATCTCGTTCAGTCCGAGCGCAGTCGCGACCACCGGGATAATGGCTGTGCCATAGGAACCGGTTGCGCCGAGCCCCTGTTGGCGAAGACGGGAAAAGCCCAGGAAACAATCCCAGGAGGGCGCGCCGGAGTTGAGCGCACAGCCCATGACCGGCATGGGCAGCGCCGGCAAGGGCGCAGCGTAGCCGGTTTTCAGTTCGGTCTCGCGGCCATCGGCTCCTCGCAGCTTGATCGTGTCGACGGTGGCGGGCAGCAGCCAGCCGTTCTCCTTGACCCGTGTCGTCGAAACGCTGACGATCTGGCGGACGGGGTCTTCGGGACCCGAAACGCTGCAGATCGTTTTCGACAGCCTGCCGTTGAAATGAAGGCCGCTCGTGCGAACGAATGCTGCGCTGGCGTCGGCGTCCTTTCTGATCTCGTCGCAAACTTTCTTTGTGGCGAGCCGATAAGACAGGTGCCGCGCGGTGTCGAAATTGCGACTGGCGACGTAGACGACATCAAGGTTGTAGTTGCGCACGAAGCTGAGGGCGCCGCTACTCAGGCCTTGCGATTTCTCCTCAAGGACGAGGTCGTTGGCGCGGGGATCGAAGGAAACCGATTTGCCGGCATTGAAGGCGCGGAGATCGGCATCCATGCGCGCGAACTCCTGATGGCTGAGATGAGCGTAGGTTGCATAGCCGCCGAAATAGAGCGCCGGAGCCACCAGCCAGAGGCGATAACCCGGGCGGACCAGCGCTTCAACCCCGAGGAACACGAAGCCCGCGTTGACGGTGATGACCGACCAGAAGGGAGCCGCCAGCAGCATCAGAAAAATGCCGGTAAACGGTATCCACTGCAGCAGATAAATGAGGGCGGTCAGCGCGAACCAGGCCAGGGATACGGGCAACTTCGAGATCATGTCGGCTCCAGATGTTTGCAGCCGAGTTTATTTCGCGCGCCGTGAAAACCCCGTAACTTTCGCGTTAGCGGCCAATGAACCGGCGGGTCGCTTTGACCCGCCCGCAGGCATCATGCAGCAACATTGGCAGCGGCTTGCTGCGACAGCGTCATCAGCAGCACGAAATACCCAACGATACCCGACGCAATCGATACGGCCACCTTGATCCTAGAAGCCGATGACGCCGGCGGCCTGCTTCTTGGCCTTGTGATCGGGTTCCAGGTGGATGACGACGTCAGAGCCTTCGATCTCGGCTTCCAGTTCGGCTTCAAGGCGGTCGCAGATGTCGTGGGCATCGGCAACTGTCATGCCGCCGGGCACGACGAGATGGAACTCGATGAAGACGACGCGGCCGGCATGGCGGGTGCGGATGTCGTGGGCTTCTATCGCGCCGGCGCCGCTGCGGGAAATGGCCTCGTGGATGCGCGACTGCATATCGTCCGGGGCGGCTTCGTCCATGAGGGCGCTGATCGACTGCATCACGATGCGATAGCCCATGTAGAGGATATTGGCGGCGACCAACAGCGCCAGGATCGGATCGAGGACGGTCCAGCCGGTGAGCACGGCGAGCACGATCCCGGCGAAGACGCCGACGGACGTCCAGACGTCGGTCATCAGGTGCCAGCCATCGGCGGTGAGGGCAGGAGACCGCCAGACCTTGCCCTGTCGGATCAGATAGAGCGACCAGCCGCAATTGATGGCTGTGGCGAACCCGTTGATCAACAAGCCGACGACGGGCTGCTCGATTCCGCGGGGGTGTAGCAGTGCGTGACCGGCTTCGAGGACGATGAAGACCGCCGCGACGATGATGAGCGAGCCTTCGAACACCGCCGACAGCAACTCGGCCTTCTCGTGGCCGTAAGGGTGATTCTGGTCGGCGGGCTTGTTGGCGACGCGGATGGCCGCCCACGCGGCGATGCCGGCGGCGACGTTGACGATGCTTTCGAGCGCATCGGAATAAAGCGCGACAGAACCGGTGACGAGATAGGCAATGTATTTCACCGCCATCACCACCAGCGCGACGGCGATGGACATCGCCGCAACGGTGCGAATGCGGCGCTTCAGGGATGGCTCGTTCGCGGTGGCGGTCATGGCGTTTCCCTTAGCCCTTGAAATGGGAAAGCGCAAAGGACATGGGTGGGGATGGAAACGCGGCTGGTGTAAACCGACCGCTTTTGAGGATCAGCACTCCGGCCGCCGGAAGGTCTGCTGCTTGCCGAAAGCCGACCGTGTCGCGGGCACGCGACGGGCGAATAGAGACGACAAGAAATATATCTGAAGCGACTTCGCCTTTTCTCGATTCCCCACATTGCCAGTCGTGCTTCAAATGGTGATCGTCGCCGCCAACTCGGGCCAAAGATTTTTCAGGCGACGTGCCATATGTGAGAGCAACCCGGTTTCGCCGCCGATGTTATCGAGTGCGGCCAAGGGAGCAACCTCAAGGGCCCAATGTGATATGGCAGGCACGTCGGTGGCAATCACCTTGGCAACTCTGATGGGGGATGGCGTGGTGGCCGCTGAGGCGTCGGGATCGAAGACATAGATCCAGGCCGGCGCGGGATCGGGGCGCTTCTTTCGCGGCGCCGTCAGACTGAACGTGCCATCGGGTTCTGGAACGAGCGGTGGGGCGCCGAGGTGACGCTGCCAACTATCCCAAACGGATTGAGGAATGGCTAAGACGCAGCCAGCGCAGCGGTCATGTTTTCCGAGCTGGAACTTGAACATCATCTGGTAGAACGTGCGCTTGAAGACGTTGGCAATGTTGGGGCCTTCGACGTTCTCCGAGAGCCACTGCTGGTTCGTCTGTAGAACGGTCGGAAAAGTTGTCGGATGTAGACGTAGTCCATCGCGAAGATTGCGAACGGCAGAGCGGTACGAGCCGTGGAAATCCATGGTCTGAATTTCGAGTATGCCGAAGCGGCCGATATGCGGAAGTCCAGCCTCGCGCCTTATCTCGACGATAGTCACATCGAATGCGAACTCAGGCGAGCGGTCGGTCGGGGGTATCGACAGCTCGCCACTCATCTTGGCGTCGAAGTAGATGAATACGGGCTGGCCTGCGTCGAGGCGAGCGCGCACATCCACCTTGACGTTATCCTTGGTCAAAGTGATCGCTGGCGTCACGAACGGATCGGCGGTCTGCGGCAGTTCGAAAAGTCGGCGCACGGCGCCCGTAACGATTTCCGCGCTCAATGCACGATAGGGACATACCAGCCAGTCCTGTCGCACCTTGTTCGAGGAACTGCTGATTGAGCACACGCCGCGCGAAGCATCGGCCTTGATGCAGGTGCGTGGCTCGCCGGTGGCGGCGGACAGAAACGGACAGCGTTCTGTTCGCTGATCTGCGACGGCTTCCGCACTCGACAACACGGTCGGATAGACGCGATGCCCGAACCATTCACTGACAAAATTAGCGCCGCTACGCTTCGGCACTTTCATGATTATTCCGCCGCGACGAGGAAGGAACGTGCCGGAATCTGGTAGCGTGATTTGACGGGCGGACGTTTCTCGGCGGTCCTTGATGTGAGCATGTTGGCCAGCTCGCGCCCCAAGCTCTTGGCCAGCAGCGGCGGGACGGCATTGCCGACTTGATCGTATTGCTCGGTGTTGGATCCCTCGAACACAAACCAGTCGGGGAACGACTGAATGCGCGCGGCTTCACGGATGCTGATGGTACGCGTTTGGTCGGGGTGAATGTACTCGCCGGACTTCGGATCGCGAAACCGGGTGATGATGGAGCGGGCAACACCGCCCCAATGCATGCGGCGGAACCGGCGAGTATGATCCTTGCGCAGCGCGCGTTGCATGCCGGCAGGCAGCAGATGGTGAGGCAACGATCGCCAGTCGTCTCCGGGCTTGAGATGCTCAATCCGCTCGAGGTTCTGCTTCGAGAGTTTTGGCGCGTAGTGATTGTGTAGAATTGTGCCTGCATCTACGCGCATGGCGCGCTGGAACGGCGTCGTCGGCGCAGCCAAATACGCATGGCCGCGTACGCCCGAGCCGATGGGCGGGAGGTCACCGATAGCGTCGAAGACCGTCAGGAAGCCTGCCGTCTCATGCGGCTTCAGGGTGCGATTGGGGACGAGGTCGCCGATGGCCGTGCGTCCATGGCTGGGTGTTGGAAATCCACCCCGCCGCTTAAGGTCGCGACGCCAGCCAATGAAGAACATGCGCCATCGCAGTTGCGGCACGCCGTAGTGAGCAGCTACCAGTTCGGCGCAATCGACATCGTAGCCGATGTCCGCGAAAGCTTCGCCGATCTGGCCAAGCATGGCGCCCTTGCCAAGGGTCGCCAAGCCGCTGACGTTCTCGATGACGACACACTTCGGCTGCATATCCTTGGCAATGCGCAGGAACTGCTTGAACAAGACGTTGCGTGGGTCGTCGCCGGCGCGGGGACCAATGATGCTGTAGCCCTGGCAGGGCGGTCCACCGATCAGCAGGTCGAGTTGGCTCTTGCGCAGGCCGGTAGCCTTGCGGATATCGGCACCGTCGAGCTTTTCGATGTCAACGGCCTCGAAGTGGATGTCGGGAAAATTGCGCTGGTGAGTAGCAGCACAGGCTTTTTGAACGTCGGCGCAGAAGATAACATTGAAACCGGCGTTAGCCAGCCCCAGAGTGATGCCGCCAGCGCCGGAGAAGAGATCGACCGCTGTTAGCGGGGCGAGCCCACCGAGTGATCGCCGGAGACGGTAGGGCTCTGTCTCAAGGTCAAAGTCCCGGGCCAGATGCTCCGAGATCAGGTGGTGAATGAAAGCGTCGCGGTCGAAACCACGCGCGGCACAGTAGACGTCGAGCGGCGCCTGCTGTGCTGGTTGTTTGGATTGTTTTATTTTCCTGTTCGACATGTGCTTCGATTCTCCCCGACCGACCTTAGCCACATGGCGTTGCAACATCACGGTACTTTCGTGCAACATGCACACAAATAGGGGTGTAGCTGATCGATAGGAACATATCAAGAACATACTTCTTGTCGCCCGACTACGCGTAAGCGGCGATCGATTGGTGCTGGATCGCTAACACGACTTCCTCTCAAGCCCTGACGATATTCGGTGCGGTTCGAACTTCCTGGATACGTCTGCAACGGGTCAATCTCAACCAGACTTTCATCCCGAAGCCGCCGTTATAATCCCGCAACGGACCATCGCTCAGAAAAACAAAAGCAGGGACCGCGGCCCCCGCTATCTGGGTGTAGTTCGTGTTCGATCTGGTGAAGACCTGATCAGCCCTTCAGCAGTTCGACGAGCGTCTTGCCGAGGCGGGCTGGCGAGGGGGAGACGCGGATGCCGGCTGCTTCCATCGCGGCGATTTTCGAATCGGCGCCGCCCTTGCCGCCGGAGATCACGGCACCGGCGTGGCCCATGGTGCGGCCGGGAGGCGCGGTCAGGCCGGCGATGAAGCCTGCCATCGGTTTCTTGCGGCCCAAGGCTGCCTGTTCCTGCAACCAGGCTGAAGCGTCTTCTTCAGCGGAGCCGCCGATTTCGCCGATCATGATGATCGATTCGGTTTCGGGGTCGTCGAGGAAGAGGTCGAGCATGTCGATGAACTCTGTGCCCTTGACGGGGTCGCCGCCGATGCCGACCGCGGTCGTCTGGCCGAGACCTTCGTTGGTGGTCTGGAAGACGGCCTCATAGGTCAGCGTGCCGGAGCGCGAGAGAATGCCGACCGAGCCCTTCTTGAAGATCGAACCGGGCATGATGCCGATCTTGCATTCGTTCGGCGTCAGGACGCCGGGGCAGTTCGGCCCGATGAGACGCGAGGTCGACTTGTCGAGACGCGCTTTCACCTTGACCATGTCCATCACGGGAACGCCCTCGGTGATGCAGACGATGAGCGGAATCCCGGCGTCGATCGCCTCGATGATCGCAGCGGCCGCCCCGGCCGGCGGAACGTAGACGACGGAAGCATTGGCGCCGGTGGCGTCCTTGCCTTCCTTGACGCTGGCGAAGATCGGCAGCTTGTGGCCGCCGGAGCCTTCCCAGGTCTCGCCGCCCTTTTTCGGGTGGATGCCGCCGACCATCTTGGTGCCGTGATAGGCGAGAGCCTGCTCGGTGTGGAAGGTGCCGGTCTTGCCGGTGAGGCCCTGGACGAGAACCTTGGTGTCTTTGTTGATCAGGATCGACATGGGGTCGCTGTTTCCCTATTTGAGCGCGAGAAAGTCTTGGATGAAGGGATTGCAAACCCGCACTGTGCCGTAGGTCTGCCCGTGATTTAGGTCTTCGGTGTAGACGAGATCGAGGCCTGCCTTTTCGGTGGCCGCGAGGATGAGCCCGTCCCAATGGGAGATGTCGTGACGGTGGGCGATCGTGATTGCCTGAAGGATGTCCGAGGAGGCCAGCTCCACCACCGTGTCGCCTTGGAGTGCGCGGACCCATTCGAGGGCTGCCGGTGCGCTGTAGGCGAGTTTCCTGCGCAGGACGGCGTAAAGTTCGAGCATCACCTGGGTAGAGATCGTGATGGTGCGGGACTGCATCAACTGTCGCGCCGCGTCGCGCTTTGCCGGTTCGGGCGCGGCGCTGTCGGCCGCGTAAACGATAATGTTGGTGTCAAAGAAGGCCGCGCTCACGCATGACCTCCTCGTAGAATTCCTCGCGGTCGAAAATCAGCTCGCCCGCTTTACGCAGCTCCCGCCGATCCGCATTGGAGTCGGCGGCTTCGAAGATGCGCCCCCAGACCTCCGCACGGCTTGCCTCTGTGGTCTCCCGCTTCACCTCGCGTTCCAGAAACTCCCGAACCATCTCGTTGACGCTCGTGCGCCGCATGGCAGAAAGCACGCGAGCCTTGTCGAGCAGGTCCTCATCGATGGCAAGGGTGATGTTCTTTGTTGACTTCGGGGGCATGGAGACGGGCCTCGACTACACAGGATATGTGGAACACATAACCTGTGTAGGGTGTGACGGCAAGTGAGCAGTTCGGTGGGTGGTGCGGCTGACGCACGGGCGTCGGCCGCAAGCCGGTGGAGCGCGGCCCGCCCCTCAAGCCCCCTTGATAGCGGCGACGATTTTCTGGGCGGCGTCGTCGAGATCGTCGGCGGCGATGACGTTGAGGCCGGACTCGTTGATGATGGTCTTGCCGAGGTCGACGTTGGTGCCTTCGAGGCGAACGACGAGCGGGACGTTAAGCCCGACTTCCTTGACGGCCGCGACGACACCTTCGGCGATGACGTCACACTTCATGATGCCGCCGAAGATGTTGACCAGGATGCCTTTGACGGCCGGGTCGGCGGTAATGATCTTGAAGGCCGCCGTCACCTTTTCCTTCGAGGCGCCGCCGCCGACGTCGAGAAAGTTCGCGGGCTCCTCGCCGTAGAGCTTGATGATATCCATCGTCGACATGGCAAGGCCGGCCCCGTTGACCATGCAGCCGATGTTGCCGTCGAGGGCGACGTAGGCGAGGTCGTGCTTGGAAGCCTCGATCTCCTTTTCGTCTTCCTCCGTGATGTCGCGGAGCTCGACGACGTCGGGGTGGCGGAAGAGGGCGTTGTTGTCGAAGGAGACCTTGGCATCGAGGACGCGCAAGTGGCCGTCCTTCAGCACCACGAGCGGGTTGACCTCGAGGAGCGCCATGTCCTTTTCCGTAAACGCTTTATAGAGGGTCGGAAAGAGCGACCCAGCATCTTCGGCGGCGGCGCCTTCGAGTTTGAGTGCATCGCAAAGCGTCTTGATGTCGGCATCGGTGACGCCGGTCTCGGGATCGATGGCGACCGTGATGATCTTGTCGGGCGTGTCGTGGGCGACCGTCTCTATGTCCATGCCGCCTTCGGTCGAAACAACGAATGCGGGGCGCCCGACCGTGCGGTCGATCAGCATCGAGAGATAGAGTTCGCGGCCGATTTCGGCGCCGTCCTCGATATAGAGGCGGTTGACCTGTTTGCCACCAGGGCCGGTCTGAGCGGTGACGAGCGTCCTGCCGAACATCTCCTTGGCGTTGGCGATGGCTTCGTCGGCCGAGAAGCTGACGCGGACGCCGCCTTTAGCGTCGGCGGGGAGTTCCTTGAACTTGCCTTTGCCGCGGCCGCCGGCGTGGATCTGGCTCTTGACGACATAGACGGGACCGGGAAGCGACTTCACAGCCGTTTCGATATCTGCAACCGAGAGAACGGGAGCGCCTTTGGAAACCGGCGCACCGAAGCTCTTCAGGACCTGCTTGGCCTGGTATTCGTGAATGTTCATCGTCTCACCACCGTTGTCAGAATTGTCCTGAAGGCAACTCGTCGCGCCAGACACCGTCGTCGCCAAACCAGCACTACGCTTCATACTATCTGGCATACAATATGCCAATAGTTCTTTTCATGTTTCG
Source organism: Alphaproteobacteria bacterium (assembly GCA_018819265.1). Classification (GTDB taxonomy): domain Bacteria; phylum Pseudomonadota; class Alphaproteobacteria; order Rhizobiales; family Hyphomicrobiaceae; genus Filomicrobium. The sequence continues at coordinate 11,557 of JAHJQI010000228.1, forward strand.
GAAACTGCGTCGATCGTATCAGGACATGGAAACGGCAAGGCACTTCCGGCGGCGCCGTCCCCAATGCGGATTACACGTCGAGGCGAGTCCGCGAGCGCGCGCCGCTTCCTTGCAGATCATGCCTCGCCGAGGTTCGGGGCGATCCGGTTGCAGGCATCGACCAGCGATTTCACCGATTCAACCGATTTCATCAGCATGGCGCGCTCGGCGCCGTTGAGGTCGATCTCGACGATGCGCTCGGCGCCGCCGGCTCCGATGACGCACGGCACGCCGACGTAAAGACCCTTTACGCCATACTCGCCGTTGAGGTAGGCGGCGCAGGGCAGAACGCGCTTCTTGTCCTTGAGGAAGCTGTCAGCCATCTCGATCGCGGAAGCAGCCGGCGCGTAGTAGGCCGAGCCGTTCTTGAGGAGGGCAACGATCTCGCCGCCGCCCTTGCGCGTGCGATCGACGATCGCGTCGAGGCGGTCCTGCTTGATCCAGCCCATGCGCACCAGATCGGGAAGCGGGATGCCGGCGACCGTCGAATAACGAACGAGCGGCACCATGTCGTCGCCGTGACCGCCGAGCACGAATGCGGAGACGTCTTCGACGGACACCTGCAGTTCGGTTGCCAGGAAATGGCGGAAGCGTGAGGCATCAAGCACGCCGGCCATGCCGATGACCATGTTGCGCGGCAGGCCGGAAGCCTTCTGAAGCGCCCAGACCATCGCATCGAGCGGGTTGGTGATGCAGATCACGAGCGCACCGGGGGCGTACTTCTTGATGCCCGCGCCGACCTGCTCCATGACTTTCAAGTTGATTTCAAGAAGGTCGTCGCGGCTCATTCCGGGTTTGCGTGGGATCCCCGCGGTGACAATGCAGACGTCCGCGCCTTCGAGATCGGCATACGAGTTGGTGCCGGCCATGCGACAATCAAACCCTTCCACGGCACCGGACTGCGAAATATCGAGAGCCTTGCCATTCGGCATACCTTCGGCGATGTCGAACATTACGACGTCGCCGAGTTCCTTCAGTCCGGCCAAATGCGCCAGCGTGCCGCCGATCATTCCTGAACCTATCAATGCGATCTTGGTTCGCGCCATGCGGGAAGTCTCCTCGTGTCATAGGGATTGCGTGCAAAGCTGGCGTCGGATCCCGGTCAGCGCGCTCGCAGGACGGCAGCGCGCGGGGAAGCAACGCGGTGTAGCGCCTTGCTAGACCGAAACAAGGGTGCATTCAAGCAAGGCATCCGGTGATCAAACGAAAGTGGTGGCTGGCGGACGGTCGCCGAGATTTTCCCCTACGCACAATATTGTCATTGAAATCCCCAAGAGGGTCGAACGTGTAACTTGACTTTTGGTTCCGCATTAAGGTTGCATGTGCGAACGTCGCTTGACTTGCAGCACAGCCTTCAAGCGTTGCCGGGAATGCCTTGAATTCGTGCACCGGGGGGAAAATGGCCAAAGCAACGCTTCTTGCGCTGACCGGCAGCATGCTGGCAACGATGGCGCTCGTCGCCTCCGCTGGAGCGGAGGATCGCGACATCGAGACTCGTAGTATCGAGTATCGCGGCATCAATGCGTACAGGCTGCTCCAGATCGGCCGGCAGTCGGCCAAGTGGTATGGCGCGGAGAACGAGGCTCCGTTGGAGCTGACATACGCCTATGTCGATCGGCGGATGTCATTCACGTCTGCCCGCAATTGCGGATCAATGCAGCCGATCAGGGCTGTGCTGAACGGCTCCGACATCGCTCCTGAAGTTTTCAGGCGCGAGGCCAAACACGCATTCGCCATCTGGGAAACAGTCGCTCAAATCCGCTTCGTTGAAACAGGCGACGTTACCAAAGCTCAAATCCTCATTGGCGCCCAGACGCAGCCTCTCGGCCGCGCCTTTACCAATGTCGAGATCGATGACCGGAACCCGCGGGATGGTCCGCAGGCGATTGCGCGTTCGCTGATCTGCTTCAATCCCACAGTACGGTGGAAAGTTGGGTATGACGGGGATCTCGATGTCTACGATCTGCGCTACACCATGGCCCATGAAATCGGCCACGCGTTGGGGCTCGATCACCCTGGAGCGAGCGGTCAGTTGATGGCTTACCGCTACGACGAGCGGCATCAGACGCTGCAGCCGGGCGATATCGATGGCATTCTGAAGCTGTACCGGCCAACCCGACATGCCGCTAGAATTCGGCTGCGCGCCGAGCAAGAGGCCAGTCGCCAGGCTGGGCTGCGAAATGCCGGCACGGGCAACGCGACTCACGGTCCCAGCACCGGCTCGCTCGGCCTTGGAGACGGCCGGGCTCGCGAGTAGTGCATCTATAATTCAAGCGCAACTTTATCCGATCCAGGAATCGCCTTCGGGGATTCCGTCAGATCGGATGTTCATGCCGATCCCTTCAAGTCCGGAACTCATCACTTGCCAGGGTGACACCTGGAAAGCTTGACGAAGTCCGCCCTGGATGGCCGCGGCCGCCTCAAGGGCGACCATGGCGTTCGTGCGGCATATCCCGGAGCTATTGGGATAGGCATGTCGGAACTTGCTTTAGAAGTGAAGAATTTCCTTTTCACGACCGCTCGAAAGCCCTCCAAGTCTTTGTTTTGTCGCACGTTCGAAATGCATCCGTGATGCTCGACTTCGGCGAGAGACCGCCTACAACCCCGCCTCCACGGTGGTGGCAGGCCCCTCTTCGGATTATGCTGCAACGGTCCACGTCTTGGTGCGAATTCGAGCATTAGTGAATCCGGATCGCCGGTTCGGCCATAGATCCGGTTCAGATTCGATTGTTCGAACTGCGACATTCCTGTCGCGGCCGGGAACCTGTCGAATGCTGGCTGGTTTATTTGACAGTTGCCTCGATGGGCAACCTTAAACGTCCATACGGAAGGTTATTGATATGAAAAAGCTGATCACGACTACGTCGCTCTTTGCCCTAATGCTTGCGACTCCTGTTCTCGCGCAGACGTCGGAATCGCCGACGAATGAAAACAGCAAGCCGGCAATTGAACAGCCTTCGAACCCGTCGCAGCCGCAGACCGGTCCGGCGGTCAAGGACGACACCGCCATGCCTTCGGCGGACAGACCGAAATCCGAGGATACGGCCGCTAATCCGGTCGACGCCCAGCCAGCAACGGGCATGGGCGACCAGTGGCGCGCCAGCAAGCTCATCGGCCAGCCCGTCAACAATGCCGGCAACGAAAAGATCGGTGACATTAACGACTTCGTTCTGGCCAGCGACGGTTCCATCGAACACGTACTCGTCGGTGTCGGCGGATTCCTGGGTCTTGGTGAAAAGGTCGTCGCGCTCAAGTTCGACGAACTGACCTTCACCAAGGGTACGGACGGCAAGTATCTGATTTCCACCGCCGCAACGAAGAAGTCGCTGGAAGCTGCGCCGGAGTGGAAGAGTGACGCTGCCAAGTAAGCGGGTTCCACCGCGACCACTTTTGCGCCCAGGGCCGAAAGCCTTGGGCGCAATTGTTTTTGGAACGGTGACATCGGCGAATTGCCATCGACAGGTCTCAGGTCGGACCGAGGGTGGACTTGGCGCGCTCGTCGCGGCTCGACAGGTAGCTCTCGGAGCGCATTTCCTTCAAACGGGATGCTGTGCGCGCGAAAAGGTCGGCGCCGTCGCCTTCTCTATATAACAAGTCCGGTTCGCTATCGGCGGAAGCAATGAAGCCGACGCGGTTATCGTAGAGCGCATCGATGAGGTTGATGAAGCGGCGCGCCTCATTGCGTTTGGCCGGGCCCATAACGGGGATGCGATCGACGAGAACGGTGTGGAATGCATGGGCGACGTGCAGGTAGTCGCGCGCTCCAAGCGGGCGGTCGCACAGATCCTCGAAGCCGAAACGGGCGACCCCGTTGGCTGCCATCGGTACGGCAACCTGGTGGCCAAGAACTTCGAGGAACACCGGAGCGGGATCGGGCGGCCTGCCGGTCAATCGCGTCCAGTGGCCGTCGAGTTGGGCGGTCGCGGCGGCGTCGGCGGGCGAATAATAAAGCGGGCGGCCGGCGAGTTTCTCGAGCCTGAAGTCCTTGCCCGCGGCGAGCTTCACAACATCCATATGGTCTTCGATGAGATCGATGAACGGCAGGAACAGCTGGCGGTTCAGGCCATTGCGGTACAATTCCTCCGGCGCCGCGTTCGACGTTGCGACAACGACGACGCCACGCTCGAACAGCACCGCGAAGAGGCGGCCGAGGATCATCGCGTCGGCAATGTCGGTGACGTGCAGCTCATCAAAGCACAACAGCCGGGCTTCCTGCGCGATCTGAGCTGCGACGATCGGGATAGGATCGCCGGCCAAAGCTTTGCGGGCCTGGCCGATGCGGTCGTGTACACTGGCCATGAAGGCGTGGAAATGCTGGCGCAGTTTGGGCTCAAAGGCGACCTCGTCAAAGAACAGGTCCATCAACATGGTCTTGCCGCGGCCGACTCCGCCATAGAGATAGAGACCGCGCGGGGGCGGTGCGGATTTCTTTTTCAGGAAGCCGAACAAGCCCGAGGTTGACGGCAGATAAGCGAGCAGGGCGTTCGCGGTGTCATCGAGATGCGCGACAACTTCAGCCTGCTTGGCGTTCGGCTCGATTTCGCCGCTCTCGACACGCGCGAGATACGTGCTCATCAAACCCGATCGGCCGATGGCCTTGGTCCAACCCATCCATTACCCTCGGTGCAACCGGCACAATTGCGCTTGAGCTCGAACCTCACGGCAATGCTGCCATGCCCGCAGCGACCGGCTCTGTAGCGGTAAACGGCCGCGCGTCAGGCGTAGCAGCGCCAAAAGGCAACCCCTTATCAAGCCGTTACGACCGTGTTTAGGGCAATGCTGGCGCATGTCGGCGCCGCCGCCGACAGCCACAGCGTCAATTCGTACAACATCCCGACACCATTTAAGGCGTATTGTGCGCCGCAACATAATGGCTACATGAGCGTTATGGCAACGATCGCTGCGACCCGTAGACAAAAAACGCGCGGCGGCGTCAAGCGTGACGTTGAAGACTTCATAATTCCAGAGCGAAGGTGAATCCAATGAGCGAACACCAGTTCTCGGGAGGAACAATTCGAAAGTTGTGGCCGTCGGAAACGGACAAGTTTCGCGACCACCTCTTGCGACTCGACAAGAACAGCCGGCGCATGCGCTTCGCGCATTCCGTCTCCGACAGCTTCATCGAGGATTACGCAGGCCGCATGAGCGACATGGGCGCCATCGTCTACGCTTATCTCGAAGACGGCGAAGTACGTGCGGTGGCGGAATTGAGAAAGCTCAGCGACGTCTGGGGCGAAGAGGCCGAGGCGGCATTCTCGGTGGAGCCCGGCTATCAGGAAAAAGGAATCGGAACCGAGCTGATGGGGCGGGTCATCCGCGCTTCGAGAAACCGGGGCGTCCATCGAATCTATATGAGCTGCCTTGCCGAGAACCAGAAAATGCAGGCCATCGCGCGCAAGCACGAAGCGGATCTGCGTTTCGAATACGGCGAGGTGATCGGCGAAATCCTGCCGGTCAATTCCGACTACTTTTCCATCCTGGCGGAAGCCATGGAGGATCGCGTCGGATATCTTCTTGCCGTTTTCGACGTCCGTCGCGAACGCAATCGCCAAGCGGCCTGATGCAAAGAGCGTTTCACAGGTAGATGGCGCAGCGCTCGCATTGCGACTGCGACGCTTGGCGTCCTGATCCAGACTATGGAAACTGCGCCGCGCGAGAAACTTTGCCTATCGACTCGTTATCGCTCGGCGAAGTTATCGGACTCCGATTCCTTCGCCGCGCTTTTGCCCGCTCGAATTTCGCCGAGGCGGTTTCTCCTTTCACGATATCGCATCGAACCTGAACCAAAATTGCGGATCGGATCTGCAATCGCTTCTGCAATCGCTTCATCGAAAACGCACTGCAGAAGATTGCCTGACTTCATTTTTCGACTCCTCGGAATCCGCTATCGTCATCAAAACATTCGAAATTGAGTCTTTCATGCAACAGAATTGGACCTGCGCGGAAGTTTTTCACCCCGCAATTCTCTTTTTATGTCAACAAACTCATTCAAATTGTTCAAAGTTTTCTCGGGGCGAATGTGATTCGCAAATCCCCCCTGGAAAACAATGGAGATGAATACAATGGTTACCAAGGCACCGAAGAAAGCGACGACCAAGAAAGCCGCCACGAAGAAGGAAAAGGCTCCGGCCAAGACCGCCGCTGCCGCTGCTGCAAAGCCTGCTGCCAAGACGGCTGCTCCGGCTCGCAAGGCTGCAAAGAAGCCGGCTGCCCGCAAGTCGGCCAAGACGACAGCATCAGCCTCAGCTCGCAAGGCTGCTCCCGGCCGCAAGACCGCCGTCAAGAAGCCCGCCGAGAAGAAAGCCGCTGCAAAGAAGCCGGCCGTGAAGAAGGCCGCTGCGAAGAAGCCTGCCGCAAAGAAGCCGGCAGCGAAGAAGGCTCCGCGCAAGGCAGCTGTAAAGACGTCGTAAAGGGCGATACGCCCCAACGGCTACAATATCGGATTTCGCCATTTCGCGGCGGAGCCCACGTCAACAGAGGACCAGTGACCGCATCAACGCCCTGGCCGCCAGAAAAATAGGCTCCAGAGGCAGACAAGAACAGAACAATTCGCGGTCTTGCCGACCCGCCCCCGCTGCAAAGGCTTTCGAAAGCTTTTTGCGTGCAAACCAAATCCCCTAATAGGACCGGATGGGCTTTTGCAAGCCTGGCCGGTCCTTTGTTTGTTTGAGGGCGCGAAAGCCTCCCTCGTCATTTCGGCGAACGCCAGGAAATCCAAACAGGCCTGCTGGATGCGGATCGCTTTGGAGATTCCGCCAGCGTGCTTAGGTTCCCGTCTTCACGGGAATGACTTTGGTGGTTGTCGTGACCGAAGCGTTCAGAAGCTTGTCTGGACCCCGTCCTTCGACGGGGCGCCAACAAGTCGTCAGTGTCGGGTGGATTAGCGAATGCGTAATCCACCGTTGGCGGTCGCAACCGTTGCGTTCGTGGCGGCGCATTA
>JAHJQI010000027.1 GCA_018819265.1 Alphaproteobacteria bacterium
GGCGTCGCCTCGAAGTATCTCGGCACCTACCTCGGGTGGCGTCGGATGATCGAGCGCGACGGCGCTCGCCTGACACCCGCTCACGCCATCGCCGAGGCGCTCGGAGATTGAGCCGCTACATCAATCGTGAACAGAGCCACCTGCGTTCGTTGGCCCATATGAGCTAATCAAAGCCATGAGCACTGCAGTAAATACCAAACCTATTTTAATCATGCGGGACTCCGGCGCTTTCCAACCCACCAGTCAGTGAAGAAGAGAAAAGCGATTGGAAGTAAGAGATATATAATAAATGAAAGTGCATGGCTGCTGAACGCCCCGCTATCGATAGCTGCAAAAATCAAGGCGAAGAACCAAAGAGCTGCCGCAACATATGAACCGCGGGAGATCGATCCGCGCAGGAAGTTGATTTGTGAGAGTAAGGAAGCGGGAGGTTTTGTCTGTGGGGCCTCAGCCACCTGTGAAGCAACGCCGTCAGGCGAGGGCGATGCGTCTTCTCGTGACACAATCGCGTCGGTCTTTGGAGAAGCCGTAACAGCCAGTTTCGGTCGGTGGAGCAACACCCAAAGTGCGACCACCCACGCCACGACCAGCGCAGAGAAGTAGGCCGGGTCACCCTGATGCAGAGGTTCAAGGATGAATTCCTTTAGCTCAGAACCCGGTTGGTAAAGCCAGGTTCCAATCGCAGTGCCAATAACGGGAGCGACAGGCAGGGCTGCAACACTTGCCGCAAGCCACCTGCGGAGTCGCGGCCACATCCATAACGCGACCCCGGTGATGAGCAATGTTACGCCCGTGAGGAGTAAGACTGGCTCGGTTGGTTTAAGCCAGCGATAATTCCGATCGAACAGTATATCGATCAAGATCTCTTGCGTGACCCAAAGGCCTGCTCCCGCCACCCCTAAAGCAACCGCTTTGCGTGCAAAGCCTCCGATGCGTGCCCAAGCTGCACTCATGTCCACCCCCGCCCGTTCCGATCAGTTTGCAAATATATCGTAAGGCCGACATTTCTCAAGTTCTTGTCGGCCCAAGCGCCGTGTCGCTCGCGCATCGTATGTCCTCAACGCCGATGAGGTACGAGGCGACGCACGCAACCGGCCACAAGTCGCGCTGCGACCGGGACTTCTCCGCCCGCTTCAAGCAGGACGCCTATGCCGCCGAAGAGCTGGTCGCCGAAATCGGCTCGGCCTTCCTCTGCGCCGAGCTAGGCATCACGCAGGACACGCGCGCCGATCACGTGCAGTACATCGCCAACTGGATCGTGCTCCTCAAAAGCGGTTCCAAAGCGATCGTTACCGCCGCCGCCAAGGCCTCCCAGGCCGTCGCCTGGCTCAAAAAGCAGCAGCCCTCATAGGGCTGCACTGGCGCGGCAATGTAGTTCCCGCGCTATAAAGCAATCCCTTGTGTTCTTAGCGTAATTCCGTCAGCATCAGACTCATGTACGACTCCGACGACCATAAAATTGTCTCCAAATTACTCGATCATTTCGGCGAAGCCGAAAGCCTCCGACTCGGCTTCCTCGGCAAGGACGACAACGCGACCCTCTATGTATCCGCCAAAGGTCTCGGCTATTTGCTCGATGTCCTGGCAGCGGATCTGGATACCCTTCAAGCTGCCTATGCCGCCGGTTACGATCAAGGATACACGCAAGCCAGAGACGGCTACTAAGTCCGGGCAAATTTGTTACTTCCGCCCAGACCGGTCTGCAGCGGATGGCATGCTCCCCGGCATGATGCCGAAACAGCGCCCGCGAACCCGTAAAGCCAGATCCATCCTCTCCGTGCCGCTGACGCCGGAGCAGAAGAGCGATCTCACGCGCCGCGCCGGTGTGACGCCGCTCAGCGCCTATGCCCGCGCCGTGCTGTTCCCCGCCAACGATAATGCGCCGTCGCTCCCGCGCCGCGTGCGGCGGAACAAGGATCGCGAGCAGCTTGCGGCCTCCATTCTGGCGCAGCTTGGCAAAAGCGAAGCGGCCAGTAGCCTCCGCGAGATCGCGCGCGGGGTGAAGCTAGGCATCATTGTGGTAACGCCGGAAACCGATGCGGCGCTGCGCCAGGCGGCGCAAAGCGTGCAGATGGCCGCGCAGGCGGCGATGCGCGCCTTGGGCGTCAAGCCCCGGTGAGCCGCCATGATCCTCAAAGCCTCTCAGCGCGGCGGCGGCAAGCAGCTTGCTCTGCATCTCCTCAAGACGGAGGAGAACGAACATGTCGAGATCCATGAGATGCGGGGCTTTGTCTCTGATGATCTGGTCGGCGCGCTGAACGAGGCGCATGCCATATCCAAAGCCACCAAATGCAAGCAGTTCCTCTTCTCCGTCTCCCTCAACCCGCCGCCGCAGGAGCGGGTGGATGTCGCCACGTTCGAGGACGCCATTGCCCGGATCGAGGAGAAGAACGGCCTCTCCGGTCAGCCGCGCGCCGTTGTCTTCCACGAGAAGGAAGGCCGCCGGCATGCGCATGCCGTCTGGAGCCGGATCGATGCCGACACCATGACGGCCAAGAACCTTCCATTCTTCAAGAACAAGCTCCGCGAGCTGAGCCGGGAGCTTTACATCGAGAACGGCTGGAAGATGCCGCGCGGGCTCATGAACTCGCGCGAGGCCGATCCGCGTAACTTCACGCTGGCCGAATGGCATCAGGCGAAGCGCGCAGGCCTCGACGCCCGCGATCTCAAATCGATCATGCAGGAATGCTGGGCGGTCTCGGATTCAAAAGCCGCCTTTGCGCAGGCCTTGCAGGCGCGCGGCTTTACGCTGGCGCGCGGTGATCGGCGCGGCGCTGTGGCCATCTCGCCGGAAGGAGAGGTGTTCTCCGTGGCGCGCGCTGTGGGCAAGAAGACCAAAGACGTGAATGCCCGGCTTGGTGATCTGGGCTCGCTTCCCAGCGTTACCGACGCAAGGGGCGCGCTGGCCAAGGATCTCGCGCAAACCTGGCACCGCCATCGCCAGGAAGCCTCGCTGGAAAAGCGCCGCGCTTTGGCCCCGTTGGAGCAACAGCGCCAGGCCATGGCGCTGGCGCATCGGCAGGAACGCGCCCGGCTCGATGCGGGGCTTCAAAAGCGCTGGCAGGAGGAATCCCAGGCCCGCGCCGCCAAGATGCCGGGCGGCGTGCGGGGCTTGTGGAGCCGCCTCACCGGCCAGCATGCCGCCCTGCAAAAGCAGAACGAGTGCGAGGCCTATCTGGCGCTCGACCGCGACCGCGCGCAGCGGCAAGCGCTGATCGAGGGGCAACTCAAGGACCGGCAGACCCTGCAAGCGCAGATCAAGGCCGTCCGCGATCGCCATGTGGCGCTGCTGCGGGAACTCCGCGCCGATCAGCAGCAGGTGAAGCGCACGCTCGAAGCCCCGCCGGTCATGAAGGCGTTCGAGACGCAAGCGAAGGGCGTGGCCAGGACGCCGGAGAAACCGCGCCTCAATGCCGGGCAGCAGGAGCGTTTAGAGCGCCTGCGCCAGAAAGGATCTCCCGAGCATCGGGCCAGCCGGGCGAGCGCGAAGGACCGGGATCGCGGGCGGTAGAGCGATTTTCAGGCCGCTTTTGCTTGATCTACGCCAAGAGCGATCCCGGCATAGCGCCCTCTCGTCTGGCGCAGGTTCACGGCCTGTGCCAGTGCCGAAAACTCGGCGGCGAATTGTTCCGCCCCCAATGCCGCATTGTGGCGGCGCGCGCACCATTCGGCGTAGGCGGCATAAAGCTCCGCCATGGTAAGGCTTGCGCCCGGCATCGGCACCAGCGCCTCCAGTACGAAATCCTCAACCCCACCGATCGGGCGTGCTTCAATCAGAGCCGGCGCCGGCGGCGTATTCGATTGCGCCCGCTGCGCGGCGCGGCGCATTCCGCCGTGGCCGCTCGCGAGATAGAGGCCCAGCGATGAGCCGGTCTCGACCAGAAGCGCGATGACGATGATAAGGGCCAAGCGCACGCGGTCCTGCTCTGCCGCAAAGATGCGGGCCAGCAGCGAGACTTGCGGATCGACCGCTTGTCCGGCCCCGGCGTCCCGCAGCTGCTGCGCCTTGTTCTTCAGCTCTGCCATCTGGTTCTCAAGCCGCGCGCGCTCTTCGCCCGCTGCCAGCTCACTTCTAAGCGCGAAAAATGCGGCGCAGAATACCCGGCTCGCCGTCTCTGTCGCGTCCGTGCAGCCTTTGGTGGATTGCCAGCGCCGATGCTGCTGATGAGCGCGGATGTCTTCGGCGGTAACGCCCGCCGGCCGGTGCGCCGGCAGTGCCGCGAGCCGGCGTTCCGCCGCACTCAAGTCCCGTTGCATGCCCTCGTATGCCGCGCGCATCGCGGCCCGGCCTTCTGTGACTTGCCCGCGCGTATCGGCCGCAAAGCCGATGGCCGAGAGCAGCGAGAAGCCCGAGAAGAACATGAAGAGGGCGGCGCCGCTGGCGGCGGCGACAACGCGGCGCGCGCGCCAGCTCCAGGCGATGAAGAACGGGAGCAGGCATTTGAGGAGATCCGCCGCGCTTGATGCCGCGCCCAGCACCTGCGCCTCGATCGGAGTCTTGCCGAGCGAGGAAAGGAATAGATAGTTCATGGCGGCGGACACGCCCGCCATGACCAGCGCGGCGGCAATGCCAAGGATCGAGAGAATGAAGCGCATTGGCAGGTCTGCTCCGGCAGTGGGGTTGATGAATGCCGCTATCAGAGCAGAGTGCGCCTCAAAATCTGGGGGCTAGTCGGTCTTACGCTGTCCATTTTCATAGGCATCCAGCGCCGCTGAAAGGAGCCGGGCCTGGCTGAGCCCATCACGCTTAGCGAGAGCCTTGAGGCGCGCGGCATCGGATTCCAGGATGGTGAGGTTCTTCTGCACGCGCTTGCCCGGCGGCGGTTTGGGCAGAGGCGCCTTCACCTTGCGCTTCGGCTTCGCCTTCGGCGTTGCCGCCGGGCGCAGATGGCGCTTGATCGCCTCCAGCTTGGTGAATGTGCTCATCGCGCGTGCGAGTGGTTTTGGGTTGCTTTGGATGTTGGGAGGCCGGGGGCGGCGTTACCGCCCGCGGTCGAAAGCGTGTTTGGCCTTGCCTCTGATGAGGGCTTTGCCGTGGCCGGTCTCCAGCCTGTGGCGGGCTTGATCGAGGCTTTGCCGCAGCGCGCGAATGCGGCGCTCGGCGTCCTTGTTGATCTGCCCGTTCACCTGGGCGACCTCCCAGCCTTGCGGGGTCAGATGCAGCTCGGCCCGGGGCTTGGGCCGAGCTGCGATGCGGGCTTCCAGTTCCGCCTTGGTGGCAACACCCGAAGCGCTTAGTCCGAACTCATCCTTCTTCGTCAACGCTCATAACGGGGACCGGTATCGCGGCTGCGCCGATCCTCCCTGCCGGAGTTGCGCTTGTCGTCGCGGGCGCTCTCGGCGCGTTCCTCGCTGCGACCCTCGGACTTGTCCTTCATCTCCTGCAGCCGGTCCTGCACCGAGCGCACCGTAATGCGCCCGTCGACCGGCACGGAATCGAGCTGGATGTTGAAGCCTTCTCCGTCCTTATGCGGCCAGACAGAACCTATCCGGTTGAAGTAGGACTTCTGGCCCTCTCCGGCCTCCCGCACCTGGTAGGCGATGTGAGAGGGGCCGCGTTGCTGTTTGTCGTTTTCGTTGCTCATGTGTTTTCTCCTTTTCATGAGGTGGGTTTGTACCCCTCCACATATGCCCAACTTCCATTCTGGAATTGGGGGTAAGAGGCAAATTCGTGCGGCGCGCGTTCCCGGATGACTCGGAACCGGCGGGTGCCGCGCCATGTCACGACCGGCACGCTATCCGTCGGCGGGTGATACGGGTTCGGCAAATACAGCCCCGCCATTTCGGAGCGCGTGAAGTAAGGGAATTTCTGCGCGAAGACAGGCTTCAAATCCTTGCCGGAGATGAAGATGATCTGCCGGTCTTCCGGCATTGCGAGGATCTCTTCCTCCGTCATGAGCTTGCGCGCCTGCTTGGTTTTGATCCTGGCCGCGCGGGCGAAATGCGCGACCTCGAAGGCCGCCGCGAACGGATCCTCGCCCTGCATGAAGCGCTGCATGGCGCGTCCTTTCTGCGCCCGTGCCTGCTCTTCGAGGCGCGGATCGAGATACTCCAACGTCTCCGAACCCAGCATGTCGGAGACGGCCTTGGCCGTCTGGTAGTCGCGCACGCCGAAGAACTGGCGCATCTGCGCCGAGCCCATGAAGCCGGTCAGGCCCGGCGGCCCGAAATTGCGGATGATCTGGCCGACATCCTGAAAGATCGCCCAGGAACGAATGCCCGCGCCGCGCCCATAGGTGAAGGACTGGAGCAGCGCATCGAAGCTGCCGAGCTGCCCGGCCTCATCAACCAGCATCATGACGCGCGGGCTTGAGGGCACGCGGCCCTTTAGCACCAGCGTCACCGCAAAGAACAAGCGCAGCACCGGCGCGAAGATCTTCAAATACTCCGCCGGCACGATCAGGAAGACCTTGGCCGCGCGGCTGGCAGAGTTGAGCACCTCCAGCGAGAACCCGTCCCCTTCCAGCGATTGCTGCAAGGTGGGATCGTCGAGGAACGACAGCGAGGCATAGATCTCGCCTAGAATAGAGCCGAACTCTCGTGGGCTATCCTGCTGCTTGACGAGAATTTCTCCGGCCGTGCGGCGCACGTCGTCAAAGGTTGAGCCCAGCATAATTTTAAGCACGTCCGGCCAGACTTCAGAGCCGGACTCGACAAGATTCACGAGACGCATCAGGCGCGGAAGGCTGGTGCCACCGGCGGTGTCCGCATCGAATTTAAGAAACGCCTCAATCCAGCTCGCCGCGCGCTGTTCGAAATACTTGCCTTCGCCTTGCGGGCTAATGGCAACCAGCGCCCGCGCCGCAAACTTCGCATCGGCATGGAAGGTGGGGCTCGCCGGATCGAGGATCGCCAGCGGATTGCACGCATGCTGCGGCAAGCCATGCAGGCCGAACGGATTCCAGAGATAGGCATGCTCGCCATGCATCGCATGCGCGGCCATGGAAATGGCGGCCAACTCCCCGCGTGGGTCCAGCACGATCATGCGCTGATCCGGTGTGTTACACACCACATATCCGAGCAGGTCGCGCAGCTTGCCGGAGCCCGCACCGCCGATGGTGATCATCGGCGCATCGCTCTCCAGATAGAACGGCCTGTTCTCCACGAACCCGATCTGCGGACCCGCTTTCCGGAACAGCCCGGCCGCAGAAATCTCAGTGCTGTCCGCCCAGGCGGCAGAGCCGAAGCGATACTCTTCGTTGAAGCCGTGCGCGGTCATGGCGCGTTTCCTTTTTTATGCAGGGGAAATGGAAGAATGGAGGGGCAGCTCTTTGCCGCCCCTCTCCAATGTTCCGCTATACGAGCTTGTAGCCGCTCGCCTCGACGGTCTTGACGTACTTGTATTTGGTGCGGGCGGCGGCGTAGGCGAACGCCGCTGCCAGCACGACCAAAAGCAGAGCGTTGCTGCCCGAAATATACGCCAGAGCAGCCAACACCGCCTCAACTGCGGCGATACCAGCAAGAACGTTGCGGGCAAGCTTACGAGGCTTTGAGATCATAACTTCCGGTGTGCGTGACATTGTCTTTCGTTCCTTTCCTTGGTTGCTCAGACGAAGCGAACCGCGACGGCGAGGCCGGCGGCGACGATGGCGGTGGAGATCGTGGCGCGGGCGCCGAAGAAGATCAGAAGCCCTGTGACCGCGAACCAGCCGAAGGCGGTGAAGTCTTCAAACCCGGTGCCGTACCGCGCCGCCGTGTAGGTCACGACCCAGCCCACGGTCCGGCCGAAGACTTCCGGCGTGGCGAAGAACGCCGCGACGAAAGCGAGAATGTTGGCCAGCGCTTCAACCGAACTCATGAAGACCTTCTGGCGCTTTCCGCGTTGCTCGTTGGAATTGAACATGGGCACCATCCTTTCCGTTAGGCGGTCCGCCGGCCCGAAGGATTTCGGGACCGGCAGACCATGGATGGTGGTTTACGCCCCGCATGACTGCCGCGTGGGGGAGCCTTGGGAAGACTTAGGTGGGACTATTGCGCCTCCGCTTATTTGGCGATCCAGCAGGCCCGCTCCGGATGCGCGATACGGAAAGCGAGATCGAGAAGGCGCAGGCGGTGCAGCGTGCGGAACTGCGGGCTCTGGCGTAGTTCGCGCTCACCGAACAGCATGAAATCTGAGAGCCAGCGGAAGCTGCCGTCATCGTTGAAGGCCTGATCGATGCCCTCATCGGGGAGAAGAAAAGCTTTTCCGCCCGGCCAGACAATCTTGCCCTCAAAGCCGAAGATCACATCGGCCATCCAGTTCGGTATCTCGCGGCGGGGCTTGTTCAGCGCCCGCACCGCCAGTGCGAGCCGCTGGAAATGCGACCGGCGCAGCAGCTCATCATCCCGCGCCACCGTAATGGTGCGCTTGTTGTCGTTGACAGGTTTGAAAGCACAGGGTTTGCAGACATCACGTCCGCAGCGTTGGCAATAAGTCATAATAAAATACTCCTTTTTCTTATTGGTTTTGGCGGGACGTAATTGTTCCGCGCATTCGCTCGTGTGTTTACGGAATGCCATGGAATGGCTTCAGCTTTTTGTTAACGAGTTATGGCAAGCTAAAAGAGTTCCCATGACTCTGACAAATCGCTTGGGAAGCAGAGCCGCACACAATCACTTGCAACTGATGATTGAGTGCGGGAAATGGGTTGTGCAAAAAACAAAAAATCGGTGCGCAAATACGCGCGCCAAAATCGCTACGTCATCGGAGCAAAAATTTCCGAGCACAAATTTTTGCGCATCCTGCAGGGTTATGCGGACGGGATTCCGGTTCAGCTGCTGGAGCCCACCACGCATGTCGGTGGAAAGACGATACGTGCCACATACTGGACCTTGCGCGCGCATCTGCCGTTGGCAATCGGCGCGCAGCCGGAGCAGTTCAGTGGCGCAGGTGTCTATCTCTTCGACAACGGAACCGTGACGGTGGTAGGACGCTGCATCTTAGGCCGCGTCCAGCGGACACGGCGCTTCGCGCACTACGTTCGGCGGCACGCGCCCCGGCTCAAGTCCGAGCAGGGAGAGCAATTGCTCCTTATCGAGAAGACCGTGCGCATCTTGTGCGCGCTGGATCTCAGAGCTGTGGACATCGGCGAACACACCCTGATGGAAATCGGCGAAGCGTTCGCGGACCTGCGCGTCAGAGAACCGCTACAGAACCTGGCGTCCAAGATCCCGATGGCGCGGGCGCATGCCCATCCGGGCCGCCTCCTATATGAGGACTACCGCCGCTATCTGCTCAAGCACCCCTTGCGTGCACACCCGCAGACCGCCGCTGCACCGCTGCCCTAATCAACAAATTGCTTCAGATAATGCTCGGTAAAGTCTGTAGCGATCTCCACCCAGAGCGGCGCATGATCCGACATCTGCCATGTCCGCCATTTGCGATAAAACGCCTCCACGTCTTTGGCGGCGCGCGCACCGTTCTCGGGGTCCTTCTTCGGCATGAACTTCTTATAGATTTCGAGGTCTTCCGGATCGTCGCGGAAAACAGCCGCAAACATATCGACGATTCCGCCGTCTGAGACCTGGAAGCGCTCGTCCTTCACGCGCACGGCAATCTGATCGTAGAAGTGATCGTCCTCGTCTCTGACCTGGTCGCCGTCAATCTCCTTGGGCACGGTGAACCCTTCGGCCTTGAGGGCCTGCATCGTCTCGTGCTCCGGGCTCACGACGTTGAAGTCGCCGAGCAGAATGTAGTTCTCGGGTAGCCGTCCGCTCTTCTTCTCATCCTTGCTCTCGCGGTTCTGACGCTTGGCGAAGAACTTCACAAGCGCCTCGATCTCCTTGACACGCCGCTCCAACTTCTCACCGCGATCATCGCCGAAATAGATATGCACCGTGCACAGGCTGAACTTGAACCAGCCTGACTGGAACGCCACCAGGAACGGGGTCCGCGAAAATTGCTGGCGCACCTCTTTGAAGCCGGCGCGCGCTGCAGCCTCGGTCTCGGCTTCATCGGGCGCCTCCACCGCCTTGCCTTCCTTTTTCGTCAGCTTCTTGCGCGAGATGATCAATTGTCCGTCAGGCAGAACCACTTCGCCGGCGACCTTCCGGAACCACACCTTCTCGGTGTTGTAGACGAATGCCATGCGCTCTTCATTGCCGCCGGAGCCTTCCGTGGCATCGGTGACGATATAGTCCCACTCGCGCCCCAGAATGCGCATTGTTTTCTCCAGGGCGGAGAGATCGCGGTTCACTTCCTGCACAGCCACGAGATCGAAGCAGGAGATGATCTCGGCGATGTAGTAGAAGCTCTCCTCCAGTCGCGGCCCGAACTTGAACTTGTTGGAATCGAAATCGCGGATGTTCCAGGTGGCCACCAGCAAGGTCCGGTCACTCTTGCGCGCTCGGATCGGGCCCAAAGCCTCGCGCATCTTCAGCAAACGCTCCGCACAACGCTTTGCAGCCTTCTCATCCGACTTTGCGAAGTGGCGCAGCCCCGTATAATTGTTGGACATAACCGTCCTCCTCCCTTGAACAAAAATGGTCGCCGCAAAGGGCAGAAAAAAGTCTTTTCGCGCAACGCTGAGACTACCAGTTTCCCCATTCCGTGCCAGCGCAAAGCCGCCTTCGTTTGGGTCGACGCCATCGGGGCGCGTCCGGCGGATGCGCCCTGTTGCCAGCTGTCTACCGCTGCACGATCATGCATTCCGAGCGAGATCTAACGTTGAATTGTTTTTGATGGGATAAAGCTATGCGGTTCCATGCCTATTTCCTCCTTGTCGTCCCGTTCGTTTTCTCACTGGACAGTCCGGCTCTGGCCGCTGATCCTCCTGAATGCAGGCGGCAGGACGTCAGGCTCGAACGGCCCGACGTCACCAAGCGGCATGCCGAACTCAGCGGCGTGGTGCTGTCTGGCCGGCAGCTCATCACGATTTCCAACGAGGGCCTGGACAAGGACAAGCGCCGGCACAGCGTGCAAATCTTCGAAGGCGATCCTCAATCGGGCTTCCGGCACAAGCGTGACGCGGAGCTGTTTACGGCCGACGAGGACGCATGTGGCGAGGCCGACTTCGAGGCCCTCGCGCGCGAGGGCGAGACATATTTCGCGATCACTTCGCATTCCGTGAACCGCAAGAAGCAGAAGCCGGGCCATTCCTACGAGAAGAACCGCAAGCGCCTCACCAGGAAGGGCATCGAGACCTGCAAAGCGCGCTACCAGCTCGTCCGGTTCAGGATCACAGATAGCAAGACGGTGGAGGTCGAGGAACGCGTCAGCCTCAAGGACATGATCGCCGATCATCCCGTCCTGCGCCCGTTCGCGAAGATCCCGAACAAGGAGAACGGCATCGACATCGAGGGTCTCGCGGTGAAGGACGGGCACCTCTACGTCGGGTTCCGCGGCCCCGTCCTGCGCCAGAACTACGTGCCGGTCCTTCGCATCGGCCGCAAGCTGGATGACGATGCCATCGAGGACGCCGAGTTGCTGTTCGTGAACCTCGGCGGGCGCGGCATTCGCGGGCTTGCCGAAACGCCCCGCGGCCTGGCTATCCTGGCCGGCCCCAACGGCGATGAGGCGCAGAGCTTTGCGATCTATTTCTGGGATGGCCGCGACCAGGTGGGCCGCCGGGGCAGCCCCGGCGGCAAGGCGCTATTGCGCTGCTCGCTCGGCTTGCATCCGGACGACAAACCCGAGAGCCTCACCTTCATCGATGACGGTCCAAGCGGCATGCGGTTTCTTCTTGTATTTGACGGCGCGGCTCTCAAGGCCGAGCTGCGCACGGTTCATTAGACACCGCTTTTAGCGCCACGCGTCCCACTCCGAACGCGGCCCGCCACGGCGGGTTTATAGAAATCGGCAAGGCCTTTGCCGATCTGCACGTCAGGGAGCCGCTGCAAAAGTTGGCGGACTTCATCCCCGGCGCAAGACCGTACGCGCATCCGCAGCTGCGGCTCTATGAGGATTACAGGCGGTATCTGCTCAAGAACCCGCTCTGGACACGATAGGTATTGTATTCGCGGGTGCGTCTACAAAAGCTAATGCGAACTCAATTTTATCGGCAGCCTATCCACCCGTGTCGATCGGTTGCCGGTTACACTTCAGAGCGGGTTTCCCTCCCCCCGCAACGGCTGTGATAACGCCATTATTGCATTTCACATTGCCAGACCAGTCGCACCAGGACGAACTGTCATTGCTACACTCGCCATCTGCTCTTTGCAAAACTTTATTCTGATTATGCGTCATGTTGCCGGTACTGATCGGGTCGCAACCTGCGTTTGAAGTAAAGGTCTTGGATACACAATTGGCGACAGCGCGCGTGGTGACGGACCAAGTATCCGTGACGCCGCCCACATTGACGGTTGCCGTGCGGGTTGTGGAATACGCATTCGCGGAGGTTAGTCGCAGACGCAATGTCTGGCCGTTCTGGATCGTTCCAGATGTTGTCCACGCGCCGCCAGCTATTGAGAATTGCGGAGCGCCCTGACCGCTTATGGATACACTCGCGCCCGTCGTCAGTCCGATAATGCTTACCGTGTTGGAATAGATCAGCGTATTCGGCGCTACGCCCGTTTGATTCGTGATGCTGAAGGCGTTGGGGGTGCTGTCGGTGCCCGTACAGCTTCCTCCGCTCTGGCTGATCGTTCCATCGTTGCACGACAGGTTGCGGGTGCCGGTATAGCCGGAGGCCGTGTTGGTCACCGACTTGTTCTGTCCATGTGTCATAGCCAGGGAGGCTGCTTGGCAGGGGCCCGTGCTCGCATTCGTCCATTTCATTGTAGTATTGGCACAATTTGCTGCCGCCCGCGTGGTGACGCTCCAGTTATCCGTAACCCCGCCGACATTGACCGTCGCGGTCATCGCCGTGGCGAAGGACGCGCTGGAGGTCAGGCGCACGGCCAATGTTTGGCCGTTCGTGATATTCCCCGAAGTTCCCCACGCTCCGCCATTGATGGAAATCTGCGCCCCGGTGCCGGTTACGCTAACCGGGGTTGTGGTGTTGATGCCTGTGATCGTGATCGTGTTGGACGTGGTGAGCGTGGAAGGCTCGGCATTCGTTACATCTGTAAAGGTGAAGGCGTTGGGCGTGGTATCCGCCGCCACGGTTGTCACCACCCATTCGTCGTCCGTAGAGCCGATGGAAATTGTGGCCGTGTGCGCCGAGCCGAATGCGGCGCTCGAAGTCAGGCGTACGGCCAGAGTTTGGCCATTCGTGATATTACCCGAAGTTCCCCACGCGCCGCCGGCTATGCTGATCTCAGGGCTTCCATCACCGGCAACACTCACTTCGCCCGAGCATCCTGCAGGAATGCCACTAATTGTGACGGCGGAGGCGGTTGTGAGCGTTGAAAGCGCCGCATCGTTCACATCCGCGAATGTGAAGGCGCTCGATGAGCCGTTGCCGTATGTTCCGATGACGCCAAGGACGTTATCGCCGCACCGGATAGCGGAGGCTTTGAATTGCGGATCATCAGCACTGCGCAGCGCACTCAAGGTGCACTCCCCAGTGCCGTCGTTCTGGCACTGGGGCAATCTAAAAGGGAGCCAGGACGTCGTACCTCCGTCGCAGTACTGCCAGGGCGGATTGTCAGCCGGATTGAACTTGATCAGGCCGTCTTTGGCGAGCGTGCAGGCACCGCTGTCGTCTTGACCTTGAAGCGCGGCAAGCCCCGCATCATCCGCCGCGCAGGCCCATGCCGCGCCGTTCCGTTTGGCAATCTCGCCATTCGCGCAGGATAGCTGGGCCAGCGTATCGGCTGAACCGAACGTTCCCCCCATCATCATCCATTTCACGCCATCGCAAAAGACGACGACCTTTCGGTCTCCGTCGTAGACAATGACGCCCTCTCGCGCAGCATTACAAGTTGGCGCCGAAGCGTGAGCACTCCCGCTTTGAAATGCTCCCAAGAAAAGGAGCAATAGCCACACACCGAATATTTTTCCGCAATTGAACCGCATCACATTGATCCCCGTTATTGTTCATCCTTCTTTCCCAAGACTGCTAGGCGCTCCTGGAACTCATCCGTCCTATTTTTCACCCCAGTACCGGTCGAAACCAAATCGCGTACATGCATTCCGGTCTTATCGAGTATCGCGACGGGTTCATCGTCGATCACGAACACGAAGGCCTTGGCGTCCTGATCCATCTCGATCCGAACGGGCTCCTGCTTGGCTGGCTCTTGCTTGACTAATTCTCCCGCCTGCGCCGGAACGCTGAGAAAGGCCGCAACTATGGCGGCTGATAAAATGAAATGACGCATGAATTCTCCCACAAATTTTCTGTTCAAAACGAAACGGCCACCAAAGGACTTGCTCTGGTGACCGGGAGTTCGAAACCGCAACATGTGAAACGGCGCGGCAGTCTTTAGCCGCGGGCCTGATCACGCCGAAACGCGAGCGCAGGCAGTGAGCCTGAACATCCACTGCCGCCTCCCGGTCTGAGCCGAGAAGCGACATCTCTGGCGCGCGCCGTTCGAGTTCTATCCCACGCCACCGGAAGCGATCCGGGCGCTTCTCGCCGCCGAGACCTTCGACGGCGCCATCTGGGAACCGGCCTGTGGCAACGGCGCCATCGCAGCCGAGCTGACGGCAGCTGGCTACAGCGTCACCGCCACCGACCTTGTCGATTGGGGTTACGGCACGCCGGGACGCGACTTCCTTGCCGAGCGCGAGCCGCTGGCCCGGCACATCATCACCAACCCGCCCTACGGCCGCGGCCTTGCCGATGATTTCGTCCGCCATGCCCTGAAGCTGACCGCCATCACCGGCGGGCGCGTGGCCATGCTGATGAACATTGCCTCGCTCTGCCATCCGGCCCGGCATGACAGCTTCATCCGCCGTCCGCCCAGCGTCATCTACGCGCTCGATGACTGCGTCTGCTTCCCATTGGGCGATCCGCAGCGGGCCGGCACTTACACCCATCATCACCGCTATGCCTGGCTGATCTGGGATCAGGACCACGCCGCAAATACCAGCTTCCGCTGGTTGTCCACTGCGCCGTTCAAGGACGCCGCAGCCACTTCCACCGCTCACCAAAAAGGAGAAAAACAATGAGCCAATACACCCACCAACTCACGCCCTTGATCGGCAATCTTGCCGATGGGCTGACCACCGCTTCGCAAACCGCCTGGGAAGCCCTCGACGCATCTCAACGCGGCGCGGCCAACGAAGCCATCGGCACGCTGCTGCCCGTCATGGAACAGCTCGAGACCTTCACCGCGCTTTGCCGGACGATCCTGGCCTTACACCGCATCCGGGACGGAGGTGCGCTATGATCAGCCTCTGCGATAATTGCGGCCATGAAATCCGCTGGTCCTGGACCGAGGCCTTCGAGAAGTTCGGTTTCAACGACGGCGACGGCCAAGTCGAAACCTGGCAAGTCGAAGGCGTCCTCACCGATGCCGGCTACGCCGTCACCGTACAGGGCTGGGGCCTGCACAACACCGTAATCACCTCCGTCAAGAAGGATGGCGTGGAGCAGATCCCCTATGGCCGTCCCGGTTTCACCTTCGGCTATGACGAACCGCGCAGCTATCTACCGCCTGAGATCATAGCGTTGCTGGACGAGCATTTCCCGGACGAGATCGGGGGTGCGCCATGACAAGCATGCACCTGTTGAACCGCCGCCGCGCCCTCTGGGCGCGGCTAGCGCTGGAAGCCTTCGCCGAAGAAACCGGCGCGGAGATGATCAGCCAAGCGCTAGCCGATCTGATCGCCGATCTCGGCCATCTCTGCGACGCCGATGGTCTCGACTTCCTAGCACTAGCCTCCAAGGCCATAGGCACCTGGAAAATCGAGCAAATCGAGCCCGACGGGATCAGCCATCCGCCCGAGGTCTCCATCGCCTTCACGCACTAGCGCTAGCCCTTAATCGCATAGCGCCCGGCCTTCTTGGACCGGGCGCTACTGCCGTTGCAATACCCGTATTCTCACTCGGCAATCAGGCGTGCCCGCTCCGGATGCGCGATGCGGAAGTAGAGGTCAATCATGCGCAAGCGCTCGATGATGCGGCGCTGCGGATGCTGGTACGGCGCCACCTCCGCAAAGCGTATGAAGTCACTGATCCAGCGGAAGCTGCCATCGCCGCCGAAGGCATCATCAATATCGGGCAGATCGAACGGCTCACCGTCCGGCCAGATAAATTCTCCTTTAAACCCATACAGCTCATCGGAAACCTCATCGATCAGCTTGCGACGTGAAAACTCCAGCGCCGCCGTTGCAATGGCCAAGCGCTGAAAGTGCGATTTGCGCCGCAGCTCGCGCGCGGTGGCGACGATAATCACGAGGATCATCTTGCCTGCGCATTCCGGGCCATTGCGACCACTGATTCCGATTGATTGCGACCATGGATTCCGGTTGATCGCGACCACCGGTTCCGGTTGATCGCGACCGGTCTGTGGAGAAGCGGGTTTAGGACCGCTGGATGATCCGAGGA
>JAHJQI010000250.1 GCA_018819265.1 Alphaproteobacteria bacterium
CTGCGCGCTCCGGGTCATGGCGACCGGTGAATCCGGTTGATGGCGACCACCGTTTCCAGTCGATGGCGACCACCCATTCCGGTCCATGGCGACCAGGGCAACAGGGCGGTGGATTGGCGTGCGGAACGCCGTTGGGTATTCCCGCGAATCAGCGGGGACCTCGCTCCTTTTTCGAGAGGAGCGGGGATGGCCCAACAGAGATTATCTATGCGCAAGATTCGCGACGTGCTGCGACTGTCGGCCGGCGGACTGTCCAAACGCCAGATCGCCGCCAGTCTGGGGATCGGTCCGACCGCGGCGGGGGCGTGCCTCAAGCGTGCGCGCGATGCCGGCCTTGGCTGGTCGCTGCCCGACGATCTCGACGACGACGCGCTGGAGCGGCGCCTTTATCCGGCGCCGGCGGCGACGACAAAGGACTGGCGGTCGCTGCCTGACTGGCCGGCGGTTCATCGCGAGCTGCGCCGCAAGGGCGTGACGCTGCAGCTGGTGTGGGAGGAGTACCGCGCGGCGCATCCGGACGGCTACGGCCGCAGCCGGTTCTGCGAACTCTATCGCGCCTGGGAAGGCCGGCTCTCACCGACGATGCGGCAGGCGCACGTGGCTGGCGAGAAGCTGTTCGTCGACTATGCCGGCACCACGATTGACATATTCGACGCGGCAACCGGCGAGGTCCATGCCTGCCAGCTGTTCGTCGCCGCGCTCGGTGCCTCGAGCTACACCTACGCCGAAGCGACGGTGACGCAATCGCTGCCGGACTGGATCGGCGCACACACGCGGGCGTTCGCCTTCTTCGGCGGCGTCCCGGCGATGGTGGTGTCCGACAACCTGAAGTCCGGCGTCACCAAAGCCTGCTTCTACGAGCCGGCCGTCAACCGCGCCTATGCCGAGATGGCAGTGCATTACGACACGGCGATTGTGCCGGCACGACCAAGGAAGCCGCGCGACAAGGCGAAGGTCGAGGTCGCCGTGCAGGTCGCGACGCGCTGGATCATCGCCAAGCTCAGGAACGCTAAGTTCTTTTCGCTCACCGAGTTGAACGCGGCGATCCGCGAATGCCTTGTGCCACTCAACGATCGGGGGTCGCGGCACCTCGGCGCCAGTCGCCGCGCGCTGTTTGACGATGTCGAGCGATCGTCGCTCAAGGCCCTGCCGGCCGAACCGTACGTCTACGCGGAATGGAAGCAGGTAAAGGCCGGCCTCGATTATCACGTCGAGGTCGAGAAGCATTACTACTCGGTGCCACATGCTTTGCTGCGCGAGACGCTGTGGGCGCGCATCACCGCGCGTACGATTGAGCTGTTCCATCGGGGAAAGCGCGTCGCGGTCCACGTGCGTTCGTCATCGAACCGCAAGCACACCACCGTGCGCGAACACATGCCATCCAGCCATCGGCGCCATGCCGATTGGACGCCGGAACGCATTCAGCGCCGCGCGAGCGAGATCGGCCCCAAGACCTCCGCCCTCGTCGAGGTCATTCTGCGCGAGCGCAGGCATCCCGAGCAGGGTTTTCGCGCGTGCATGGGCATCCTGCGGCACGCCAGCAACTTCGGGCCGGCACGGCTCGAAGCCGCCTGTGGCCGCGCGCTTGAGATCGGCGCGCGGTCCTACACGTCGGTGACCTCCATCCTGAAGAACAACCTCGATCGCCAACGGCCCGCCCAATCCAACAACGGGGGCACGGACGGGCCCGCGATAGTGCACGCCAACATCCGTGGCCCCCGTTACTTCCACTGAGGAGACGACAATCGATGCTGACCCACCCAACCCTCGACCAGCTCCGGGCGCTCAGGCTCGACGGCATGGCCGACGCCTTCGTCGAGCTGCAATCGCAGGATCGTGCCAAGGATCTGGCACCGGCCGAATGGCTGGCGCTGATGCTCGACCGCGAGGCGGCGCATCGCGGCACGCAGCGGTTCAAGACCCGACTGCGCAATGCCAAACTGCGGCACGGGCAGGCGTCGATCGAGGATGTCGATTACAGAACCCCCCGCCGTCTCGACAAGGCGCTGTTCCAGCAGTTGGCGACCGGCCGCTGGATTGCCGAGCATCGCAATCTGCTCGTCACCGGACCGTGCGGCGTCGGCAAGTCATGGCTCAGTTGCGCGTTGGCGCAGAAGGCCTGCCGTGACGGCTACACGGTGCACTACGCGCGCGTGCCGCGGCTGTTTGCCGATCTCGAACTGGCGCACGGCGACGGCCGCTTCGCACGCCTGTTCCGCACGCTCACCAAGGCCGATCTGCTGATCCTCGACGACTGGGGACCGGACCGCCTCAATCCCAACCAGCGCCGTGATCTGATGGAGATCGTCGAAGACCGTTACGGCGCCGGCGCGACGCTGATCACCAGCCAGCTGCCTGTCGAGGCCTGGCATGACGTGATCGGCGAGCCGACCTTCGCCGACGCCATCCTCGATCGCCTCGTGCACAACGCCTACCGGCTGGCGCTCGACGGTCCATCGATGCGCGATCCCAAAACGTCCAGGCCGGACGCCACCGCACCGGAAACGGACATGGCGGAGGCAACGACCACGATAATTACGAAGCCGGCGAAGGCAGTGAGAAAATGACCGCCGACACACCCGCCGCCCGCCGTCATGCCGAAGGCGTGCTTCCAGCACGATGCGCGTCGCTGCGTCTGACTCGGTGAACGGTCACTCCGAGCCGCGCACGGGCTCCACCTGAAGCTTGACCCAACCCACGAACACTGAGATCAAAAGCCTGCATCCAACGGCGCCATCAAACCCTTGCGCCGCCCTGGTCGTCATCGACCGGATCAAGTGGTCGCCATGCACCGGAATGCATGGTCGCCTTCACCGGAATGCGCAGGTAGACC
>JAHJQI010000028.1 GCA_018819265.1 Alphaproteobacteria bacterium
CCGTTTGCGTCGATGATGGTGACGCCGCCGATCTTGAGGAACTTGAAGCCGTCGCGGGCGCAGACGTCGAACGAGCCGGTCACCATCGGCAGCATCGGGATTTCGGATTCGTACTGGAAATCCCCGTTCATCATGTTCGAACCGTCGGGAAGATCGGCTTCGAACAGGCAGTGCTCGGCGCCTTCGAGGTTCAGTCCCTTGATGAGGACTTCGTCGTCCATGCCGAAGACGGTGATCTTGAGGGCGGAAGCTTTCTTCAAAAAGCCGTTCGTGACCTTGTAGCGGAACACTTCGCGCAGCGTCTCGCCGTCGCTCAGGCCCTGGACGATTGCGTACGCGGCGGGGTTCTCCGCTTCCGTGTAGAGCTTGTATTTGTAGGTGCCGTTCTTGCGAAGGATGAGCGTGCCGTACGTGCCCTCGAAGACGCCCGGCTTGACGATTTTCAGAGCGGCGCCGGAATCGCCGCGATCGGCGAACTTGCCGAACGGCGCACCGTTATGGGCAATCGTCTTCAAGACGTTGCCGACCGCCATCTCCGGGCCATCCTCCTTGACCCAGTTCGAGTCCATCTTGGTGAAGATTTTCTTGAATTCTGGATTGCGCTCGCACAATTCCCGAAACGTCAGCTTACGAACCATCTGAGTTGCCCTACGCGCGGAGGACAGAAACTAACAACAATTGCGCCGTTCGCTGCTCTTGAGTGTGCCAATGCACTCTCAAAGATAATTCGAATGCGAGACGGCCTTACGCATTCCGCGCTCTAAAACAGGGCTAGCATTTATGTCTTGTTAAGAATGGCGTTACCCTTTGTTTAGCTTAATTCCGAATTCGACTTTTTCGGCGCGCCCGCAATAGGGTCCGGACGGCGCGCGAGTTGATCATGATCCGCCGGCGGCGATCGCGCTGTGGTTGCCTGCCGGCCACTTTGCTTGCTAAACCTCCACGCGTCATTCGAAGCCTCTGCAAATGCAGTACTGCCGGTGCTGCGCGCGATTTTTTGCTTTCTTCCTGCTGTTGCCGCTCGCGGGTTCAGCATGGACCGCCACGCTCACCGATTCCGCGGGGCGCAGGGTTGAAGTTCCCGACAAAATCGAGAAGGTATTCGCGGCCGGCCCGCCCGCCGCGATCCTGTTCTACGTGCTGGCGCCCGAAAGGATGACCGGAGACTGGCATTGTTGTGGCTGTTCATTCGGTCCCCCGGTGATGTGCTGGTTGCGTGGAAACAACAGCCTCGCCGGTTCGGGCCGGATGGACAACATCCTCCGGCCGCAATGAACAACCTTCTGAAAGTTCACACCCAGCGCTCACCCGGCAATGTCTTGTGACAGTCGGCGCGCTCCACTACATCTTGCATCGATCCCGTGGTCGGCCTGTTCCCCACCCGATGGGCGGCAATAAAGACATCGAGTTTAATGAGTCACCCCAGTCACCGATTTTCCGTCGCCCCTATGATGGATTGGACGGACCGGCACTGCCGGCTGTTCCACCGCCAGTTCACAAGGCGTGCGCTTCTCTATACGGAGATGCTGACGGCGGATGCGGTCATACACGGCGACCGCACGCGGCTGCTCGGGTTCGATCCCAGCGAACATCCGGTTGCCCTGCAGCTGGGCGGATCGGATCCAATTAAGCTCGCCGAAGCTGCCGGCATCGGCGCCGAATTCGGCTACGCCGAAATCAACCTCAACGTCGGCTGCCCATCCGACCGCGTACAGGAGGGTCGCTTCGGGGCCTGCCTGATGGCGGAACCTGATCTCGTCGCCCGGTGCGTTGCCTCGATGCGCGAGGCGGTCGACGTGCCGGTGACGGTCAAGTGCCGCATCGGCATCGACGATCAGGATAGCGAAGCCGATTTCCAGCGCTTCATCGATAGAGTGGCGGGCGCGGGCTGCACAAGCTTTGCCGTGCATGCGCGCAAGGCCTGGCTCAAGGGCCTCTCGCCGAAGGCAAACCGCGAGGTGCCGCCGCTCGACTACGCACGCGTCTACAGGCTGAAGGCAGCGCGTCCCGACCTCGTCATCGTTATCAACGGCGGCATCGCGACACTGGCGGAAGCTGAACTGCATCTCGCCCACGTCGACGGCGTGATGCTGGGGCGGGCGGCCTACCAGACTCCCTATCTCCTGGCCGAAGTCGACCGGCGCTTCTTCGGCAGCACGCAGGCGACGCCGACGCGGGCTTCAGCGCTGCGCGGACTGCTGGCGCACTGCGAGCGCCATCTGGCAAGCGGGGGGCGCCTCAACAACATTACCCGCCACACCCTCGGGCTGATGCACGGGATGAAAGGTGCGCGCCTGTTCCGGCGCCATTTCAGCGAGAATGCCGTCGGGTTCGAGGCTGGAATTGACGTGCTGCTTGCGGCCATCGATATGGCGGAGCGGGCCGAAACATGGCAGCGTGAAGCTGTCGCACAGGAGGCCTGAGCGTCGTCGGACGGTTCTTGCCGGACTGCACTTGTCGGACTGCTGTTTGAGGGCGTTTCCATCATGGCAATCGATGTCCCGGTCGGGGAGCTTCTTCTCCTCGCAGCGGCACTGCTCGGGGCGGGGCTCGTCACCGGTTTCCTGTCGGGGCTGCTCGGAATCGGCGGCGGCGGCATACTCGTGCCTGTGCTGTATGAGACGTTCGGTGCGATCGGCGTCGACCCCTCGATCCGCATGCACCTCTCGCTCGGCACCTCGCTTGCCGTGATCGTGCCGACTTCGATTCGATCCTTTCTTTTGCACCGTGCGAGGGGCGGGGTCGATATGGCGGTGTTGTGGCGACTGGCGCCGTGGATGATTGCCGGCGTCATCGCCGGGACGGCGTTTGCCGGTTTCGTTTCGAGCGACAAACTGAAATGGGTCTGGGTCGTTTTCGGTACGCTGCTCGCCATGAAGCTGGCGCTCGGACGCGATGACTGGCGCGTGGGCGACACGCTGCCGAAGCCGCCTACGGTCGAAATCTATGGGCTGCTGGTCGGCTTCGTCTCGGTCCTGATGAGCATCGCCGGGGCCAGCTTCATCGTCGCGTTCCTGACGCTTTACAACCGTCCGCTCATCCAGGCGGTTGCGACCAGCGCCGGGCTTGGGCCGATCGTTGCGATTCCCGGCGTGCTCGGCTTCATCATCGTCGGCTGGGGCGATCCGATAACGCCGCCCCTGTCGATGGGCTACGTCAACCTGCTCGGTGCCGCGCTGATCATTCCCGCAAGCCTGCTGGCGGCGCCGGCCGGAGTAAAGCTCGCTCACGGACTGCCGAAACGGAAGCTGGAGCTGGCGTTTGCGGCGTTCCTGTTCGTCATCGCGATGCGGTTTCTCGCCAGCCTGCTGATGTAGGTCATTGTGATGAAACAGCCCTACTCCCCTCTCGCGGATCTTAGGGCATTGTCGTAATCTCCAGCCCAATTGCGTTGGCCAACAGGGAGCCTTTCATGCGCTTGACGATTCTGCCGGCACTGCTCGGCGCTTTGACGCTGATCGCTGTCGGTCTATTGCAGCCTCCGGTTCGCGCGGCCGATGGCCTGCCGCCGCCGATCGGTCCCTCGGAGCCGCTTGCGAAGGCCGAGCAGGGCGACGACGGCATCTACCATCAGCCGTGGTTCGTGCACTCGTTCCTCGACCTGAAAGAGGATTTCGAGGCGGCGAAATCACAAGGCAAGCGATTCGCGGTGATCTTCGAACAGCGCGGCTGCAGCTACTGCGTGAAGATGCACAAGGAGGTGCTGGCCCAGCGCTATATCAACGACTACGTGCGCGAGAATTTCGCCGTCGTGCAGCTCAACATGTGGGGTTCGCGCGAGGTCACCGATTTCGACGGCAAGACCATGCCGGAAAAGGAACTCGCCGAACGCTGGGGGGTGATGTTCACTCCGACGGTGGTGTTCATGAAGGAAGACGTTGCCGCACAGGAAGCAAAATGGGGACAACCGCTCGAAGTGATGCGCATGAGCCTTGGAGTCGGTCCGGGGACATTTTACGATATGTTCGTGTGGGTGCGGGCTAAAGTGTACGAGACGGATCGCAACTTCCAACGGTTCCATCTGATGCGCTTCGACGAGCGCAAGGCGTTGCAGGAAGGTTCCGCAGGCCAGTAGCAGAACCGAACCAGAGGACAACGATGCGCGACCGGAACCGGGGACGCTTGTGGGCGGCTGGATTGACGGCGTGCGTCATCGCCATCGCTTGAGTTTCATGAAGCCGCAACCTGGCGGGTCAGCCGGAATGGAGATCAGCTGGTGCTGAACTTGGCCGTGTGCGGACTAAGCACGTAACATTGCGGGCGTGCGATCAAAGTTGATGGGTGGAAGCGTCGCACCGGCAATTCGAACCCAATTTGGCCATGCTCGATTGACATGCGGATGCCTATATCTAGTGTCCCGACTCGGACGTGAGGCACCATCCGGTCGGGTGCGCGAGCAACCTTGGAATAAATACGTAAGATTGGGATTTCTGGGTTGCCAGAGTGCATCAAGTCGCGCAGTCCGCTTTGGAGCGGAAAGCAGGTGAATTAGGACTTCTCGATCGCCACATTGGTGTCCGCCCCGATGGGGGTTGCAGACCGGTTAGGGGACTTGGTGCGATACGATAATGCTGCGGAACTCCTGGATCAGGGCGTTCCAACCTTCCAAAGCTATCCGCCCAACCGCTTGCAAAGCCTCGCAATCGGTGTTGGTCGGCGCTTGCCCAATGCCTACCTCGGGCAGCGCATGGCCGGCTGGATCCGCGGCATGATGCAAGCCACGGCCCGACATCCGGTTGACGTCGAAGTTCTTGGCATGCGCATGCGGCTGCGGCTCGCAGATAATTCGTGCGAACGGCGACTCCTCGTCACGCCGCATTTCTTCGAACCGGACAGTCTGGCGGCGCTGGCTGCCCGAATCGGCCCCGGCTTCCGATTCGTCGATGTGGGGGCAAATGTCGGAACCTATTCTCTCTTCGCGGCGACTAGGGGCTCTCCGAACGCCAAGATCCTCGCGATAGAACCCAATCCCAGGCTGACCAAGCGGCTGCGCGAAAACGCGATACCGAATGGATTCGACATCGCGATTGCGCAAGTCGCGGCCGGCGACTTCAACGGCGTCATGATGCTCCGGCGCGACGGCAATAATCTTGGCGCCTCAACGATGGTGCCTGAGGTCGCCGTACGCCGGCAAGAGCCGCCACTGGAAGTCGGTTGCGCCAAGATCCTCGATCTTGTCATCCAGCACAGGTTCGAGCGCATCGACGCCATGAAGCTCGATATCGAGGGTGGCGAGGACAAGGCTTTGATGGCCTTTCTCGAAGAAGCGCCACGGCATCTGTGGCCGTCGTTCCTGCTGATCGAGAACAACTCCGGAGTCTGGAGGTGGGATCTGTCGAGCGAACTCGTCAAGCGCGGCTGGTCGCCGGTGGAGAGCAGAGAGAACCTCATGTTCGAGCGGTCGTGAAGGACACGCCGACCGCCGCTCAAGAGTGTTTCCGGCTTGCGTGGAAACACTCTTGTATTCGCGAGTTACTTGTCGCGATCGCCATCCATCATACCGCCCATGCCTGAACCCATGCCGCGACGCATGCCGCGACCCATGCCCATCATGCGGCCCATGCCCATCATCGGCAGGACGATCTCGTCGGCGGCTTCCTTCTGCTTATCGTCGAGCACCGCATAGAGCTTGCCCAGCGCCTGCCGGTTCGCCTTGATCTGTTCGAGGCGGGCTGTCAAATGGCTTTCCTGAATCGCAAGGCGTTCCGGCAACGGCTTCTTCGAGAATTCGCCGCTCATCATTTCCTTGCGGCGTTCGCCCATCATCTTGTTGTGCGACTCGGCGGTCGATCTAACGCTGCCGGCGAACTCGTCCCAGGCGGCGGTTTGCGCGTCGGTGATTTTCAGTTCGGCCTTGATGAAGGCGAGCCGGCCGTCGACGCGGTCCAGCATTTCGTCCATGCCGCCCATCATGCCGCCCATCATGCCGCCCATGTGCATGCCGCGCCCCATGCCGCCGCGCATCCTGTCGTCGTCGTCGTTGCGGTCGCCGGCAAGTAACGCCGGTGCCATCCCCGCAATCAGCAGGCCGGTCAGTATCGCCGTCAGCTTCGTGGAGTGTCGCATGTCAAGTCTCCTGACTTCGTGGAAAACTGCGGTCAGAAGACCTTTGAAGCCGTCCTATGTCATTGACGCGGGTCAACATGAACAGCGGCGGCGATCAGTATTTCGTGATCAGCCGCCGTCGCATCGAACTCAGCAAAAGCGCAAGTTTCGCCGTTGAGGCGCTGCTTCGTAAGTCTGCTGGCGCTGCGGATCGGCGACCGCTGATGCCTCAGGCCGGTTTTGTCAGGATCGCGTGGTGGGCGTAGTCGCGCAGGATGCGTTCGAACTTCAAGGTGCAGCCGGTGCGGTCCGCAAGGGCTTGCAGTTCCTGCTCCAGATCCGGCCGGGGTTCGACGGAGAACTTAGCCAGCCAAGCTTCGAGGCCCTTCTTGAAAAGACCGGGCAACCGCGCCTGCTGACCGAAGTCGACGATGTGCAGGGAGCCGCCGGGCTGCACGGCTTTCAGGCTCTGTTCGATGGCCTCCCGCCAGGGCGGGATCATCGACAGCGAATAGGAAATGAAGACGCGGTCGAAGCCGGGCAGGGCGAACAGATCCTGGCTTGAGAAATTCGTGGCGTCGCCTTCAGCAACCGCAATCCTGCCGTCAAGCTTGGCGCTCGAAACGTTGGCGCGCGCGGTCTCCAGCATCATGGTCGAGATGTCGAAGCCGTAGAACTTCGCCCTGGGATAACGCCGGGCCGCTTGAATGAGATTGCGGCCGGTGCCGCAACCGACTTCAAGCACCGTGCCGCCGTCGGGCGCATCGAGGCCCTCCAGCATCGTATCGCGGCCAAGCAGGAAGTACTTGCGCGTGATGTCGTAGATATAGCGCTGGTAGCGGTAGATGCCGTCCATGTGACGGCCGGCATCCTCGGCGTCCCGGTGTGCTGCGGACAAAGATCCGTCTCCCTCGCCGATGTTCAGCGGCGCATGGTGTAGCGGTGGAAACCGCCGTAGATCGACGAGCGGTCGCGCAAGGTGAAGGCGCGGCAGGTTTCCTCGTCGTAATCGAAGCGGCTGAGGATCTCGTAGGGGATGCGACCGGGAAGGATGCTCGGTTCTCCGGCCGTGCGGAAGATGACGCGGCCGCCGGGGCGGCAGGTGCGCGCGATTTCGGTCCAGTTGTCGGTCAACTGCTCGTCGGTCATCCAGTCCTGCGCGTCGAGCAGCACGTAGGCGTCGAACGACCGGTCGGGGCTGTTGCGCAGATGCTCTGTGAAACTTTCGTGGACGACCGTTACGCCATCGGCACGGGCCTTGACCGTCTCGTAATGCTCGCGCTGCAGGTAGGGCGGCAGCGGACCGGTACCGCCGGTCGAATAGCGGCGGCCGAAGGCCTGCCAGGCGAAGTAATTGTCGCGCAGGTCGAAATCGCAGGCGAGCCGTTCGAGACGCTGACGAAGGACTTCTGCCATGTGGTTTTCGTCGCCCTTGAGGGCTTCGAACTGCGAGGGCGGGATGCCGAGGCCGAACAAGGCCGATGGCCTGTTCATCAGCCAGCGGATGTGGCGCTTTTCGAACAGCGGAG
Source organism: Alphaproteobacteria bacterium (assembly GCA_018819265.1). GTDB lineage: Bacteria > Pseudomonadota > Alphaproteobacteria > Rhizobiales > Hyphomicrobiaceae > Filomicrobium. Next base: position 7,575 of record JAHJQI010000028.1, read on the forward strand.
CCAGTTCGCTGTCGAAGATGGCGCGCTGCTCGGCCAAGGATTTGGCTTTGAGCAGTTTGCGCGGGTTGCGGCCGTGCATGCGGGCGAGCAGGTGGCTGGCGCCGATGAACGTGCCCAGCAGGCCGTGGCGGTAGAGGTTCTTGCCGAAATAGCCAACGCGGCGGCGACCCATGCGGTCGCGCGATTCCCAATATTTGCGGGTGTCTGCGTCGAGGTGTTCCTGCAGGTAGGTGAAGTAGGCGCGGACGTTCTCCGAGGCATCGGCTTCGGCGAAGAAGCGGTGGAATGCGGCGTAGTTCGGGAGATACTTGAGGGCGGCGAGTTTCAGCTTGTTGAGAGCGATATGTGCCGGGTTGAGGTCGATCGCCGTGACGTTGACGTCGGCGGCCGTCAGGTAGCTTATGACGTTGCAGCCGCCGGACGCGATGGCGATGATGTTTTCGCCGTCCTGCAACTGCAAGGCATCGATGTCGACGACCGGGTCTTCCCAGATCTGGGGATAGACGAGGCCGGAGAAGGCCATCGTGAACAGGCGCTCCTGCACACCCTCCTTCGAGGTTGCCTTGTGACGGTGAACGGCTTGCGTCAGCTTCTTGTTCTTGACCCCGAACCGGCGCGGACGGTCAGTGGGATGTGAGCTGTCCCGTAGCGATACCATGTTGTCTCCCAGGGCTTCATCAATGTCGAATTGCGATCACCGGAAGCGGCGAGCAGCGGGCCGAGGCGGCCGGCTCGAAACCCTTCTGGTCAAAAGTATTCAGGCGATGGCGCTCTCATTGCCATCGTTTGCCGTGAAGGCCAACGGGCAATGTGTAGCACACGGAGCCGCCGGTAGCGGCATTTAACCTCTCGTTGGCGCATTCTCAAGTCCAGCTTTGGCCCGGCGCCGGCTGGAACACAAACTCTTCACGTTCTGCAACCAATATGACTGCGCCAGCAGCGGCCCTGTCGTTTGCCGGAAACATGCTAAAGCAAAACCGACCTGTGAATCGCTTTCAGCGATTCACAGGTCGGATAAACTTGCCGTAGAATCATGGATGTAGAGCATCTTTATCCGGCCATCGGAGCGCGTCTGGTCGGATGATGCTCAAGCGCCATTCTACCATTCAAATTCATGAATATAAGTCAGCCCTGTGTGTCGTCGGCGAGATCGTGGCGGCCGTGGGCTTGTTCGTCCTGGTCTGACGCCCAGGTTGACCACGAAGGGAGACAAGTCGTTGGAAATTGGCGAGTACCTGAAGAACGTCGGGCAAAAGCCCGTATCCTGTCATGTAACGACTCTGTACAGGACGCCGCGACCAAGCTGAGGGAATTTGGCATCGGCGCAATGCCGGTGTTGAACACGCCGGCAAGCTCTTCGGCATGCTCTCCGAGCGAGACCTGGTGAGGAAGTTTTCGAAGTACGGTGCGCGACTTGCAAACATGAACGTCGGCGACGTACTGACGAAGGCAGTCATTTTCATGAGTCCGAATGCTGATCTTTTGGAAGCGATGAAAGCGATGAATGATCACGGGTTCCGCCACTTGCCGATCCTCAACGACGGCAAGCTTCTCGGCGTCATTTCGATCCGTGACATGCTCGCCCTGGCGATCCCGTTTGAAGGTGAGATTTCAAAGCATCCGGTATTCACAAAAGCGGCCGGATGACCGAACGAAGAATGGGAGCGCCTGCCACCGGCGGCCTCTTGCTGCTTCGGGCAGCTCCTCGCGGTGAACGCATTACGAGCCGGCATTGGCTGCGGGGGCGGACCTTTCGTCCAGCAGCGACACGATCACGAACGCCCCCGCAGAAAGCCCGATCGCCGCAAAGCCGATGACGGGCGCGGAAACCTCGCCCATGCCCAGCGCTTCCTTCACCGGCCCCAGTCCGGCAATCGCGGAGAACCCCGCGATCAATGCGGCAATCGCCCCACGACGCGTGGCGCGTGCCCAGTAGAGCCCGCCCGCCAGCACCACGATGCCCGAGCAAAAATAGATCGCCCCCGACACCGCCAGATAGTCCCAGATATCTTCGCGGCCCTGATAGATCAGCCCCCAATAGAGCTCGTACAGCGCGATTGCCACGATGCCGTAGCGCGTCGCCTTGATCTGGAAGGCGGCATCCTCGGTTCGCCTGGTGAGCGGTCCGACAATGTCGCGCGCTATGATCGACGACCAGCAGAAGAGATAGCCGTCCTGCGTCGACATGAAGGACGCAAACATCACGATCGCCAATAGCCCGACGAGCCACGCCGGCAGCGCTTCACCCAGCATCACCGCTGTCGCGACAAGATCGGCATCGCCGCCGAAATGGACGAGACGCGGATCGCCCGCCGGGTTGCCGCCGTTGGCCGCCGCGAAATAGGCGAACGCCAGAACCCCGATGAAGGCCGGCAGCGCCATGCGCCCCATGAATACCAACGACGAGATCAGATAGACGCGCCGCACGGTCGCTTCATCGCGGATGCACAAGGCGCGCGATAACGCCGTCGGCCAGATCGCCGAGGAGACGACACCTGCAACGAGTACCATCCACAACACGTACGTCGCCCCGAAGCTTTCCGCTTCAAACGGATCGAACCCCGCGCTGCCCTTGGCAGCACTGACCGCGCGCACGGCTTCCCCGAGCGGGATGATCTGCAGCAGAGCGACGACGGCGACGGCGAGTCCGGCAACGATCATCACGAACTGCAGGATGTCGGTCGCGATGACCGATCGGATACCGCCATAGGCGGTGTAGGCCACCGCGATAACGAGCAGCCCGACCATCAGCGCGTTGACGATCCCGCTGCCCGGCTCGAACCCGAGCATGGCGACGATGAAGAGTGCGGCAACCTTCAGGAACAGGCCCATGTTGAGGATGCCGCCAAGTGCCATCACGGTCGCTCCGAAGACGCGCACGTCCTGCCCGTAGCGCTGTCCGTAGAACTCGGGAATCGTCAGCACGCCGGTTCGTCTGAGCGGCGCGACGACGAATCCGGTGAGCCCCACGATGACGCAGCCGACGAACGCCGCAGCCCCGATGTGGAACGCCGCGAACCCGTCGTTGAACCCCTTCTGGGCATTGTACGCGATGGTGATGAGACCGATCTCGGTCGCCCCGAGGGTAGCAATACCCGTCCACAGCCCGACGTCGCGCCCCGACACGAAGAAGTCGGCCAGGCCGCCGTCACCACCCTGGGCCGAACTGCGCCTCAGGATAATCGCCAGCGCAGCGACGTAGGCAACGGCGCCAAGCGCCAGCGAGATCGTCAGGTCGGTTGCCATGCGGAGGCGCTCCAAACGTCGGTTCGCGAACAATCACACTTACGACCGCCGCCGTGACCGACGGGAGTCCGCGAATTGCTTGTCGAGAAGTTCGCACAATGCCATGGCAGGCGCGCTTCGCGGTCGGGAGATAGCCCTCTGATAACCCGCATCGTCACCATGCTATCAGGCTCAGCCCCGCAACGAGCAGGAATGCACACAGCAGCTTGCGGAATTGCTCTTCGGTGACACCGAGAAAGACCTTCGATCCGCTCAACGCTCCAATAAGCGTCGCGGGAAGGCAGATCGCAGCCAGCAGCGCCACGTCCACATCGAGATGCCCCGACCAGATGAAGGCGGCACAACCGACGCACAGCATCGCCAGACTGAAGGGCAGGTAGGCGGCGCGCTGGGCATCGCGCGGACCGCCTCTCAACTGCAGGAAGATCAACGGGAGGGGACCTGGAATGCCGGCAAAACCGCCAAGGAACCCGCCGCCGAAACCGGCCAGCCCCTCGGCGGAGCGAAATCGCAAGACATCCGCGGTCGCGCGCCTCGGACCGGCCAGTTGCCAAGCGACGTACGCGACCATCAAGAAGCCGATCGACAACTTCAGGTTACCCGGCGCCATATTGGTGAGGGTCAGGACGCCGAGCGGAATCCCGACAGCACCGCCAACGACCAGCGGACTGGCGAAAGCGGCACCCCGCCTCAGCCCGATCGCCAGCGTGTTCATCGACATCAACTGCCCCCCCAACGAAACCAACAGCACGAGCGGCGGCACATTGGCGGCAGGCATCGCATGCAGCCATAGGCCGGAGGCAACAAGACCGGTTCCAAAGCCGGCGAAGCCGGTCACGAAACCGGCAAAGAGAGCGCCGAGAAGAACCAAGGCAAAGTTGAAGAGGTCGAACTCCGCGAGCCAGGTCATCGTCAGGAGACGCGATAGAGATCTGCCCGCGTCGGCGGCAGGGGCGAAGGTCCCTTGGCGCTGTGCGAGGCCAACGTCTGGAACAGCCGCGCGGAACCGCGCCCGAACGCCAGCGAGCACCCGGCCAGATAAGCCACCCAGATGCGGTAGGTTTCCTCGCCGACGAGGGCAATTGCTTCGTCCTGCCGCGCGGTGAGGCGCTCACACCAGATCTTTGTCGTCCGTTGGTAATGCTCGCGCCAGCCCTCGACATCGTGGATCTCGAACCCGGCCTGCTCCATGCCCTGGAGCGTGTGGCCGATGTCGTCGAGTTCGCCGCCAGGAAAGATGTACTTCTGCAAGGCGCGCTGTTCGGCGCGAGACGAAAACCGCGTCCTTTTCTTCTTCGCCCGCCGCGAGATGGCGTGGTTGAGAAATAGTCCATCGTGCGCCAGCACGCGCCGGATCGTCTTGAAATAGAGCTCGTTGTTGGAAACCCCGATGGCTTCGTACATGCCGATCGAGCTGATCTTGTCGAACGTGCCGTCAAGGTCGGCGTAGTCGCGGATCTCGAACGTCACCATGTCGGAAAGCCCGCGCCGTGCCGCCCATTCCTTGGCGAAAGCGATTTGCGCTTCGGAGAGCGTGATGCCGTAGCCCTGCACCCCGTAGTTCTCGGCGGCGTAGCACAACAACCCGCCCCAGCCGCAACCGATGTCGAGCATCCGGTCGCCGGGTTTCAGGCGCAGCTTGCGGCAGATCATTTCCATCTTGTCGATCTGCGCCTGTTCGATTCCGTTGTCCCAGTCGGTGAAGTAGGAGCAGGTGTACTGCATGTTGGGATCGAGGAAGAGCTGATAGAACGCATTGCCGACATCGTAGTGAAACTTGATGAAGTCCTTGTTGTCGGACTTGGCGCGGCCCTGGCCTTCTTCGTCGCCGGAAAAGTCGCGGCTTCTTCCAGGCTTCAAACCCGGCGCCATCAGGAACGGCCAGAGCTGCGAGAACAGCTTGCGCTTGCTCAGTCCCTTGAGGCGCTTCCGTGAACTCTCGTCGCCAAGCTGGGTGCCGAGATCGATCAGCGTGCCGCCTTCGAACCCGATCTGCCCGTGCGCGTAGTGGCGGATCAGCCGGTCGAGCGTTGGATGCTTCAGCAGCGAAGAGATGACGCCGGGGGAAGAAAGCGTGATCGCCAGGGGACTTGTCACGTTCGAACCCAGCGGCACCAGCGAGCCGTCCCACAGCCGCACCGAGCAATCGAGGTCGAGATGGCGGGCGAGATCGGCGATGAGGTCGCGCGCGGCGGCAAGTCTCTTGTCTTGAGGTTCTGTCATGTCCGGACCGAAGCTTCTGCGGGCTGAGCGGTCAACGTGCATAAACGGCGCTTCGGCGCAAGACGCGATGAACTCCCGGACATGTCAAACCGGCGGCAGAAGGTGTTTCCCGGCACCATCGAAAGCCCATGCTACAAGCGTTCGGCCGCCGGGAGATCAATCCGGTGGCTGATGCAGATATTTCGAGCGATGACTTGCCACCAGAAGCGCAAGCCAGGCAATTCCGCTGATCACGAATACCGCCATTGCAGCCGGCGAGATCAGCGCGACCCACGTCGTCCCGTCCGAGCCGTCGGAAATGACGATGGGCCCCGCCAGCATCGCAGCAAAACCAGCGATGATCGCAGCGCCGACCCAGAGGTAGAAAAGCCTGCGCCGCCATACGGTCAGCAGCTCTCTTCGTCCGGTAATGGAAGTCATGGAGATGCTCCTTGCTGTCGGGTTAAGGAATAGAACTCAGCAAGACTCACTCTGGTTTCCGGGACTGACATTGATCAGCAGACTTGCAGATCCCGACCGTCGGGCTAACCAACCCCTTATCAGCTCCATAGCCTCCCAGATGCGCCAACGACGACGGTGACGAGGCCGATAATCGTGTTGATGCCGACGATCCGGCGGATGCTGTTCAGATGCTTTGCGGCCCTCGGCCAGTCTTTTGCCGCAACACCGTCCCGAAAGCCCGGATAAGGTCCGAAGTAGAGCAGCAGGAATAATCCGATCATGACGAGGCCAAGCAAATGCATGATGTGAATGTGCATCCCCGCCGAGCCGAAACCGTCGAAATAGAAGAACACCAGCACGTATCCCGACAGGGGCAGGGCGATGACGGCAATCCAGACCCAAACGAAGAAACGCGAGAACACGTCACGCCAAAGCATCAGTCGATGTTGCGGCTCGAACGCGCCCAGCGATGGGCGCAACACCGTGTAGGCGAAAAACATTCCGCCGACCCAGACCATTGCCGCGATGGCATGGATCGCGATTGCGACAGATGACAGAAGCATTCCAAGATCCCTCGTTTGCCCCGAGCTTCCATCGATAGCCGAACGCCGCCTGCCTATTTGTTGGCGTCGTTGCACTTATTCGTGCACATGTCCTCGAGCAATGGGCCGCTTAAATTGAGTATGCTGGCTTCGACACCCTGCTTCGAACGGCCTCGACGCCTGAAGTCCCAGGGTTTCTCGGGCTTGAATTTATGCATACCTCGGTTCACTGACTCAGCTTCAGATTGGAGCACGAGATATTCGGGGACAGTGCCCTTCTCGTCGGCAAATGCCCAACCTTCTTTTACGAGTGTCCCATTCAGATCAACACCATTCACGTAGCAGGTGGCGAGATATCGGTTGTGATGCATGGAAGGTTTGCCGCGTTTGTCAGGCTGCACTTCGCAGTCGACTTTTTGCCCGCTGATCAGTTCCTTTAGTCTGCGCCGGGATTGCTCAGCGCAATGTACCGTCTCGCTTTCAAGGTCCAGCCTGCAATTTTGCTCCGTCTCCAAAGTGTCAACTCCCTTCAGACGAATTTTGAAGATGCTGAGCCAGAAAGTGTCGCCATCGATAGGTTCTTCTGAATTATATAGTGCGGAAATGATGAGCTTTATCTTGTTATCCGGTCGTAAAATTGAAAGCTGGTCGTCGTGTGCTCCAACTGTCGCTTTAGAGTCATCTTGAGCCATTGCAACAGTGCACGCCATCTGCAAAGCAATGACGACCCAACCCACTCCAAGCTGAGATCTACGCATCGGGAACCTCTAAGATTGCAAGCGAGACGACGAGATTTCAAGCGGGTCCAGGGAACGTCCCTGGTCAGGAGCGCAAGGGGTGGATGGTCCCTCGCATAGCATTTGCGATCACCCCAGCGCCTCGTTCGACTTCTTCACCGCGGCGCTGTCGCCCGATTGCACGCGAGTTGGAACAGCCTCGACCGACGCGGCCTTCGCCGCATCCGCGTCGACGTAGACCTGCCCGCCCATCTCGCGGAACTTCTTCGACATCTCCGCCATTCCCGCTTGCCGCTCCAGCGCAAGCGCTGACGCGGTGCCGGCTTCCGGATCGACAATCGTCGACTCTTCGGCAATCTCCACGTCCAGTTCGCCCTGCCGGGCGTTGAGCGTTGCCGCGTAGTCGCGCACGTCCTGGGTGATTTTCATCGAGCAGAATTTCGGCCCGCACATCGAGCAGAAGTGGGCGACCTTGTGCGCGTCCTTGGGCAGCGTCTCGTCGTGATAGGCCATGGCGGTATCGGGATCGAGACCGAGGTTGAACTGATCCTCCCAGCGGAAGTCGAACCGCGCGCGGCTCAAGGCATCGTCGCGCAGTTGAGCCGCCGGATGCCCCTTGGCAAGGTCGGCTGCGTGGGCCGCAATCCTGTAGGTGATGACGCCGACCTTGACGTCGTCGCGGTTCGGGAGCCCGAGGTGCTCCTTGGGCGTCACGTAGCACAGCATGGCGCAGCCGAACCAGCCGATCATTGCAGCCCCGATGCCCGACGTGATGTGATCATAACCCGGCGCGATATCGGTCGTCAGCGGCCCGAGCGTGTAGAAGGGCGCTTCGCCACATTCGGCGAGCTGCTTGTCCATGTTGATCTTGATCTTGTGCATCGGCACATGGCCGGGGCCTTCGATCATCACCTGACAGCCCTTGTCCCAGGCAATTTTGGTGAGTTCGCCGAGCGTTTCGAGTTCGGCGAATTGCGCGCGGTCGTTGGCATCCGCGATGGAACCGGGACGCAACCCGTCGCCGAGCGAGAACGACACG
>JAHJQI010000029.1 GCA_018819265.1 Alphaproteobacteria bacterium
ACCCCGGCTGGTGTCCGGCAGGCGATGCGAAAGGCGGCCGAAAAAAAGCGCGCAATCGACCGCGCTTCGAAACAAGCTAAGAGCGTGGAGCCCGTCGCCGAACCTCTGCCGGCTCCGGCCGCCGCGCGGCGCGGAATCCAGGCCGCATCCCTTCCCAGCATGAAATTCGGCCGCCGCGGCTGGTGAGGATCTTTTCTCCCCTTTCCCGATCGAAGCGGCAAGCGGACGGAAAAACACGACGGCCGGGCCGGCGGGTGTGCTAACACACAGCCGGTTCACTCATCCTTGGGAAAGCTCATGGCCCGTCTGCCTTTCATGATCTGGATCGTCGTATCTGCCGCCTGGATCGCGGCCATCGGCTGGATGGCCTGGACCACCTGGCCGCACCTCCCCCTCGACATTTCGCACACCGATCCGGCAACGCGGGCTGCCTTCGACCAGGCCGTCCTGATGCACGCGGGTCGTCACGCGGCAATGGCGCTGCTGCCGCCGCTTATTGTCCTGGTACTGATGCGTTTTGTCAGGCGATAGGCCGCAACAGGTAGCCGATTCTGGCTCCGCTCGTTTCCCGCGCACGCTCCAGACACTGGCGAACTTCGCGCGGATGCAGCGGCAGCCCCGAGCGCTCGGTCCGCTCGTCCTCAAGGGCGCGCAGCTTCTGGAAGATCGGCTCCGCCGTCTCGTGCAGCATTGCGATCGCGGCTATGGCGGTGCGTTTCATGTTGACGGGTACCATCGGAATAACGTTCTCGATCATCTTCTTGACGTCGTCGGATAGATAACTCGCAAGCCGCCCGAACACCGAGATCAGCCGCACCCTCAGCGTCTCATCGAACTTGTAGTCGTACTTTTCCATCCACTCGAAAAGCTTGTCCATGACGATGTCCTTGAGGCGCAGGTCGGACGTCACCCGGTAATCGCGCCACTCCGCGACGACGTCGAAGTCCGGATCGATTTCCAGGTCGCCGGGGGCAAACGTGTCGATGGTCCGCACGCCGATCCTGTCCATGAAATCGCGGTTTTTCATGTCGAGCCGCGTCTTGAACGTCGGCAGTTCGACCGCCCCCTCGCTGGCTTCCTTGAATGCGCGCCGGACGAGCTTCGAGCAGTAGAGGTTATGGGTTTTCGCATCGAGCGACATCGTGAAGTCGTAGAGGATGCGCTTGCCGTCCGGGCCGTTGGCATGGCGCACGCGGTCGTGGATGAGGGTCGCGGCCCGCTGTGCGAGAACCGCGTCGCGATGGCGGAACAGAACGGCGCGGCCGAGTTCGTGACCGAGCCAGTCACTCAGCGGCTCGACGATGGCCCCGCGTTCGATGAGGCTTTCCACCGCGAAATGGCGTCCGCGCGGATCGATATAGACCATGGCCACGTGGCTGAACTGGGAATCGATGTCGCCGATGCGGGCGATGGCCGCGCTGTTGTGCAGCTTGCCCCGCGTCATGATGATATCGCCTGACTGGAAGGCCATCGTGCCATCGGCGTCGGCTGCGAACGCCTTGTTCGTCAGCGTGTTGTAGTTGCCCCCGGTGAAGGCGCGCTTCGGACGCCCGCCGGGCGGCAGCCGCTCATATCCGATCCAGAGTTCGCCGAGGATGTCGATCGCATAGCGCGCCGCCCTGAGGCAATCGCGCGCCGCCTTCTGGGCTGGTCGCGACATCAGGCCTGCGGCATGCCACTGGCGCACCTTTTCATGCAGCTCCATCTGCAGGTCGAACAGCGCCTGCATGGTCGCGGGCGCCTTGTCGCGTTCCTGGAATACGTCGAAGCGGAAAAAGTCCTGCTGCTCGAAAGCGCTGTAAATGCGCTCCAGTTTGGTCGCCAGAACCTGGGCGCTGCCGATCGGCCGGTCGAGCGCCGCACGGAATACGGCGACTTCGTCGACGAAACGTTGTGGCCCGACTGCTTTCTGCACGCGCTCCCTCCTCGCCGATCACACGAGAACATCATCGGACCGCACGCAATCGCGTTCGCGATTCGCTAGTACCGCCGATCAGAAGTCCCTGTGTCGTATCAGTCAACCGCTTTCAGGGACTTCTGATCGGAAAGCGGTACTAGATTCAATATTTTACTAGTACCCTCTGCTTTCAGAAGTTCGTCAATGTGGTCGCCGCGAATGACTCACGAACTTCTGAAAGCGGGTACTAGTCGGATACTGTTCCGGATCGGTGCCCACGCCCACTCCGATCCTCCCCGCCGCCGCAAACCTTAGCAGAGTGCCACGACAGCCTGCAATCGAAGCCACTTTTCGGCGACCGCTACGCAAGATCAGGGGATTTATTCGGCCGCCCACATCGCCGGAGCCTCCACCAGGCCGAGCTTCAGCTTGGCCTTGTCGCGCAAGACGTCGATCGGCTGCAATTTGCCGTTGCGCTCGTAATGCCAGAACGTCCAGCCATTGCACGCCTGCTTGCCCTGGACCTGCGCCCCGAGCCGGTGGATCGACCCCTGCCGCGCCTGGTAGCGAAGCGTTCCATCCGCCTTGACTTCCGCGCGGATGCGCCGGTGCGGATCGAACAGCGCCGAACCCGGTTTCAGGAAGCCAAGCTCGATGATGGTTCCGAACGGCACCCGCGGCTCGTCGCGTTTGGAGGGTTGCGTTTCAATGGCTGAAGGCTCGAGCGGATTGACTTTGGCGATGCGTTCCATCGCCGCCTTCGCATAATCCGGATCGCGTTCGATACCGATGAACCGCCGGCCAAGCAGCTTGGCCATCGCACCCGTCGTGCCGGTGCCGAAAAACGGATCGAGCACCACGTCACCGGTATTGCTCGAGGCGAGAATGATGCGGTGCAGCAGCGCCTCGGGCTTCTGCGTCGGGTGCGCCTTGCGCCCGCCATCGTCCTTCAGCCGTTCCGGCCCCGAGCAGATCGGAAACAGCCAGTCGGAGCGCATCTGCAGGTCGTCGTTGAGCGCCTTCATCGATTCGTAGTTGAAGGTGTAGCGCGAGGATTGCTCGCGCCCCGCCCATATCAGCGTCTCGTGCGCGTTGGTGAAGCGGCGGCCGCGAAAATTGGGCATCGGGTTGGTCTTGCGCCACACGACATCGTTGAGGATCCAGTAGCCGAGGTCCTGCAGCGTCGCGCCCAGCCGGAAGATGTTGTGGTAAGAGCCGATCACCCACAAGGCGCCGTCGGGCTTGAGGATGCGGCGGCATTCTCCCAGCCACTCCAGGCAGAAGCGGTCGTAGGCGCCGAAGTTCTCGAACTTGTCCCAGGCATCGTCGACGCCGTCGACGCGCGTGTTGTTGGGCCGCAGCAGTTCGCGGTCGAGCTGCAGGTTGTAGGGCGGATCTGCAAAGATCAGATCGACGCTGGCGTCGGGGAGCTTTTTCAGCTCGCCAATGCAATCTCCAAGCAGGATTTTATCGAGCGGCAACAACTTCTTGTTCGCCGGCCGCTTCGGCTGCTTGACACCACGACGCTCACCCATGGACCAGGTACTTTCCCGCACAACTCAACAACGTTACTACCGGTCAGCATACAGAACCGCCGGCCGCACACACACGCGTTTTTCACTCTCGAATCCGGATGGTTAAGACAAGCTTAACGTCCAGCAGCCTTTACACGGGACACCGTACCATCCGGAGCATCGGAAGACGCCGAATGTGCAGGGACTTTGAGTCGAACAAATGACGAACGGGTAGGAGTTTGGGACCGACCTGCGCCATAAGAGGAATAAACACCGGGAGCAGATCAAAGGCCGCCATGCCCAGTCAATCCTGTAAACGAACTGTTCAAGCGTTTCCGCGAGAAGGCGAAAGAACTTAGAATTGATGAGAAGGACAAGCCGTTAGAGAAGGCGTTTGATGTGTTTTCTAATCAAACTTCAAAGTCAAAATATCGTAATCCCAAGGGTACGTAGCTGCGAAGCTCATTGAAAAATCAGGACGATCAAATTTAAAACCAGCATCTATCATGCTAATTTTGAGCACAGAGAAATATTCGTAAAGTTCATTATAACCAAAGTTGAAGCGATATCCGCGGATCTCGACCTTTGTATCGCACGGTAACTCTATATGATTGCCAGTCATGGAGCCGTCACGAAGCCACTGCTTGCGCGCATGCCATGCTAACAAGTCTGCTGCCTGTAGAGGCAAAAACTCCCTGTCATCCTCAAATCGGGGTCTTCTGCCTAATCTCATTTTTTGTTCTTCAGGGCACCACTCTTTAAACGCATCAAAGCCAAGCCTCACCTTTTCTTCCTGCCCCTCACTATTATCAAAGATGATCTCTATTGGCTCATCACCGAACCCAAGCTCGTGCTGATACTGAGAAACTGCATCGATAATAGCACTGAAAGCATTCATATATGGATCTTCAAGGACCTTTGCGTCCCCTAATGCATCTTTAAAACCAAGCTCTTTCACGACGTTTCTGAGCGGCTCGATCTCTATTGCAACCACGATGAAAGCACGAGCATGCTTTTCTATTGCTCTATAAAACCATCCGGCAACTTCCGATCGGCCGTCACGGGCAGCAAACTCAGACATTTTAAAGTAGGGAAATTCTGCAATATCTAGTCGCTCCTGCCAGCACGGCTCGAAGGCATTCCAATCATCAGAACTAGCAATATACCCCGCCAAGACGAGGACGGTGTTACCCTCTAAGCTGTCATCAATAAATGCTTGCAATGCCAAGATGTGGAGCCTCCGAAAGACCTCCGAAGACATACCCGCATAAAGTTCCTTGATGTGGTGGGTGCGGTATGAGCGTACTCTCATATCCTACACCGCTTGGTTCGGCAAATAGAAGCATCCGCAAAAATGCGTCGAACAAATGACGAACGCGGCGCAAACCGCGCAACCGCGCCGAACAAAAAAACGGCGTCGCGCGCAATCGCGAAGCGCCGTCTTTCATTTCCCGTCAGACGTGCCGGCCGCTTTGGGGCGGCCCGGACGCGGCCTTAATCGCAGTAGCGGTCGAACTTGTAGCAAGCCCAGCGTTCGCCGTTATCGCAGTGCCACAGATAACGGTCGCAGCGGTTGTCGTAGCGGCGCCGCGAATAATAATAGCGGTCCTCGTGGGCACGCGCCGCACCCGACAATAAGGCGCCTGCGACGACGCCGCCGATGATCGCTGGACCGATCCATCTGCCGCGGCGGCCGGCAACGACGATCTTCTCAGGCTCAGGCGCCTTGGCAAACAGCCCCTTCGGCGCCGGGCTGATGTGCCCGTTCAAGCCGGAGACCTGCTCTCCGGGCTGACGGAACTCGGCAGCCGAAGCCGGCTGGACGAGCAGCGGCAGCGCTGCGACGAGCGATGCAAGCCCCAGGAATTTGAATAGTCTCTTCATCTCAGCACTCTCCTCAATGGCTCCCGAAGCGCTCCTATGAGCTGGCTTCCAGGCAAACCGTTCTTGCTGTTGCGAATTTCCACCTGACCGGAGTGAAGCCACCCAAATCGATTGTGCGGCTCAAAACCGGCATCTCCCGCATTCTACCCGCTGTGGCGACCCTCGCAAAGACAGCTCTGGCACCATGCGGAGGAAATTGGGTCTCGCCGCCTGAACCGGCGATGAATGCTCCTTCGTCAACCGGTGTTTCTGGATCTGACGCTCGATTCCGGGCGAAGGCCGCCAAGCGTCGGCGTCGGAACACTGGATTGCAACCTGCCAAAAAATTGCGGCCAACATGTGCCAATCGAACCGAATCCCGGCCTCCCCCGGTTGCGCCTGCGCGCCCGATGAGCTTTACATCGTCGGTGGCGCAAGGGTGCTCGATGCGGGCGCTGGGGAACTCTGTCGAAACCGCTGACTTTCCTCTCAGCCAACCAGGGCTGGATTATCGTATCGCTCTGGTATACCAGAGAGCCGTGGCTGGTATGCCACGAGGGGAAACGATCTCGAAACGGGGCAAGAGACCGATAAGATGAGAACACTCGTCCTTGCGATTGCCCTTGCGGCGTTCTGGCTCGCATTGTCGGGCCACTACACACCCTTCCTGATATCCGTCGGCATCCTGTGCGTGCTCATTACCGTGCTCGTGGCTCAACGCATGAACATCGTCGACAAAGAAGGCCAGCCGATCGAACTGTTTGCCGCCGCGCCCGCCTACTGGCTTTGGCTGTTCATCGAGATTGCCAAATCCGCCTGGTCGGTCACCCGGGTCATCCTTGATCCGCGCCTGCCGATCTCTCCCACGTTCACGAAGGTCCGCGCCAGCCAGAAGACCGCGGCCGGGATGGCCACCTATGCGAATTCCATCACCCTGACGCCTGGCACCATCACGACCGGCGTGACCGGCGATGTCTTCGAGGTGCATGCGCTGGTCAAAGGCAACGCCGACGATCTCGAAGCCGGCGGCATGGATCGGCGGGTCAGCCAATTCGAGGGAACGGCGACAGCCGCGAGCGAGAGGAAGGTATGATGTTCTACGTCGCCACCGGAGCCGTTTTGGCTGCGTTGATCTTCGCGGTGATCCGCGCAATTCGCGGTCCCACCGTTTTCGACCGCGTGCTGGCCAGCAACACCATCGGCACGCTGGCGATCCTGCTCCTCGCCTCCTACGGCTTTTTGACCGGCCGTCCCGAGTTTCTCGACATCGGCCTCACCTACGGCCTCCTGAACCTGATCGGAACGTTTGCGGTTCTGAAGTTCTTCCGGCACGGTGATCTCGCCTATGACATCGCTGAAGATCAGGAGAAATCGGGATGGAAGTGATCGCCGATGTCATCTCCTGGTGCCTGATCGTGCCGGGCTGTTTCTTCCTGGTGACCGGTGCGCTCGGCTTGCTGCGCATGCCCGACGTCTACACGCGCATGCACGCCGCGAGCGTCATTGACACGCTCGGCGCTACGCTCCTCGTCCTCGGGCTCATCGTTCAGGCCGGCCTGACGCTGGTCGCCCTCAAGCTGGTGTTCGTCCTCGCGCTGCTTTTCTTTTTCGGCCCCGTCGCCAGCCACGCCCTGGCGCAGGCGGCGCTGCACGCCGACGTCAAGCCGATCCTTGCCGAAGACCGCCGCGGCCGCGATGTTGATCCGGGACCGGCCGGCTCGGCAGGCAGCAAGGAGGAACCGTCGTCATGATCCTCGCCGCAGCCGAACGCGCAGGCACAGTCGAGCACGCCGCCGGAGCTGCTGCCGCGGTCCAGAAGGACCCGGCTATGGCCGCAGTGACAGCCAATGCCGAAACATTCGTGATGATGATCCTGCTGACGCTGCTCGCAGCCATCACGCTCGCCATCATCCGCCAGCGCAACCTGTTCGGCGTGGTCATCCTCGCCGGCATCTACAGCTTCCTGATGGCCTCCGTCATGATCGCCCTCGACGCCGTCGACGTCGCCATGACGGAAGCCTCCGTCGGCGCCGGCATTTCGACGGTCGTCCTGCTGGCAACGCTGTATCTGACGGATTCGGTGGAATACCCGCGGCCTCGCAGCGTCGCGATTCCCTTGTTCGTCAGTCTCGTCGTGGGCGCCGCCCTGGCCTGGGGCACCATCGGCCTGCCGGCCTTCGGCATCGCAGATGCCCCGATTCATACACATGTCGCGCCGACCTACATCGAATATTCGAAGAAGCACGAGATGCCCCCCAACATTGTCACCGCCGTCCTTGCCGACTTCCGCGGCTTCGATACGCTCGGCGAGACGACGGTCGTCTTCACGGCGGGCATCGGCGTGCTGCTTCTCCTGCAGGGGGGCTGGCGCAAGTCACATAACTCGCGGCGCGACGACGAAGACAACGAACTCGACACCGACGGGGACGAGGCATGAGGCTCGATCTGATCCTGCGGGTCGGCGCCAAGCTGATCCTTCCCTTCATCCTGATGTTCGCACTCTACGTGCAGTTCCATGGCGATTACGGACCCGGCGGCGGCTTCCAGGCCGGTGTCATCTCGGCGGGAATGGTGATCCTTTACGCGATCATTTTCGGCGTGCGCGCTGCAAAGCACGTTGCCCCGCCGCGCATCGTCGAGAAGATGGTTCCCGGCGGCGTGCTCATTTTCGCCGGCACCGGTGTGGTCAGCATGTTCCTGGGCTACAACTTCCTCGACTACACCGGCTTCGCCCACGACTTCCTGCATGCTCACGAGTGGGGCATTCTGATCGTCGAAATCGGAGTACTCGTGACTGTCTGCGGCACCATGATTGCCATGTTCTACGCATTCGTGGAGAGGGGCCGCACATGATCGAGACACTGGAAAAATTTGCCAATCACTACAACTTCTTCATCACCATCTTCCTGATGATCTCCGGGCTGTTCATCGTCATCGCCCGCGGCAATCTCATCAAGAAGCTGATCGGCCTGTCGCTGTTCCAGACGTCGGTCTACCTGCTCTACCTCACGCCGGCAAAAATCCTCAACGCAACCGCGCCCATCTACGACAAGCACTACGCGACCTATTCGAACCCCCTCCCCCACGTCCTCATGCTGACGGCGATCGTCGTCGGTGTCGCCACCATAGCGCTCGGGCTGGCACTCGTCGTGCGCATCAAGGAAGCCTACGGCACCATCGAAGAGGACGAGATTTTTGCGAAGGACCCGGAAGCAGAATGAGCTCTTCAAGCTGGGGTACGGCTGAGCCGCATCTGCCGATATTGCTGGTCATCGTTCCGCTGTTCGGCGCGCTCCTGGTGACCTTCCTGCGCCGCGGCATTCTTGCCTGGGCGCTCACCCTCGCGGTCACCTTCGTGCTGCCGCTGATCGCCATCACCCTTCTGGCAAAAGTCCTGCAGACCGGCCAGCCGATCATCTACGAGATCGGCAACTGGCCAGCCCCCATCGGCATCGTCTACAAGGTCGACCAGCTCTCCGCCTACGTCTTGTGCGTCATCTCCGTGATCGGCGCTGTCATCATGCCGTTCGCGCGCCGTTCGATTGGCGCCGAAATCCAGGAATCGGCCCAGTCGTGGTACTACGCGGTGTACTTGTTGTGCCTCACCGGCCTGCTTGGCATCGTCATCACCGGCGACGCCTTCAACGCCTTCGTCTTTCTCGAGATCTCATCGCTCGCAACCTACGTGCTGATCGCCCTCGGCCGGCATCGCCGCGCCCTGCTCTCCGCCTACCAGTATCTGATCATGGGAACGATTGGCGCGACGCTCTACATCATCGGCGTCGGCTTGCTCTACGTCGTCACGGGCACGTTGAATTTCGACGACATGGCCACCCGGCTGGGTCCGGCCATCGCCGATCCGGGCTACCGCAATGCGGTGCTGACCGCGCTCGGCTTCATCTTCGTCGGCGTCTCCTTGAAGCTCGCCTTGTTTCCCATGCACGTCTGGCTGCCCAACGCCTACGCCTACGCACCCTCTGTCGCGACGGCCTTCCTGGCCGGCACCGCGACCAAGGCGGCGATCTATCTGTTCATCCGGGTCATCTTCTCGGTCTTCGGCATCGCGCTGGCGATCGACAGCCTGCCGATTCCGCTGGTGCTCATCGTCCTGTCGATCGCGGCAATGTTTCTCGCTTCATTCAGCGCCGTCTTCGAAGAGGACGCCAAGCGCATGCTGGCCTACTCGTCGATCGCCCAGGTGGGCTACATCATGCTCGGCGTCGCGCTTGCAAACCAGGCCAGCCTGACCGGATCGCTGGCCCACATCGCCAATCACGCGGTCATGAAGACCGCGCTGTTCCTTGCCCTCGGCGCCGTATTCTACCGCATCGGCTCGGTGATGTACGCCGACATGGCCGGTATCGGCCGCACAATGCCACTCACCATGGGCGCCTTCGCGGTCGCCGGCATCGGCTTGATGGGCACGCCCGGCACCGCCGGCTTCATCTCGAAGTGGTACCTGGGTCTCGGCGCCATCGACGCCGGCCACTACTCGATCGTCTTCATGATCGTCGCGAGTTCGCTGATCTCCGTCATCTACATCGGCCGCATCACCGAGGTGGTGTGGTTCCGCGCGCCCTCCGAAAGCGCCAAGACGGCGAAGGAAGCCCCCCTCTCGATGCTGATACCGCTATGGTTGCTCGCCGGTGCGACGGTCTATCTGGGTTTCGACACGCAGGCGACTGTCGACGTTTCCGCCAAGGCCGCTGAAGTCCTGCTCGGAGGGATCCGCTGATGCTGACGGGTTTGACAGCCTTCTCCCAGGACATGTCGTCGGGCGATCTGATCATCGCAGCCATGCTCATCCCGACCGCCGCGGCACTCCTCATTCCGCTGTTTCATCGCAGCCCGAACCTGCGCGAAGCCGTCACCCTGATTGCCGCCGCGTCTCTCGCCATGGTCACCTGGTCGCTCTACCCGAGGATCATCGCGGGCGCACAGCCCGAATTGAAGGTCTGGGAGGTCGCCCCCGGCCTCGATCTTGCCTTCAAGGTTGAACCGCTCGGCATGTTGTTTGGCTTGATCGCTTCGACACTGTGGGTCGTCAACTCGATCTACTCGATCGGCTACATGCGCGGCAACGACGAACCCCGCCAGACGCAATTCTACGTCTGCTTCGCCGTCGCTATCGCCGCGACCATGTCGCTGGCCTTCTCAGCCAATCTCTTCACGATGTTCGTTGCTTACGAATTGCTGACGCTCTCGACCTACCCGCTCGTCACGCACAAGGCGACCCCGGAAGCGATGAAGGCCGGCCGGGTCTACCTCGTGCTGCTGATCGGCACCTCGATGGTGCTGTTCCTGCCGGCGATCCTGTTGACCTGGGCCGCCGCCGGCACGCTCGACTTCACGCCCGGCGGCATCATCGTTGCCCAGGGACTGGAACCCGTCCAGGCACTTGGCGCTGGCGACGCGGTCAGCAAGGCCATCCCGCTATCGCCGCTGCTTATCGGCGGCCTGCTGTTCTTGTTCGTATTCGGCATCGGCAAGGCTGCCGTCATGCCGGTCCATTTCTGGTTGCCCGCCGCCATGGTCGCCCCGACGCCGGTCAGCGCCCTGCTGCACGCTGTCGCCGTCGTGAAGGCTGGAGTCTTCTCCATTCTCAAGGTCGTCGTCTACATCTTCGGTATCGATACGCTGTCGCAAACCGGAGCTGGAGACTGGCTCGTTTACGTCGCCGGCTTCACCGTGATCATGGCTTCCATCGTCGCCCTGCGTCAGGACAACCTGAAGAAGCGACTGGCGTTCTCTACCGTATCCCAGCTTTCCTACGTCGTGCTGGCGGCAGCGATTCTGACGCCCGTCTCGGCCATCGGCGCTGCCATGCATATCGCAGCCCACGCGGTGTCCAAGATCACGCTCTTCTTCGCCGCGGGCTCGATCTACACGGCGGCGCACAAGACCGAGATCAGTCAGCTCAATGGTATCGGCTGGAAGATGCCGTGGACGATGTCGGCATTCGCCATCGGCGCCCTCGCCATGATCGGCCTGCCGCCGACGGCAGGCTTCCTCGGCAAGTGGTTCATGCTGCAAGGGGCGGTCACCACTGAACAATGGTTTCCGGTCGCCGTGATCGTCCTCTCGACGGTTCTCAACGCTGGTTATTTCTTGCCGATTCTGGTGCGCGCTTTTTTCTTGGAGGCCGCACCTGTTCCTCTCCACGCGGCTGGCGCGAAAAACGCGAACGACACTCACCACGACGACCACGGCGAAGCCCCCTTCCCGATCGTTCTCGCTTTGACGATCACCGCATCAATGAGCGTCCTTCTTTTCCTATTCCCTGACGTAGTGCTCGACCTGGCAAAGCTGATGGTCGCGGGAGGCTGACATGACTGACCAAGGCACATCCGGCGCGCAGCCGAAGCAATCAAAGCCGGCTGCGGAAACTGCCTCCGACCACTGGCTGGTTCGCCCGGAGACGATCCGCAGATTGTGGATCGTCTTCATCGCCATCCTGGCCGCCACGGTCCTTGGGGATTTCTTTGTCGAGCACCATCCGCACTTCGGCGTCGACGGCACATTCGGCTTCGGCGCCTGGTACGGCTTCGCCTCCTGCGTCGTACTGGTGTTGGGCGCCAAGGCCCTGGGTTTACTTTTGAAGAGGCCGGACACGTACTATGACAACTAGCCTCATCATCCCACCGGCACTAATCCTGATCTGCGCGGGCCTGACCCTGCCGCTCTTCGCGCTTGTGCGCCTGCGCTGGCTGGCGCTCCTGGCCAGTCCGCTTGCCGCGCTTTGGATCGTCCTCACATTGCCGGACGGCATTCACCTCAACGGCAGTTTTCTCGGCCAGACGCTCGTGTTCTTGAAGATCGACGCACTCTCGCGGGTCTTTGCGAGCGTATTCGCCATCATGGCCTTTGCCGGAGGCCTGTTCGCGCTCAACCAGAAAAGCACGCTCGAACTATCGGCTGCCTTCGTCTATGCGGGGAGCGCCATCGGCGTCGCCATGGCCGGCGACCTGATCACCATGTTCATCTACTGGGAGGTCATGGCCATCGGATCGACGCTGGTGATCCTCAGCTCCGGACGCCGTGGGCAAGGTGCCGGGCTACGCTACGCCGCGATCCACATGCTTGGCGGCGTTTTGCTGATGGCGGGGGTCGCGGGTGAAATTGCCGCCACCGGCAGCGTCGCATTCACGGCTATGGACCTTTCGACCATCCCGCGAATGCTGATATTCGCCGGTTTCCTCGTCAACGTCGGCGCACCGCCACTTTCGGCATGGCTGGCAGACGCCTACCCCGAAGCTTCGTGGTCGGGCATGGTCTTTCTTTCCGCGTTCACCACCAAGACGGCTGTCTATGTTCTAATGCGCGGGTTCCCCGGCACCGAGATCCTGATCCCCATCGGACTGTTCATGGTGTTCTACGGGATCATCTTCGCGATCCTCGAAAACGACATGCGCCGCATCCTTGCCTACTCGATCGTGAACCAGGTCGGCTTCATGGTGACCGGCATAGGGATCGGCACTGAGATGGCGCTTAACGGCGCCGCGGCGCACGCTTTCACCCACATCATCTACAAGGCGCTGTTGCTGATGTCGGCGGGCTCGGTGCTCTACATGACCGGCAAGCGAAAGTGCACCGATCTCGGCGGCCTGTTCCGCACCATGCCGCTCACCTGCGCGTTCGGCATTGTCGGCGCGTTGGCGATTTCCTCGTTCCCCGCCACATCAGGCTTCATCTCGAAATCGATGATTTCGGATGCGGCGGGCGCCGAACATCTCGCGTTCGTCTGGTTCGCGCTGGCTGCGGCGTCCGCTGGTGTCTTCCTTCACGCAGGCATCAAGTTCCCGTGGTTCGTCTTCTTCCAGAAGGACTCCGGCCTGCGCCCGCCCGAACCGCCTTGGAACATGCTGGCATCGATGGCCCTGATGGCCTTCTTCTGCATCGGCCTCGGCCTCTATCCAAAACCACTCTACGACATGCTGCCGTATCCGGTCGACTATGTGCCCTACACAGGCGCGCACGTCGTCTATCAGCTGCAGCTCCTGCTGTTCTCCGGCCTGGCGTTCTTCTTGATGCTTGGCCTGTTGAAACGCACCATGACGATCACGCTCGACGTCGACTGGCTATGGCGCCGTCCAGGACACGCACTCGCCAGCTTTCTCGACAGGTTTGGCGTCTACACCTGGGAGTGGTTGGCCGATACCGTTGTCAAAGGCGCAACGGGCGTCCGCAACGCGCTTTATCAGCACCATGGCCCGGAAGGTCTGTTCGGGCGCACATGGCCGACCGGCACGATGGCCTTCTGGACCACCGTCACCCTCGGCGCCGTGGTGATCCTGTCGTATCTCTGAGAAGCTGGCAGGTCCGCTCGGCGCTCTTGAGCGGCGCTTCCATTGCCCACTGGCATACGATCAGTTGACTATGGAGCGTCTTCCGCCACCAGCCCCAGGGCCAGCTGCACCGGCCGGAACGAGCGCCGGTGAACGTCGGTCGGCCCAAGTCGCGCCAGCGCTTCACGGTGCTGCGGCGTGCCGTAGCCCTTGTGCCGCTCGAAGCCGTAACCGGGATAGACTTCGGCAAGTTCGACCATCATGCGGTCGCGCGTCACCTTGGCGATGATCGAAGCCGCCGCGATAGACAGGCACATTGCGTCGCCCCCGACAATCGCGCGCGCCTCGCAGGAAACCGGGGGCAGCCGATTGCCGTCGACGAGCGCCAGCCGCGGCTTGACGTCGAGCGCGCGCAGTGCGGCTGCCATCGCCCACATGGTGGCGTTGAGGATGTTGTCGCGGTCGATCCGGCCGACATCGGCGATACCGATCCCGATCCGGCTCGCCTTGCGGATGCTTGCGTAGGCAAGTTCGCGAGCATCAGCATCGAGCGCCTTCGAATCTGCAACGCCGACCGGCAGGTTTTTCATATCAAGGATGACCGCCGCCGCAACGACCGGCCCGGCCCAAGGCCCCCGCCCGGCCTCGTCGATGCCGGCAATGGCGCCGCGCTTCAGCGAAAGCTCCGCCTGCTCCAGTTCGAGCGTCGGCAGATATGGCGAATCTATTCGTCCCCTCATGGGAGACGAGTTTCGCTTGAGTCGGCCCCGTGGAGAAGCGCAAATCCGTCAATGGCAGCAGACACGGCCTGCAATGGCGATGTCGCCACGGCTTCGACGACAGGTTAGAGCTTTTCAAATTTAGGTGGAGGCACTCCAAGGCCACGACTGTGGCCCGGCTGCTCAACAACAGCTTGCTGAGTGTTGACCAAAAAGCAGCCCCGCCCCCAAGGAGGGCCAGGCCGATCGGCCCGTGAGCGAAAAAGCAAGATTGCTCCCCCCCTAAAGCGGAAACGATCTAGAACAGCGCGAACTGCCCGCCAGCCGGTGTCGGTGCACGAAACAGATCGATTCGAAGCTCGCGCCGCCGGACGTTGAGAGAGAACCGCTTCAACGCCAGCTGAAAGCGCCGGGCAACCTGGTCGGCATAAGGGCCACGCCCCCGCTGGCGCAATCCGAATTCAGACGTGTAGTCGCGCCCGCCATGCATCGACTGGATCAGCCCGATGACCCGTTTCGCGCGGTCGGGATAATCAGTTGCGAGCCACTCGCGGAACAGATCCTTGATCTCCAGCGGCAGCCGCAACATCACGTAGCCGGCTTCGCTAACGCCCGCCCCGCTGGCCGCCTCCAGGATCGCCTCGATCTCATGATCGTTCAGTGCCGGGATCACCGGCGCCACCATCACCGCCGTCGGAATCCCGGCTTCATGAAGCTGGCGCAGCGCGTCAAGCCGCTTCGCCGGCGTCGCAGCGCGCGGCTCCATGGAGCGCGCCAGCCGCCGGTCGAGCGTCGTCACCGACAGCGCGACCTTGACGAGGCCGTCCTTCGCCATTCCCGACAGAATATCGATGTCGCGCACGATCGACGCCGACTTTGTCACGATCCCGACCGGATGGCGCGCTTCGGCAAGCACCTCGAGGATCTGCCGCGTGATCCCAAGCTGCCGCTCGATGGGTTGATAGGGATCGGTGTTCGAGCCCAGCGCGATGGTCGCCGGCCGGTAGCCGGGCTTGGCCAGTTCCGCCACCAGCAGTTCGGCGGCATTCGGCTTGGCATAGAGCTGCGTTTCGAAATCGAGGCCGGCGGAATGTCCAAGATAACAGTGCGTCGGGCGCGCATAGCAATACGTGCAGCCGTGTTCGCAGCCGCGGTATGGATTGATCGAGCGGTCGAAAGAAATGTCGGGACTGTCGTTGCGGGTGATCACCGTGCTCGCCGCGTCTGTCCGCACCGTCGTTTTGAAGGCCGGCAGGTCTTCGCCGATCCCCCACCCATCGTCGGTGTCTTCGCGCTGCTGGGCTTCGAAGCGACCGCTTGCGTTCGAACGCGCGCCCCGGCCGCGCCGCCGGCCTTCCTCAACCAGCACGCGTGCCCGCCCGGCAAAATCGCCCATTTCATTCATTGAATCTTCCGGCACGTCGCACCACGCTGCTGAAAACCCGGCAAACGCTAGCATCTTGAGCAGAACAAATAAAGAACAAAAACGTTCCGTAGACATCTCGGTCGCACGACGCCGCAGAGCCCTTGTCGGCTCGACCGGCAGGTGCCAAACACTGGCCCCATGATCTCCGTCGTCATTCCGACCCTCAACGCCGAAGCGACCCTTGGTCGATGCCTGGCTGCCCTCGTCCCGGCGGCCCTTGAAGGAATCGTGCGCCAGGTCGTCATCGCCGATGGAGGCTCGAAGGATCGCACGGCGATGATCGCCGACGACGCCGGTGCCGATTGCATCGTTTGCAAGCCCGGGCGCGGACAGCAGATCTTGTGCGGGATCTCGAAAAGCCGGTTTGAATGGCTGCTGATCCTGCATGCCGATACGGTGTTGGAAGCCGGCTGGGAGGTGGAGGCCGCCGCATTCATGGCGCAGGTCGATGCAGGGCGCAGGCAACCGGGTGCCGCAGCCTTCCGCTTCCGTCTGGACGACACCGGGTTGATGCCCCGTATTCTCGAAGTCTTCGTTCACCTGCGCAGCACCATCGCGAAACTCCCCTATGGCGATCAGGCCTTGCTCATTCCACGCCGGCTGCATAATGAAATCGGCGGGTATAGACCGCTACTGTTGATGGAGGACGTCGACATCGTCCGCCGGCTCGGCCGCAGACGCCTGTCGATCCTCAAATCGCGCGCCTGCACCAGCCCCGTTCGCTACCGCACCGACGGCTATTTGAAACGCACCGCCTATAACCAGATGTGCATGTTGATGTACGCCAGCGGCGTCCCGGTTGAACGCATCGCCGCCTTCTACCATTCCCGGCCGGCCCTCGCGGAAACGAACGATGTCGGCGACGAAAAGCCGGACGAGGCGCCCGCGCCTAATATCAAGCCGTTGTGATTTCCTGCCACGAAAAAGCTAAGATCAAGCCCCTGGATCGTTTATAAGTCGACCGGGGAGCGCGTTCGCACTGATCATTCGGCTACCTGCGTCGACAGCCTCGAGGACCAACCATGGTACACACTGACCGCCGGACCTTCCTAGTGGCAGCGGGCGCGTCGGCCGCCGCATTCGGCCTGGCAAAGCCGTTCGCGATCATCCCCTCGGCAAGCGCGGCATCGTTGCAGGACCAGGGCTTCTATAAATTCTCGATCGGCGACACCGACGTCATCACCGTTTACGACGGCCACTGGGACAAACCCCATGATCCCGGCTTCATCAAGAATGCCACGATCGAGGAAACCAAGGCCGCGCTCCAGGCCGCAGGCCAGTCGTCCGAGAACGTCCGCATCCCCTTCACGGTGACCTTCGTAAAAACCGGCGGACGCACCATCATGTTCGACGCCGGAACCGGAGCCCAGCTCGCCCCGACCGCCGGACGACTGGTGGCCGGCATGAAGGCCGCCGGCATCTCCGCTGAGGAAATCGACACCATCCTCATCACCCACTTCCATCCCGACCACATCTTCGGGCTGATGGCCAAGGAGACGAACGCCGAGATCTACCCCAACGCCGAAATCATCGTCCCGGAAAGCGAATTCGCCTTCTGGACCGATCCCGGCGTAATCTCGCGGCTCCCCGAAAACCGCCAGGGTCTCGCAAAGCGCATCCAGGCGACGTTCCCTAAATGGTCGAACCTCACGCGCTTCGAGGGTGCGAAGGAAGTCACGCCCGGCATCGTCGCCGTTCCGGCCCACGGTCATACGCCCGGCCACACCGCTTTTGCCGTCGGCAGCGGCAAGGATCAGCTCCTCGTCATGGCCGACAGCTCCAACATTCCGGCGCTGTTCGTCCGCAACCCCGGCTGGCATGCCGCCTTCGACATGGCCCCCGACGAAGCCGAGGCCTCCCGCCGCCGCATCTTCGACCGCGCCGTCACCGAAAATTCCATCGTCACCGGCTACCACTTCGGCATGCCGGGCGCCGGACGCATCGAGAAGGACGGCGCCGGCTACGCGTTCGTGCCGCTAGCCTGACGGGCCGGCGTCGGAAAATGCGGCCGGCCTGGCGGCGGCAACTGGTCTTGATGGTGAAAGCACCCGAAGCCGGACGGGTGAAGACACGGCTGGCCAGGGGCATCGGTACCGTCGCCGCGTTGCGATTCTACCGCTCGGCGACCACCGCGATGTCGCACCGCGTCAGCCGGGACCGCCGCTGGACAACATGCCTCGCCATTGCGCCCGAGCGCGCGCTTGCCCACCCCGCCTGGCCGGCCCGCCTCAAACGCCGCGGCCAAGGCCGCGGCGATCTCGGCCAGCGCATGCAACGCGTGGTCGACGAATTGCCGCCTGGTCCTGTCGTTATCGTCGGCTCCGACATTCCAGGCATCACGCCGTCTCTTATCGCCCGGGCCTTCCGCGAACTGGGCCGCGCCGATGTCGTCGTCGGACCGGCCCCCGATGGCGGCTACTGGCTCATCGGCTTCAAGCGACTGCCCGGGAAACCGCGCATCTTCGATAACGTCCGCTGGTCGCACGCAGAAACGCTGGCCGATACCCTGCGCAATGCGAGCCACCTGCGGATCGCGACGATCGACGTGCTCGACGACGTCGACGAAGCCGAAGATCTGCCGCCGGTCGCTGGCTGGTCGGGACGAATTGTCCTTCCCCCGGCGATTTCCAATCCAATTTGCAATAGCGCTTCTTATCTGCGCGTTACGGACAAAACCGGACGGACCTGATAAAGTCGATCCGGAAGATAAAGCATGGCGGGCGTTTTGGTGGTGCTTGTGATTTTTGCGACGATAGTCAGCGATGCCGTTCGCCCTGTTTTGGTGATGGGACGGGCGGCATGAGCGCAAGACACCCATATACGCCTGCAGAGATCCTCGACATGGGCCGGCGCGCCGAATTCGAAGGCAACCTGGATTATGCGACCCAGTTCTATAGCTACCTGATCGAAAGCCTGCCCGGGACCCGCGAAGCCGCCGAAGCCCGCATTGGCATGGACCGCGTTTCCCAGATGCGCGACAAAATATCCCCCGTCGGCATGCCGCAGCCGGCCCCTTCTGCACCGATCGAGCGTACCGGAAATCCCCAGGCCTACGAAGAAGTACCGCGCACGGGTCCGTCATCCCGGCTATCGCTCGATACCTCCGCAAGACCGGTGAAGCCGTCGCCAACCCAAATGCCCCATCAAGGAACCCAGCAACGCACCGAGCCGTCGCTGTCCGCACCGGCCGCACGCGCCGCGTCGAGCACGCCCCGTTCAGCTCCGCCCCCGCAACCGGCGCCGGCAGGCGCGCCTCCCCCACGCAGAACCCCGCCTCCGCCGCAAGCTCATTGGAACCCGGTAAGCGTCGGCGAGGCGCAGCCCGAGGCCGGAGCGCCGCTGCCGCGGGTGATGCGCCGTGAAGAGGAAAGCGAAGATGAGATGGAATTCGTGCCCGGCTACCGGATAGGCCGGTTCCTCGCCGCTTCCCTTGTCCTGTTCGGCTGGCTGGCAATTATCGGCGGTATCGGCTTCGCTGGGGCAACCGTCGCTGGCGTCGCCGGCACCCAGCTGGCGCCAGCTTACGGCGCCCTGCCGTTCGGCGCCTTGGTCGGTCTCGCTGCCATCGTTGCCGGTATCGTTCTCGTCTTTATCGGGTCCCTCGCGCAGGCCGCATTCGAGGCGGCCAACAACACCCGCGAACTGCTGGAAATCGAACGCGCCAAGGCCGGCTGGTGAACGCGGGTGCCGGCATGCAATGGGTGTCGATACACCCCCAAGGCCGGGCTCTCTGCGTGCCGCACTCTTGCGATGCCCTTCAGCCGCTCCGCCGGTGCTCTTCCAGGCGCGGCATGATCTCGACGAAGTTGCACGGCCTGTGCCGGTTATCGAGCTGCCACTTGAGGATTCCATCCCAGGCATCCCGGCAGGCCCCCGGCGATCCCGGCACGCAGAATATGTAGGTTCCCGCTGCCACTCCTGCACAGGCCCGCGACTGGATTGTCGAAGTCCCGACCTTGTCATAGGAGAGCTGGTGGAACAGGACCGAAAATCCTTCGATTTCCTTCTCGAACAGTGGCCGCACGGCTTCCGGCGTCACGTCCCGGCCGGTGAACCCGGTACCGCCCGTGGTGATCACCACGTCGATCGATGTGTCGGCGATCCAGTCCCGCAACTGGGCGCGGATCGCTTCGGCGTCGTCCGGCACCAGGTTGCGCGCCGCGATTTCATGGCCCGCTTCCCCGGCAAGCTTTGCCAGCAGGTCGCCGGATTTGTCTTCCGCGAGAGTCCGCGTGTCGGACATCGTCAGGATCGCGATGCGCACGGCGATGAAGGGGCGTGAGTCGTCTAATCTCGGCATGGCACACAACTCTTGGGACCGGCTCAGGGTCGAACCAGCGGTAATCTAGCCCCTCTGAGCGCGACACGAAAGCTGTTCAGGCTGCCTTGCGCGGGGATTTCGACACCTCGTTACCGCACACCGGCACGAGGAGATTGCTGCGCACGTCGCAGCCGGTCTTCACCATCCGCACGTCAAGGAATACGCTGACCAGCGGGCGCCCGGCATCGAGACGCGTATGTTCAGCGAGATTGAGCTGCCCGCGCATGTCTTCGAGTTTCTGGCCGACATCGCTGACAGGGCCTTGAAAACGGATGCGAATATAGGCACCCCCCTCCAGGCTGGCGCGCGCCAACTCGTCGGCTTCAACAGATGACACGCAATCGGGAAGCTCGATGCAGGCCGTATACGCAGGACCGGACCCGCCGACGCCGACCAGCCCGTAGCCGATCTCAACTTCGCGCCCGAGCGATTTGCGGATGATCCACTCGTTGAGCCGCGACCATGCGTGCAGCACATCGTCTGTCCCGGCGGATGCGACGCTGACCCCCGCCAAGCGGAGCGGTCTCATATAGACTAAGCCTTCAGACACGCCGGATGTCCCCCTTTACGCATCGGTCCAATCGAGGATCGGCCCGCATAAAACACTTTTGAATTTATGATAATACATGACGCGTATTGGCGTCGAATTAAGCAGACAATTCCAATTGCAACTTAAAGCAATGCAAGTTTTCAGCAACTTTGAGAAAAACCATTCGGGCTATTTGGCCGCAACCTGCGAAAGAGCCTTTTGCAGGCTCAGAAGATCCCGCCAAGCCTGGCGTTTTGCCGCCGGCGTGCGCAGGAGGTAGGCTGGATGCAGCGTCGGCAGGGCGCGCACCAGTCGTCCGCCAAGCATCACGTCTTTCCACTTTCCGCGCAGCCGCATGATCCCATCCGGCGTTTCCAGAATGCTTTTTGCGGCCGCCCCGCCGACCAGCAGGACGAATTCGGGCGCAATCAGTTGCGTCTGGCGCTCCAGGAACGGACGGCAACTTGCCGTCTCCTGTAGCGTCGGCGTCCGATTGCCCGGCGGCCGCCAGTAGACGACGTTGGTGATATGGACATCATTTTCCGAGAGACCGATCGCAGCAAGCATCCGATCGAGAAGCTGGCCCGCCCGGCCGACGAACGGCACGCCTGCCAGATCCTCGTCACGCCCGGGTGCCTCGCCGATGATCATCAAGCGGGCTGCGGGCGCACCGCGATAAAAACAGGTGTTCTTGGCGGTTGCGCGCAGAGCGCACCCCTCGAACTCCTCGAGAGCCTTGCTCAGGTCGTCGAGCGAATTGGCAGCGGCGGCAATTTTGCGCGCTGCTGCCGCCCCCTGACCGCTCGCCTGACTTTGAGCCCGACCGTCGCCGGCTTCGCCTGCCGGCCGCCCTGATTTGACCGGTGCGCTAGGAGGCACTGCCCTGTCCGGCGATGTCAGGAGCGCCGCGGACGGCTGGCCCGAACCGCCAGCCCCTCGTTCAGCCGCTCGTTCAGCCGCTCGTTCAGCCGCCGTCGGCAGCCGCGCTGGTGATGCGTACGTGCTCCCCCGATTGATGGCGGCGGAGCCGCCTTTTGGCGGCGGGCGCAAGGCTTGGCGAACCGCCGCTCCAGGCGCGCAATCGCCATGTTGCAACCAGTCGACGGCTTCATCCGCAATCGCGCAGTCGACTCCCAGCTCGCCATACCAGGCCAGCAGTTCGACGAGATCATTTCGGTCGCTGTCGATTGTCATGGCCTCGACACTACCCGCGCTCGCCGCGGTTTCAAAGCGCCGGCGGTCCAGCCGCCCCCGCGAACAGCGTCAGCACTGCAACTGTTTGACAGGTTGACGCCATCGCCACGCTCGACCTAATCGAC
Organism: Alphaproteobacteria bacterium; assembly: GCA_018819265.1. GTDB lineage: Bacteria > Pseudomonadota > Alphaproteobacteria > Rhizobiales > Hyphomicrobiaceae > Filomicrobium. The sequence goes on from JAHJQI010000029.1 coordinate 21,874, forward strand.
ACCACTCAAGTGTTCCAGATCTGACGTTTGCTGCCCTGCGCGGCGCGGGACTTCAAGGAGACGAGACGAATGGCGGACACCACCGACGGCCTTCCCGAGCGCGAGGCGATGGACTTTGACGTCGTCATAGTCGGAGCCGGACCCGCAGGCCTTGCCGCCGCCATCCGCCTGCGGCAGCTCGCTGCCGAGACCGGCGGCGACCTCAGCGTCGTCGTCGAGAAAGGTTCCGAAGTCGGCGCCCATATCCTGTCGGGCGCCGTGATCGACCCTTCGGGTCTCGACCGGCTGCTGCCCGGATGGCGCGAGGCCGACGACTGCCCGCTCAAGACCAGGGTCACGCAGGACCGCTTCTACTACCTGCGCCACAGCGGGAAGATCACGCTACCGAATTTCCCGATGCCGCCGCTGATGAACAATCACGGCAACTTTGTCGGCAGCCTCGGCGATCTGACGCGCTGGCTGGGCGAAAAGGCCGAAAGCCTCGGCGTGGAGATCTACCCCGGCTTTGCTGCCTCCGAAGTGCTTTTCGATAACAGCGGCGCCGTTGTGGGCGTTGCGACCGGCGACATGGGGGTCGGCGCCGATGGCAAGCCCAAGGACAGCTTCACCCGCGGCATTGAGCTTCGCGGCAAGTACACGCTGTTCGCCGAGGGCGCCCGCGGGTCATTGTCCAAACGGCTGATCGAGCATTTCGATCTGGCCGCCAGCGATCCGCAGAAGTTCGGCATCGGCCTGAAGGAGTTGTGGGAGGTCTCCCCCGGGAAGCACAAGCCCGGACTTGTCCAGCACTCCTTCGGCTGGCCGCTCGATAATTCGACCGGTGGCGGATCGTTTCTCTACCACTACGGCGAAAATCTCGTGTCGGTCGGCTTCGTGGTTCACCTCAACTACGGCAATCCCTACCTGAGCCCCTACGACGAGTTCCAGCGCTTCAAGACCCACCCGCTCATCGCCGGGGTGCTCGAAGGCGGTCGGCGCATCGGCTACGGCGCCCGTGCAATCACCGAAGGCGGCTGGCAATCGATCCCGAAACTGGTGTTTCCAGGCGGCTGCCTCATCGGCTGTGCCGCTGGTTTCGTCAACCTGCCCCGCATCAAAGGCTCCCATAACGCCATTCACTCCGGCATCGAGGCCGCCGAGACGGTCTTTTCGTCGCTCGCGGCCGGCCATGCCAATGACGAACTGAGCGGCTACGAGAAACGCATACGCGAAGGCGCGGTCGGCACGGACCTGAAGAAAGTCCGAAATGCCAAGCCGCTATGGTCGAACTTCGGCACCATCGCCGGCATCATGATGGCCGGCATCGACATGTGGGCCAATACGATTCTGCCCGGCGTCGGCTTCGGCATCACTCTCAGGCACCGCAAGAACGACGCTGAAGCCACCCACCGCACGGACCTTCATTCCCCGATCGATTACCCCAGGCCCGACGGCAAGCTGACCTTCGACAAGCTGACCAACGTCTCCTTTTCGGCGACCAATCACGAGGAGGATCAGCCCGTCCACCTCGTCCTCTCCGACCCGTCGGTCCCGATCGAAGTCAACCTGCCGCTCTATGCCGAACCGGCCCAGCGATATTGCCCCGCAGGCGTCTACGAAGTTGTCAGCGATGAAAACGGCACACCCCGGTTCCAGATCAACGCTCAAAACTGCGTCCACTGCAAAACCTGCGATATCAAGGACCCCAGCCAGAACATCACCTGGATTTGCCCGGAAGGCAGCGGCGGCCCGAACTACACCGGAATGTGATCTGGCCCCGTCGCCGGGCTGTGGAGAAACCGCCGCAAGCGGCAGGCGACGGCGAACTTGCAGGACGCATTCAACCTCGTCTGACGAAGGAGCCTGCCGTACGCGGCCCGCGGCGAGCAAAAATACTGATTTAATGGAAGAAAAACCAATCCGCTGGCATCATCGGAGAAGCTCGGATGAGCGTCGTTCAGAACGATTTGACGACCGATCACGCCAATGTCGCGGGGCGATCGCCATCGTCTGGCCGTTTCATCGACATAACTGGTCGCCAAGAGCTGGATTTTCTTGCTAATCTGCCGTGACGGCGCCTGTTCGGGCGTGTGAAACGGTTCTGCAACCTGAGGGATTGCCGGTATGATATCCACACGCACCCTGCGTGTCTCGAACTTTGTCCTGCTGTGTGCGCTGACCGTCATCGGTGCGCTGCTGGCGCCGGTCACCTCATTCGCTTGGTCAAACGGCGAACTGGAGACGGCCCGCTCGCTTCCCGGAAGTTACCTTGCAGGACGTTTCGCGCGCTCCAATAACGACACCGGCCAAGCCGCCGGGTTTTATCGAAACGCACTGGTCCAGGATCCCGACAGCGGCATTCTTCTCGAACGCGCCTTCCTCATGGAAGCCTCCGAAGCCAACTGGGACCGCGCCATAGCGCTTGCCGAAGATGTCGTGAAGCGACAGCCGCGCCACCGCATGGCCCGTCTTCTGCTTGGCCTCCAGGACTTCAAGTCCGGTGACTTCGAAAAATCGATCGAGAACTTCAAGGCCGCCGGCAGCGGCCCGATCGGCGAGTTGACGAGCGTAATCACCCGCGCCTGGGTCGAGCAGGCCCGCGGGCGCACCATCGAAGCGCTGTCCTCGCTGACGCTGCGCAAGCAGGCCGATTGGGCGCGCTTCTACCTGCGCTACCACCGCGCGCTGATTGCCGATCAGGCGGGTCGCAGTTCGGATGCCCAGCGCGCCTTCGAAAGCGTCTTCCAGCAGGACAACAAGACGCTGCGAACCGCACTGGCCTATACCCGCAGCGTCGCGGCTTCCGGCGACTATCGCCGCGCCAAGGGAATTCTGCGCAACCACATGCGCCAGTCGGCAGGCGAAGACCACCCGCTGGCCGTGGACCTCATGGATAAACTGACCCGCGGCGAAAATATTGGCTCGCTGATTTCGACGCCTCAGGAAGGTCTTGCCGAAGTCTTCTACGGCCTCGGCGAAGCCCTCACCGGCGAAGGCGGCGTATCGATCGGTATTCTTTATCTGCAGATGGCGCTCTATCTCGAGCCGCGCCATCCGTTTGCCCTCGCCGCCCTGGCGAGCGCGTACGAATCAATGAAGCGCTTCGAAAAGGCCATCGAGACCTACGACCGCATCCCCGACGGCTCGGCTCTTCAGCTTGCCGTCGACATCCGCAAGGCATTCAACCTGAACGAACTCGAGCGCGTCGACGACGCCAGACTGCAACTCGAGAAAGTCGCAGCCGATTATCCCGACAGCATCAAGCCCTATGATGCGCTCGGCAACATCATGCGCGGACGCAAGCGCTACGACGAAGCCATCGGTTATTATTCGAAGGTCATCGACTTGATCGGCAAGCCGGAGGAGAAGGACTGGGTCTACTTCTATTCGCGCGGCACCTGCTATGAGCGCACCAAGCAGTGGGCCAAGGCCGAAATCGACCTGCAGCAGGCGCTGAAACTCGACCCCAATCAGGCCCTGACGCTGAACTATCTCGGCTATTCCTGGATCGACCAGAACCTCAATCTGCGCGAGGGCATGAAGCTGATCGAGAAGGCCGTATCGCTGAAGCCCGACGACGGCTACATCGTCGACAGCCTCGGCTGGGCCCATTACCGCACGGGTGACTATCAGGAAGCCGTCCGCTTCCTCGAGAAGGCCGTAGAATTGCGCCCCGAGGACCCCGTCCTCAACGATCACCTCGGCGATGCCTATTGGCAGGTCGGACGCATTCGCGAAGCCCGTTTCCAGTGGGACCAGGCCCTGAGCCTCAAGCCCGAGCCCGATCTTGTCGGACCGATCGAGAAGAAGCTGGCCGAAGGCCTGCCCGTGAAGCGCCAGGCTCTTGCCGCACCGTCCCTCACCGGCACGTCGGCCCCGGTAGCCTCGACCACGGCGCCTGAAGGAAATACCGACGGCGTCCCGCTGCCGCAGCGTCGTCAATAGCCGTTGGCCTGCGGATGCTGCCCGACATCACGCGTGCCAGCCATGATTCTTGCCTGCCATGAATCTTGCCTGCCATGATCCATGAACGTGCCCGCGCCAAGGTCAACTTGACGCTGCGCGTTCTCGGCCGCAGGCCCGACGGCTACCACGAGATCGACAGCCTCATCGCCTTTGCCGACGACGCTTTCGACACCGTCACATTGGACCCCGGCAGGCCCGTCGGCGTCACCGTCAGCGGGCCGTTCGCGGACCGTATCGTTGGCGACAACATCGTCGCCATGACGCTTCGACGCCTCGCCGAAACAGAACCCCGCCTGCAACTGGGCGCCGTACATATCGAGAAGCGCCTTCCAGTCGCCGCAGGCATCGGCGGCGGTTCGGCGGATGCGGGGGCCGTGCTGCGCGCCGTCGCGAGCGCCAATCCTGACCACTCCGGCAGGATCGACTGGCTGGCGATAGCCGCCAGCCTCGGCGCCGACGTTCCCGTCTGCTTCACAAATGTCGCCTGCCGAGCCACGGGGCTGGGCGAAATTCTCGGACCCTTGCCGCAGCTCCCAACGCTCTCAGCTGTTCTCGTCAATTCACTCGATGATGTCCCAGCCGACAAGACCGCGCAGGTCTTCCGCCTCCTGGCAGCCGGGCCGCTTCCCGCAAGCCCCGCCCAGGCCCCGCATGCCGTCCCAGCCGACGACCGCGCGCTCGTCGAAATGTTGTCGCAAGTCGGAAACGACCTCGAGCCCGCCGCCCGCACGGCCTTCCCGGTCATCGCGAAAGTGCTCGATGCGCTGCGGGAAATCGAGGGCTGCCGGTTCGCGGCCATGTCGGGTGCCGGCCCGACATGCTTCGGCCTCTTTGAGGACTGCGGACATGCCGCAGGCGCGCTCGCCTCGCGTCACCCAGCCTGGTGGATCGCGCCAACGCGGCTTTAGAGCGAGATGAGATCCAGGCTCCCAAAACGGCCTTAATGCGCCCGTGAAATGCAGAACGCGATCACGTCCTGCAACGCCCGTTTTTCCTTGCAGTCCTTGAAGATTTCCATGGCGTCGCGAGCCACCATCCCATACGAGCGCGCGCGTTCGTTGGTCGCCGCGATGGCGTTGTGCTTCGAGATCAGCGCCACCGCGTGTTCGAGATCGCCCTCGTTGATCTCGCCGTTGCCGATCGTCCGCTGCCAGAACGCGCGCTCGTCTTCGTTGCCGCGGCGGAACGCCAGGATCACCGGCAGCGTCACCTTGCCTTCGCGGAAGTCGTCGCCGACCGCCTTGCCGAGGTTCTTTGAATCGCCGGAGTAATCGAGCGCGTCGTCGATCAGCTGGAACGCGATGCCAAGGTTTTTGCCATAGCACCGCAGCGCGGAAAGTTCGTCGGCCGGCCGCTCCGCCAGCGCCGCACCCGATTCGGCCGCCCCAAGGAACAGCGCCGCCGTCTTGGCATTGACGATGGCGAGATACTCGTCTTCCGTCGTCGCAAGGTTTTTCGCCGCCGAAAGTTGCATGACTTCGCCCTCGGCGATGACGGCTGCGGCATTCGACAAAATCCGCAGCACTTGCAGCGAGCCGACATCGACCAACATCCGGAACGCTTGCCCGAGCAGGAAATCGCCGACGAGCACGCTCGCCTGGTTGCCCCAGATCATCCGCGCCGATTTTTTGCCGCGCCGGAAATCGCTTTCGTCGACGACATCGTCATGCAGCAAAGTCGCCGTGTGCATGAACTCGACGGCGGCCGCAACGCGGATATGCTCGTTGCCGCGAAAGCCCGTCAATTTGGCTGCCGCTATCGTCAACATCGGCCGCAACCGCTTGCCGCCCGAATCGATGAGGTGATGCGCCAGCTCCGGGATAAGCTCCACATCCGAGACCGCCTTGTCGAGGATCAGACGGTTGATGCCCTGCATGTCGGCGCTGACGAGATCGAGCAGCGGCTGCAATCCCTTGCCGGGATCGCGCGCTTCTTCGAGTGAGACTACGACGCCCAATGCTGGTTCCTCGGATCTGATTTTATGTAATGTCGTTATAGTAGGCGGACGGACATGAGATTAATGACCTTTTGCCGCATCCGCACCCGAAACTTGAAGCGAGGCATGGCCTTATGCGAGAGCTGATGCGCACCAACGATCCCGTGCTCTTGAACTTCGTCGAAAACCTCCTTGGCGAGGCCGGAATCGCAGCGATCGTCCTCGACGCCAACATGAGCGTACTGGAAGGCTCCCTCGGCATGCTACCCCGGCGAATGATGGTCGCGGACGACGATGAAGCCTCGGCCCGGCGAATTCTGCGACAGGCCGACCTCGGTCAGTGGTTGATCGATGAAAAATCCAGCTAAAGCAAGCGCCCTCGGCGAAACCTCGGTGGACGTGTCTGACGATGCATTCCTTGGCGGCCGCATTCGGCTGCTGCAGCCGCGGCGCGGCTATCGGGCCGGCATCGATGCGGTCCTGCTGGCAGCCGCCGTTCCCGAAGACCTCAGGGGCTCTGCGGGAAACACGCTTCTCGATGCCGGCGCCGGCGTAGGAACTGTCGGATTGTGCGCGGCCCGGCGCCTTTGCGAATTGCGCGTCACCCTCGTTGAGCGCGAACCCCAGCTCGTTGATCTGGCGCGGGAAAACATCGCGCGCAACGAACTCGGCGACCGCGCCAGCGTGCATCTGACGGATCTCACGGTTCACGGCACCGGCCCCCTGTCCTGCCAGCTCCCACCGGAAAGCTACGCCGTAGTCGTTGCCAATCCGCCGTACAGCGCCGCCCGTGACGGCACCATGAGCGAAGCCCCACTGAAGCGCAACTCGCATGCCCTGCGACCGCAAGAGACGCTAGATCAATGGTGCAGGTTTCTTGCACGCATGTGCGCGCCAGGCGGCCTTGCCATCATGATTCACACGACAGAGGGCCTCGAACACATCATGTCAGGCTTCAAAGGTCGCTTCGGAGGACTTGTCATTCTGCCGCTGCATCCGCGACATGGCGAAGAAGCCAACCGCGTCATCGTTGCGGCCCGCAAGGGCCGGCGCCTGCGCACGCGGATCCTGCCCGGGATAGAAATTCACGCCGAAGGCCACGACTTCACGCCGCTCATAGCCGCGGTCCTGCGCGACGGGGAGGGACTCGGCCTGCCGTTCTGAGTTCGCGCAGTCGGCGAACGGCCGGCATTCACGGTGCTGGCCAAGGCCGCGCGGGCCTGCAATAAGGGGCGCGCCGAACCGACACCTTGCGTGCCAGCGCTCCAGCTTCCACATCCCGATCCAATCCTCACCAGCCTTGAGAGGTCCTGACCCATGTGGCCATTTTCGAGTGGACCCGTCGTTCCCGTCCTGCGCTTCACCGGCCCCATCGGAATGGCGACGCCCTTGAAACAGGGCCTGTCCCTGGCAGCAAGCGCCGACGCGATGGCCCGGGCATTCAAGCTTTCAAAACTGCCGACCATCGCCGTCATCATCAACTCTCCCGGCGGCTCTCCCGTCCAGTCGAGCCTGATCTTCAAGCGCCTCCGGCAACTGGCCGACGAGCACGAGAAGAGGATCTATGTGTTCTGCGACGATGTCGCCGCTTCCGGCGGTTACTATCTGGCCGTCGCGGGTGATGAAATCTATGCCGATGCCTGCTCGATCGTCGGCTCGATCGGCGTCATTTCGGGCGGATTTGGTTTCGTCGAGGCCCTCGACAAGCTCGGCATCGAGCGCCGCATCTATACTTCGGGCACGGCAAAGAGCCAGCTCGACGCTTTCAGGCCGGAGAATCCCGAGGACATTGCCCGCCTCAAGGAGATCCTCGGCGATATCCACGATGCGTTCATCGGGGTCGTCAAGGACCGGCGTGGCGGCAGGCTGACGGCGCCGGACGCCGACATCTTTTCCGGCGCCTTCTGGGCCGCCCCGAAAGCCGCCGAACTCGGACTCATCGACGGGATCACCGATATTCGCACCAAGATGCGGGAACTGCATGGCCCCAAGGTGCGCCTGAAGGTCGTGCCGCTGTCGCGCGGTGGCCTTTTCTCAATGCTCCGCCGACCCGTTATGGAGTTTGGCGGCCATGCCGCCGGCACCAGCCTCGCCGATGATGTCTTGTCGAGCGCGGAGGCACGTGCACTATGGTCGAGATACGGACTTTAATTCGACGATGAGGCGACCGCACATGCCCCCCCACATCCTGATACTCGCCGTCGTCGGCGCCGGCCTCGTCGCCGGCTACCGCATGGCCTACCGCGCCATGAAGAAGCCAGCTGCCGACGCCAAGCCCGATGTCGCGCGCAACGAACCCCGCGATCTTGGCGCGCTCCAATGGGACGAAGCCGCCGGCGCCTACCGCCCCCACCAGCACTGAGAGGTTGGTGGGAATAGACGCTTCCGGCGGGTCAGTCCTTGACCTCGAAGGTGACTTTGCAGGTCACGCGGTAGGACTCGATTTTCCCTTCCTTGCCGACCGTTGCGGAGAAATCCTGCACCCACACCGACTTGATGTTGTCGACCGACTCGGCGGCCTTGCTGACGGCCCGTTGCGCGGCGTCCTCCCATCCCTTGTCGGAGTGGGTCATTAGCTCGAGAACTTTCATGATGGCCATCGTCGACTCCCTTGATTGATGCGTTGCTCGGACTTGTCAGTATCTGCCCCATCTACGGCCTCGCCGTGACGGCTGCAGAATGTCTCTGATCCACCGTGTCGAAGCCGCCGCGTGACAGACGCGGACGCATGCGTATAGTGCCGCCAACGATCAATATGACCTTGAGCGAGCGCAAATGGCGAAATCGACCCGTAAATCCAAATCATCGTCGGCAAGCGCTGAACAACCAGCCCCCAACAGCGGCTTGCCGAGTGTTGGGCATCAAGGAGACACCGGCTTGCCGAGTGTTGGGCATCAAGAACACACCGGCTCGCCGAGTGTTGGGCACCCCCCCAACACCGGCCTGCCGAGTGTTGGGCACCAAGAAGACACCGGCCTGCCGAGTGTTGGGCATCAAGGAGACACCGGCTCGCCGAGTGTTGCGCAGCCAACACCATCCTTACGCCCCGCCCAATCTTTCCAGGACATGATCCTGACGCTGCAGCAGTATTGGGCCGCGCGTGGCTGCGTCGTTCTCCAGCCCTACGATATGGAGGTCGGTGCCGGCACATTCCATCCCGCAACCACGCTGCGCTCGCTCGGCCCTAGAGCCTGGAAAGCTGCCTACGTGCAGCCCTCGCGCCGGCCCAAGGACGGGCGCTACGGCGAGAACCCGAACCGGCTGCAGCACTACTATCAGTTCCAGGTCATCATGAAGCCGTCGCCACCCGACATCCTGGACCTCTATCTCGGCAGTCTCGACGCCATCGGCATCGACACTTCGCTGAACGACATCCGCTTCGTCGAGGACGATTGGGAAAGCCCGACTCTCGGAGCCTGGGGGCTTGGCTGGGAAGTCTGGTGCAACGGCATGGAGGTGACGCAGTTCACCTACTTCCAGCAGGTCGGCGGATTCGATTGCCGCCCCGTGTCGGGCGAGATCACCTACGGACTGGAACGCCTCGCCATGTATGTGCAGGGCGTCGACCGCGTCTTCGACCTCAACTACAACGGCGCCTCCGGCGACGACAAGATCACCTACGGCGATGTCTTCCTGCAGGCCGAACAGGAGTATTCCCGTTTCAACTTCGAGCACGCCAATACCGACGTTCTCCTGCAGCACTTCAAGGACGCCGAAGCCGAGTGCCAGACGTTGCTCGACAAGGGCACGGGCGGCGACAAGCACCTCCTCGCGCTGCCCGCCTACGATCAGGCGATCAAGGCGAGCCACGTCTTCAACCTGCTCGATGCCCGCGGCGTCATCTCCGTGACCGAACGCCAGAGCTACATCCTGCGCGTGCGCGAACTCTCCAAGGCCTGTTGCGCGGCCTGGCTCAAAACCGAAGGCGGCGGCCACACGCTCCCGCTGTCCAACGAAGGCTACCCCCAGACCCACCGGCGCTGAGACGGCTCGAACAAATATCGATTGAAGAAAAACACAGCACGCGAGCGACCGGACATGGACAATCTACTCGACCCACGCTTCCTCGGCGAAGCCGCCCTGATCATGATCGGCGCCATCGTCCTGGGCTTTATTGTTTCCCGCTTCTGGCCAAAGGCCGCGAACCCGAAGCTGTTTGGCGCACTCGCCACCTTCGCGGTTGTCGCCGGGCTCAGCTATCTCGGCAATGCCGCCGCCGGATTGGCCCTGGTCGTCCTCATCGTAATGGCGATCCTGCTCGTCATACTGGGCTTCGCGTTTTAGCTCACCGCCCCAGCACGGCAATTGCAGCTACAAACGCAAATCGTGACATTTCTACCGCTCCCACCCGGACTTCTTCGACCCAGGTCAGGATGCCGCAGAACGCTGATTTGCCGGTTAAATCAATAGCTTCGAATTTAACTATTCGACCACATAGCGCGTACGTCGCGTTTGCGCAGTGCGAAAGCGCCCAGGCTGTGCCAAACCGATGTCGGAAATGCCTGATTAAAGATTCGGACAACCGGGTCCCCAAGCCATTGGCGCGCGGCACCCATCCGACCCGACATGCGGTTCCCGCCAGGGACCGCGAGCCGTAAACCGCTATCAAGGAGGTGGGCAGTGAACCACTGGATTGGAATTGCGATTGCCGTCGTCCCGCTGCTGCTGATCGCGGCACTGTTCCTGAAACGCCCGGTGTGGTGGTTCCTCGTCGTCTTGACCGGCGCCGGCCTCGGCTACCTGCACACGACCGGCGCCACGGTCGAAATCGGCAACATGGTCCTCACCGAGGTCAACAAGATCTATCAAACCGGCATCGAGCCGGAAGGCATGGCCGCACCTGCCGCCACCGAACCGGCACCTGCATCAACGGACTCCGGCTCCGGCGGACCGGTGAGGACCGTCCCGGCCCAATAACCGACTTCAAGGACTGGCGCGAAGTGGCTGGAGCGGGCTAGTGGCCCGTCGCGCCAAAATCGCATCATAGCCGCAACCTCGTCCGATTTTGGCGCGACATCAGGGCCACTAGCAACATCATTGGCTTAGTGAGGCGTTTATCGCGCCTTAGTTGACTCAAACCTCGCCGCACCATCGGTCAACTAAGGCGCGACGCCTCACTAGAGCAACATCCGAGAGCGAAAAGCGATCGCGTATGGTCGGATGATGTTCTAGAACGGGGCTCCCAATCAACGGAGACCAAAAAGCCCGCCCATGCCCCAGCTTCTCATTGAACTCCTGTCCGAAGAAATCCCGGCGCGCATGCAGGCGCGCGCGGCGCAAGACCTGCTGCGCCTTGTCAGCGAGGGATTGAAGGCCGGCGGGCTGGAGATCGGCGAAGGCCAGGCGTTCGTGACGCCCCGCCGCCTCGCCGTCGTCATCGAAGACTTGCCCGCGATGTCGCCGGCGATCTCGGATGAGCGCAAAGGCCCCCGCGTCGGTTCGCCTGAAAAAGCCATCGAAGGTTTCCTGCGCGGCGCCGGCTTGAAGTCCATTGAGGAAGCCGAAGTCGTTTCCGACCCCAAGAAGGGCGACTTCTACCTTGCCAAGATCGACAAGCCGGGCCGTCCCGCGCCCGAGATCGTCGCCGAGGTCGTGCCCGATGTCGCCGCGAATTTCCCCTGGCCGAAGTCGATGCGCTGGGGATCTGGCGATTTCCAATGGGTGCGTCCATTGCAATCGGTGTTGTGCATCTTCGACGGCGAGGTCGTCCCCTTCGAGATCGCCGGCATCAGGTCAAGCAATACGACGACCGGCCATCGTTTCCACGGAAAAGAAACGTTCGCTGTCAAGGATTTCGAGGACTACGGCCGCAAGCTGCTGGCCGCAAAGGTGCTGCTGCCGGCGTCCGAGCGCGCCGCAGCGATTGCCGAGGATGCCGGCGAACTGGCCAAGGCCGCCCGCCTCGAACTCGTCGACGACGAAGCGCTCGTCAACGAGAACGCCGGCCTCACCGAATGGCCGGTCGCCCTCATCGGCACCTTCGACAGGCAATTTCTCGAAGTCCCGCCCGAGTGCCTCATCACCTCGATGAAGGCTCACCAGAAATGCTTCTCGCTGCGCAATCCGACGACGAAGTCGCTGGCCAACAGCTTTATCCTCGTTTCGAACCTGATCGCCGCCGATGACGGCAAGGAGATCATCGCCGGCAACGAGAAGGTCATCCGCGCGCGCCTGTCGGATGCGAAGTTCTTCTGGGACCAGGATTTGAAGCGCACGCTCGATGAAATGGAAAGCGATCTCGACGGCATCACCTTCCACGCCAAGCTCGGCAGTCAGAAGGATCGCGTCGAGCGCATCGCGGAGCTGGCCTTCCAGATCGCCGGCGCCGTCGATGCGAACCCCGAGGACGCCCGCCGCGCCGCCCAGCTCTGCAAGGCCGATCTGGTTTCCCAGATGGTCGGCGAGTTCCCCGAGTTGCAGGGCCTCATGGGGAAATATTACGCGCTGAAAAGCGGCACGAAAGCGGAGATCGCGCGCGCCATCGAGCTGCACTACAAGCCGAAAGGCCCGTCCGACACCGTGCCCCTGGAAGACGAGGGCGATCAGGTCGCGATTGCCGTTGCCCTTGCCGACAAGCTCGACACCCTCGTCGGCTTCTGGGCCATCGACGAAAAGCCGACCGGCTCCGGCGACCCTTACCAGCTCCGCCGCGCCGCCTTGGGGGTCATCCGGATTCTGCTGGAGAATGATTTGCGATTGGGCCTTCTAAGGAAGATCCAGCTCGCATATGACGAACTTAGAAGGCATGCGAATAACAAGTTCAATCTCTTTTGGCTTACTAAAGAACAGGACGGAAAGACAATCGAGGGTAAATTCTCTAGCGTTTGGGACCATAAAAGAGAAAAGGAATTGACACACATATGGTGTCTGAACGTAGACAACCCTGACGAATTTATCTCGGGGTCCAGGAAACGTGGCGATCTGGATCTAATCAAAGTAATCTTTCGTGCCGAACGCCAGCAAAGCAAAAACCTCCTCGCCTTCTTCGCCGACCGCCTCAAGGTGCACCTGCGCGAAAGCGGCAAGCGTCACGACCTCATCGATGCTGTGTTTGCCCTTCCGGGCCAGGATGACATCGCGCTCATCGTCAAGCGCGTCGAAGCGCTCTCCGGATTCCTCGAAACTGACGACGGCGCCAACCTGCTGGCCGGCGTCAAGCGTGCCACGAATATCCTCGCCATCGAGGAGAAGAAGGACAAGTTGACCTACGACGGCGAACCGTCCGGCCCGCTGATGCAGGAACCCGCCGAACGCGCGCTCGCCGCCGCAATCGCCAAGGTCAAGTTCGACACGCAGGCCGCCATCAACGTTGAGAACTTCGAAGGCGCCATGCGCGCACTCGCCGAACTTCGCGAACCCGTCGACAAGTTCTTCGAGGACGTCATCGTCAACGACGAAGAAAAATCCCTCCGCGAAAACCGCCTCAAGCTCCTCGCCGAAATCCGCACCGCCACCTTGAACGTCGCCGATTTCTCCAGGATCGCAGGCTGATCGTATCTCGCGCGAACGGTTAACACCCGACGCAGCGCGTATACGATCCCCTGCTACACGGAAATATGCCGATCAGGGGCGGCGGGAAAATGGCAACCAATAGTCGAAAACTTCTAAGCAGACGCATGGACAACGGCTGGGAGCTTGCCCGTATGCGCGGCGATCATCACGCCTTGAAACACGCCGATATCGCAGAACTCGTCTCGCTGCCCCATCCCAAGAAGGACTTGCCGACTGGCTTGGTGAGGCGCATCTATGGTATTGCTGGTTGGGATCCAAAGGCTGACTGATGCGAACCTATTTTGCAATCGTTCACAAAGACCCCGAAAGTGCATACGGTCTCGAATTCCCGGATCTGCCAGGTTGCTTCGGCGCCGGTGACACGTTCGAGGCGGCCGTGGCGAACGCGCGCAATGCTTTGCTCCAACACCTGGAAACTGCCGCCGAACTAGGGAGAACCATTCCGAGTGTGCGAACGTTTGAAGCGCTGATGTCCGATCCGGATATCAGGGCATTGGCCGTCAACCGCCCGTTGGTGGGGATTTCGCTTTCCGAAGAACTTGTCGCGGGCGAGTGAACCAGTCACCAGCTTCTTGTGACCGCACATCAGCGCTGCCACCTCCCGGTCGCCGGCTTCCCAGGTTGCAGCGTGACACCGGCCAACTCACCCACAACGTCATGGCCGGATCCGATCCGGCCATCCAGGCACGCCGCCGTCAATAGCCGCCATGCCCACCTGCCGTCATCCCGCCGAAGGGCGGGATCCGGTCGCGTCGCAGTGAACCGAATACTGTCGGTGCCAGGTGCGAGCTTGCTGGTTCGAGCCGTTGGCGTCGAATCGGACCGGGTGTTACTGAACCACAGCCAGGACAGATCCCCGCCTGCGCGGGGATGACGAATGAGGCTTGTGCAGTCTCCCGCCAGACCCGCCGCCACCAAAGAGCTATACGGCACGTCATCATGGAACCTCCGCCTCCCTGCCGAGTTGCCCTTCCCGCGGCAGGCCGATGACGCTCCGCTTCGACTGACGGCAATTTCGGCGGTTGACACTGGGGGAAGCGCTCCATGAATGACAAAAAGGAAGATGCCGAGGAACTGCTCGGTCAGGAAGCTGAAAAAGTCGATCTCGACCATGAAGTCGAGGGAGACGAAGCCGGCAGAGAACCCGTTCCCGTCGTCATCAAGCACAAGCGTCTGCGCGCCGCCTCCGTCTTCGACATCATCCGCCGCGAAGGCGACAAGGAACTGATCCGCACCTTCCATGCACTGTTCTGGTCGGGCATCGCCGCCGGCCTGTCGATCGGCTTTTCCGTCGTCGCCGAAGGAATTCTCTCGGCCCGGCTTCCCGATGCTCCCTGGAAGCCGCTGGTCGACAACCTCGGCTATTCGGTCGGCTTCCTGATCGTCATCCTCGGTCGCCAACAGCTCTTCACCGAGAACACGTTGACCGCCGTCCTGCCCGCCATGCAGCGCGGCAAGGCGGTGTGGTGGTTCGTATTGTTGCGGCTGTGGCTGATCGTGCTGACGGCGAACGTCATCGGTTGCGCGCTGTTCGCCGCGTTCATTTCGACGAGCGGCGTCCTCGGCGCCGACGTGCATGCAGCCGTCATCCAGCTTTCCGAACACATGATGCAGAAATCGCCGCACGAGATGTTCCTGGCGGGCATCGTCGCCGGCTGGCTGATCGCGGCGCTGGTTTGGATGCTGCCCTCGTCCGAAGGCAGCGAATTCATCGTCATTACGCTGATGACCTACCTGATCGCGGCAGGCGATTTCACGCACGTCATCGCCGGATCGGTCGAAGCCTTGTTCCTCGTCTTCGAAGGCCGCCTTGACCTGGCCTCCGCCGCCTTCTCGTTCTTCGTTCCGACGCTATTGGGCAACGTCACCGGCGGCACCGTCCTCTTCTCCGTCATCGCCTACGCCCAGGTGCGCGACGAGATTTGAGCGGAACTGAAGAGGCAGTGTCGTCTTGCATTCAATAGTGACTGCGCCCAAACACCGCCACCACCCGGCGTCATCCCCGCGAAGGCGGGGATCCGTCCAAGTTGCGGGCGAACGCTGACGGACCCATCGGCCGGCACGGACCGATGCAGAAAACTCGACACGTATCTAAAAAGTTGAAGCAACTCTGCGACGTGCACGGATACCCGCCTTCGCGGGCATTCCGTCCGAAAAGTAGGCCCGCGCATCGCATCCGCAATCGACCCTAACCAGCCTCGCGGAATCCCTGCGCCGTCTCGAGGTCCACTGACACGAGTTGCGAAATCCCCTTCTCGGCCATGGTGACGCCGAACAGGCGATGCATGCGCGTCATGGTCATCGGGTGATGCGTGATCACGAGAAAGCGTGTCGCCGTATCCTCGGCCATGTTCTCCATCAGCGTGCAGAAGCGGTCGATATTGGCATCGTCGAGCGGCGCGTCGACCTCGTCGAGCACGCAGATCGGCGACGGGTTCGTCAGGAAAACGGCAAAGATCAGTGCGAGCGCCGTCAGCGTCTGCTCGCCGCCCGACAACAGCGACAGCGTCGCCGGCTTCTTGCCCGGCGGCTTGGCGATGATCTCGAGCCCGCCTTCCAGCGGGTCTTCCTGCGACTGCACCATTTCGAGGCGCGCTTCGCCGCCGTTGAACAGCGTCTGGAACAGCCGTTCGAAGTGAAGGTTCACGCTCTCGAAGGCTTCGTTGATGCGCCGCCGGCCTTCGCGGTTGAGCTGGCCGATCGCCTGGCGCAGTTTGTCGATGGCCTGCTGCACGTCGGCGCGTTCGGTCTCGAGTTCGCTGACCTGCGCCGCCAACCGTTGCAGATCATCGTCGGCCTGCAGGTTGACGCCACCGAGCCGCTCGCGGTCTGCCCGAAGCCGCAGCAACCGCCGCTCGACATCGTCGAACGCCGGCAGGTCCGCCCCCTCCGGCACTTCGGCAATCCTCAGGCACGACATCGGATCGGTATCGAAAACTTCGCGGATGCGCCGTGTATCGTCGTCACGCCGCTGTCGTTGCGCCGATAGCCGCGCTTCGATCCCGGCCCGTTCTTCGCGTGCCGCCGACACCGCCGCCTGCACCGCCCGCAAAGCCTCAACCGCCTGCTTGGCCGCCGTCTCTGCGTCCTGCAAGGTGTCAGCAGCCGAGCGGTGCTGGGCTTCCGCTTCGCTGACCGCATCGAGCAGGTTCTGGCGTTGGGCGGCAACCTTTTCCGGCAAATCGACGAGTTCGTCGAGCTGCGCCCGCGCAGCGCCGATCCGCTCCCGTAACGCCGCGAGTTGCCGCTCCGCCGCCGCCGCCCGCTCCTGCCAGCGCTTGACGTCGTCGCGCAGCGCCCCGATGCGCCGCTGCCGGTCCTGCCGCTTGGCGTGCAGCGCGTTGAGCGTCGCGCGTTTTTCGGCGACTTCCGAACGCAACTGCTGCGCCGAGCCCTGGGCTTCGTCCCGCACAGCCGCCAACTCCTGAAGCCGCGCCTCGGGAAATGCCGCTAACGCCGCCTCGGCGTCGCTGAATTGGCGAAGCTGTTCGTCGCGCTCGGAAACGAGCCGCTGCCGCGCACCGGCAATGGCCGCAAGCTTCGTCTCCGTCTCGGCGATGCGCCGTTGCACGCCATCGAGCTTGGCCCGCACACTACCGAGTTCGCTCTGCGTGTCCCGCCATTGCGAGCGCAGCTTGCGCTCGGATTCCTGCGCGGCGGCAAGAGCCTTGGCCGCGGCATCGAGTTCATCGCTGCGTGCCTCGATGACGTCGGCGATCTCCGCTTCTTCCTGTTCGAGCGCCAGCAGCCGGTTGCGCTGTTCGAGCCGCATGGCAGCCGCCGACATGCCTTCGGAGGCCGCCACGAATCCGTCCCAGCGCCACAGATCGCCCTCCCGGCTGACGAGACGCTGGCCGGGAGCCAGCACGTTCTGCAACCGCCGCCCTTCGGCGCGCGTGACGATGCCGATCTGGCGCAACCGCCGCGCCAGTTCGGCCGGCGCCTTTACGAATTTCGAAAGCGGCTCGACGCCCGCTGGCAACGCCGCGTCGTCGCCGCCTCCCGTAACGAGGCGCCAGTGCAGCGCCGCGGCTTCGTCGGCCGGAGCATCGAGATCGTCGCCGAGCGCGGCGCCGAGCGCGGTTTCATATCCGGGCGTCACCTTGATCGCATCGATCAGGGCTGGGAACGCATCCGACTGCGCCGGCCCAAGGAGCCGCAACAGCGTCTCCCGTTCGGTACTGAGCGCGTTGCTTTTCAACTTGATCTGCTGGGCACGTTCACGGGCGATTTCCAGCGCCCCCGCACGTGCGCGAACCGCTTCTTCCACACCGGCGCTCGAAGCTTCCAGCGTGCCGAGGCGATGTTCGAGTTCTCCGCAACTGGCTTCGTACCCGGCCTTTAGCGATGTCAGTTCCGAACTCCCGGCAATGCCGCGAGCCTGTTCGTCGAGTTGGCCGAGCTGTATCTCCAGTCGCCGGGACGAAGCCCTGCGCTCTTCCAGGTTGCAAACCAGCCCCGCCCGCCGCGCCGTCTCGTTGGCGAGGCCCCCGGTTGCCTCCGACAGTTCCGCTTCCCGCACGGCGAGTGCGGCCTCGGCTGTCTGAAATTCTTCCCGTGCGTTTTGCTCTGATATTCCGAACCCGGCTTCTTCTTCGAGGAGACCGGCGATTTCGCCATCGAGGCGCGTGAGCGTCTCCGCTGATTCCCCGCACATCCCTTCTTCGCGTTCGATGTCGCGCTGGTAGCTCGCAACCCGCGCGCTGAGCTCTTCGGCCCGTTGCGCCTGGCGTTCGGCTTCCCGCTCGAAGGCTTCCACTTCATGGCGCACGCGCCCGGCAGCCGCCGCCTTTTCCGCGACGATTGCCCGCAGCGGCGGCAGCCCTTCGCCAGCCTGCTCTTCGCTGCGCAACGCTTGCGCTTCCGCCGTTACCGCCGAGCCGAGCCGCTCCAGGACGGCTGCCAGCAGCGCCTCTTCCCGTTCCACCGCCGCCTGTGCGGACAGCCACGCGAGATGAAGCGCCAGCGCCTCGACCTTGGTGATCTGGCCCGAAATCTCGCGGTAGCGCCGCGCCTGGCGCGCCTGACGTTTCAACACCTCGATCTGCGCGTTGAGACCGCCGACGACATCGTCGAGCCGCGCCAGATTGGCCTCCGCAGCCTTGAGGCGAAGCTCCGCCTCGTGCCGGCGCGAATGCAGCCCGGCGACGCCGGCCGCATCTTCGAGAACGCGACGCCGCGCTTCCGGCTTGGCGTTGATGATTTCGGCGATCTGCCCCTGCCGCACGAGCGCCGGCGAACGAGCCCCCGTTGCCGCGTCTTCGAACAGGATCTTGACGTCGCGCGCGCGCGCTTCCCGCCCGTTGATGCGGTAGGCCGAACCCGCTTCCCGCTCGATGCGCCGGCTGATCTCGATCTGCTCGACGTCGTTGAATTCGGCCGGCGCCAGCCGCTCGGCGTTATCGATGAAGAGGGTGACTTCGGCGGTGTTTCGCGCCGGGCGCGTTGACGTCCCGGCAAAAATCACGTCGTCCATCGCCGATGCTCGCATCGACTTGTACGAACTCTCGCCCATCACCCAGCGCAACGCTTCGAGAAGGTTGGACTTGCCGCAGCCATTGGGACCGACGACGCCGGTCAGCCCGCGCGAGATCACAAGCTCGGTAGGTTCGACGAATGACTTGAAACCGACAAGCCGCAGACGGCTCAGATGCATGTTGGCGTCTCCGGCCCGACGATGACGCTGGCCCCAGGGATCGTTTCACGAACGCTCAACACCGGCTTGCCGGGTGTTGACCAAACATAACGAACACCGGCTTGCCGGGTGTTGACCAGACAGCACGCTCAACACCGGCTTGCCGGGTGTTGACCAAACAGCACTAATCAGTTCGCTACCGCCATCGAGGTCCCGGCGGTCCCGGCGGTCCCGGCGGTCCCGGCGGCAAGTTCCGCATCGACGAGCGCCTTGAGGTCACCGTAGTCGAGAACCTTCTTCACCAGCGTGTTCTGGATATAGAAGTTCGGCGTTCCGATAATCCCAAGCTTGCGACCGCGATCCTTCACCCACTTCAGACCCGCGATTAAGTCCTGATTCTTGAGGCAGGCGTCAAATTCCGCACGGGATAACCCACTTTCGGCAGCCACTGCGTGGATCTTGTCGATCCGCACCTCCTGGCTCACCCAATTCGCCTGCCGGTCGAGGAACTTGCCGTAGAGCGCGAAATATTGCGAAGCAGGCGCACAGCGCAGCGCAATCGTGGCGTTGCCCGACGAGCGCCCGATCGGAAACTCTCGGACGATGAATCGGACCTTGCCGGTATCGATATAATCGCGCTTGAAGGCCGGAAAAACCGTTGCCTGAAAGCGCCGGCAGTAGGGGCACGTCAGGGACGCATATTTGATGACCGTCACCGGGGCGTCCGCGCGTCCAACAGACCTCTCCGGCAGCGGGCCGGTCTTGAGCACGTCGCCAAGCGTCGGATTGACCATCACTTCACGGCGCCCGTAGTCCGTCGGCGTGCCGTCGTGGAACGGGTTGAACGGCTGCGCCTTGGGCTCGCCCCCCGCACCGTAGGCGCCGCCCGGGGCTGCTGAGATGTCGGCGGTCAGTGTGTTGGTGGTCAATAGCTGATCGCCCGAGCAGGCGGCCAGCAACGCCGCCGCGGCAATCGCAGCGCTGATCCGCGCCAACCGGCCGGCCCCTGTTCTCACGAGTTCTCCCCTCTCGCCGGTGACTCAGCCTTCAGCCAGCAGCGGGTCGATGGCCTTCGAAAGCGCTTCGAGCGTCGGCCCACCGTCAAGTTTCTCGCCATTGATGAAGAATGTCGGCGTTGACGTTACACCGAACTCTTCGGAAGCTTTCTTGCGCTGAGCAAGAATCTTGTCGAGCAGCGGCTGATCCTTCAGGCACGTCTCGAACGATTCCTTCGTGAAGCCTGCCTGCTTGGCAATTTCGAACAGCGCCGGCACCGGTTTGTCGCGCACGAAGGCCCAATCCTCCATCTTCGAGAACAGCACCGAGATCATCGGCAGCGTCTTGCCCTCGCCTGAGCAGCGCGCCAGCATCGACGCGGCGGCGGCCAGGTTGTCGAGCGGGAATTCGCGGAAGATGAAGCGCACCTTGCCGCTGTCGATGTACTTCTCTTTGATCTGAGGATAGATGTCGTTATGGAACCGGGCGCAGTGCGGACACGTCATCGAGGCGTACTCGACCACCGTCACCTTGGCATCCGCCGGGCCGATGGCGAGTTCCGGCAACCCGGTATCGGCCATCAGCTTCGCCTGCTCGACGGCCACCGCCGGCTGCGCGGCGAGGCCGAGCCCCAGCCCTGCGGCTGCTGCCGCCGCCGCCGTTACCGCAAGGACATGACGGCGGGTGAGGGATGTTTGGAATTCAGGCTGTTTGGACATCGGCAAGAGCGGCTCCTGATGGCAAGTTGCGCGCGGGTTCGCTGTCCTCAACCGGTCAGCCGAACGAGATTATTGGTTCGATTAAGTCAATTCCGGCGTGAATGGCAACTGAACGCTTTGTAAGACTGCGAAATATTGCGAAATGTCGCAGTAAACCGCTCCCGGAACGGCACCACAGAACGACCCCGGGGAGTTCCCGGCTCGGGCACAGAAGCAAGTCTCAGAGCAGTATGCTAGGTTCGAAGAATCCCGGCTTGCAGGCGCTGCAATGACTGGCGCAATTTCTCATCCGTCACGCCCGCCATGAGATCGCCGGGTATCGCGGACCGTTCAGCGCTCGACGTTCCAGAAGTAGCGCTCGCGGGCCTGCCCGCGCCTTGCGGCCACCCCGCCGCGCGTGTCCCGGCGTCGAGCGGCATCTGCAAGATCTTCAACCCGGAAACTGCCCGGTACCCGAAATAGCTGTTGATTCGCTCCACGATCTGGCCGGCGCCGTATTCGACGTCGAGCGCGCGCGCCGGTTCCACCCGTAAAATCAGCGTCGCCCCCGGACGGCCCTCGCAGCCCGCGTCGACATCGCCGGACACGGAAACCATGCGCGGCCACTTCAGTTTTTCGGGTCTCGTGAACACGGCCAGGTCGGCGCCCGCGATCGCCGCCCAGTCGGTCAATAGCGCCACCGTCGAAAATCCGTATTTCTCGAAGGCCTTCTGCGCCAGCTTCGGCACGAAGCTTCCAACCGACTTGCCGACGTTGATCTTTTTCGCCCCGACCGCCAGATGCCGGCGCAGAATCGCTTCGCGCGGACCCTTCGGGCGCAGCGAACCGCGCAAACCGGACAGGCTGGACCGTGTCGGAGATGAGAGCGGGCGCGTCATCGCGAGAACCTGGATCGACAGAGCAAAATGAACCTGCGGCGTGATCGTTTCCACAGCTGAGGCCGTAGGGTTAACATTTGCGGACTGATTCGCGCCCGGCGCCACGAGGCCGGCATGAGGGCACCATGAGCACCGTTGCACAAAAACAACTCCCGCTCCGGCCAGCCGGGCCCGCGACCGTCGAGCGCCTGTTGAGATGGTACGACACTGAACGCCGCGATCTGCCCTGGCGCACCGCCGAAGGCGACCGTCCCGACGCTTACCGCATATGGCTCAGCGAAATCATGTTGCAGCAGACGACGGTGAAAGCGGTGACGCCGTACTTCCACGCCTTCCTGCGGCGTTGGCCGACCGTGAAGAAACTCGCAAGCGCCGATCTCGACGAAGTCCTGGCGGCCTGGGCCGGACTTGGCTACTACACCCGCGCCCGCAACCTGCACAAATGCGCGGCGACGATCGCCGCCGATTATAACGGCCGCTTCCCGCGCACCGAAAAGGAACTGCTCAAGCTCCCAGGCATCGGCCCTTATACCGCCGCCGCTATTGCAGCGATCGCGTTTGGAGCAAGAACCGCACCCGTCGACGGCAACATCGAGCGCGTCGTCTGCCGGCTGTTCGCGTTGCAGCTACCGCTGCCGGCGGCCAAGCCGGAGGTCAAGCGCTTCGCCGAAACGCTGGTTCCCGCCAGCCGCCCCGGTGATTTCGCACAGGCGCTGATGGATCTCGGCGCGACGGTGTGCACGCCGAAACGCCCGTCCTGCCTGACCTGCCCGTTGCAGCCGGATTGCCACGCCAGCGCCAAGGGCATTGCCGCCGAACTCCCTCGCAGAGCCCCCAAGGCCGAACGTCCGAACCGCTACGGCCACGCTTTCGTTGCGTTGCGCGAAGATGGTCAGGTGCTGTTGCGCCGCCGACCGGACGCCGGACTCCTCGGCGGCATGCTGGAAGTCCCCTCCACGGACTGGAAACCTGCCATGCTCGCAGTGGGCACGGCCCGACGCACAGCGCCGCTTGATGCCGAGTGGTGGCCGGTGCCGGGCAGCGTCATTCACACCTTCACGCATTTCCGACTGGAGCTGTGTGTTTATCTTGCCGTCGTTCCGCTTGAAGCCAGCCCGAATTTATGGGCCGAGCCGGATCGCTGCCGCTGGATTCCCCGGCGCAAACTCGATGCCGAAGCCGTCCCCAGCCTCATGCGCAAGGTCATCGCGCATGCGCTGAAGTGGAAGGACGCTTGACCGGCGTTCCGAATTATTTCGTCAGGCGCTTGGCGACGGGATCGTAGGAAATCTTCTGTGGCCCGGACTCTTTAGTTGAGTTTTCGGGCAAGCCGTCGGCAAAGCCGTTCGACAGCCGCGACTTCTTGCGCCCCATCGGCGCGGCGTTCTCGCGAACCACCCGGAACCCGAGGCCGTTGTTGGCGAATTCCTCACTGACCCCGACACGGGTCGCAAAGTCGAGATGCGCCGGCCCGCTGTACCACGCCCCACCCTTGGCGACGCGGCGCGTGCAATCGACATCTCCGGCCGGGCTTTGCCCCGAGCCGTTAAGATAGCCTTTCGACCAGCAGTCTGCGGTCATTTCCCAGGCGTTGCCGTGCACGTCATGCATATCGTTGCCGTTGGCGGGATAGGTTCCGACCGGCGCCGTCCCGTTCACCCGGCGTCCCTCTTTGGCTGCAAAATTGGCCAGATCGCCGGTCACCGGCCCAGGCATGAAATAGGCCCCTGTCAGTCCGGCGCGCGCGGCATATTCCCACTCGATTTCGGTCGGCAGGCGATAGGGGATGCTCGTCTTCAGCGTCAGCCACTCGACATAGGCGAGTGCATCCTTGAAGCTGACGCACACGGCCGGATTCGCTGGCGCCTGCTTGAAGCCGGGCTTTTCGAAATTGACACTCGTCTTTCCCGCCTGGCACGTTTTCGCCGGTTTGTAGCCGGTTTCCGTCGCGAAGGCATTATATTGCTCGAAAGTCACTTCGTATTTGCCGATACCGAAATTGCGCGTGATTGCGACTTCGCTGGCCGGCGCGCTCTGCCCGCCATTGTCCGACCCGCCGTTTGCCGAACCGATCAGCGCCTTGCCCTTCTTGATGGGCACGATTTCCGGACAAGTCGGGCAGTCCTGCTTGACGCCGTCGCCCTCTTCGCCTTCCTCCGAAACATCTGCTTCTGTAGCACTTTCGGTATGGTCCATAGGCTCTTCGTCACCGAGGACGAGTCCGCCGCCGCCTGCACCGCCCTTTTTGGCCGCTTGCCCGCCCGCCCCACCGCTGCCGCCCATGCCGCCACCAACCGAAGAGGACTTCTGGGGCGCCTCGGAATTGGTCCAGCCGCCGTATTGGAATTCGCTGTCGTCGTCGATCATGAAGAATAGCCCGATGACGCAGGCGAACAGGCTGAAAAGCCCGTATTTGACGAACACCTTGGATTTGTCGCTCAAGCCGGCATCGACGAGCCAGGCGAGGAGCCCGACCACCGAGAACGCGGCCCCGACGGCAATGAGAATGAACGTGTTCTGATCGAGCATGTATGAAGCTCCCCCTGCCGCACGCCGAACTCCGCGCGCGCAAACCCGGTTTGTAAACGTTGCGAAGTTTTACAGGTCGCCCGTCACCATCGGCTTAAACGATAATGAACAATGTGTTGCCAGCCGTCCCCGATCGAGACTTGGGTGGGACTCGAACCGCCTGTGGAGAGACGAGCGGCAATATGGTCGCAGGCGTTCAAAGCCCCCGTTTTCCGCTGGTTTGCCAAACCTTTGTCGCAGTCCCCGTTTCTTGACACCCCACAACACCGACTTTATGGTCCGGCGCGTTACGAACCCTGCCGATTTTCCGCCCGATTCTGCTTTTGAGGCTTCATCCGATGTCACCTGCAGAGAAGGGCTCCGACCGAAACGAAGGACATCTCAGTCCCGAGGAACGGGCCGAATTCAAGCGGCGATCCGCTGAAATCGGCCGCAAGCTCAATGCGGCTCGTCCTCAATCGGGCGCGTCGAAACGTGGGCAGGGGTCGAAAGACGGTTCCAGCAACGAGCTCGTAGGCCGCGCGTTGCGCCTGTCGACCGAGTTGATCGGCGGGATTGTCGTGGGAACCGGGCTTGGCTGGTGGTTCGATACCTATCTGATGCCGACTGTCTTTGGCGTCAAAACCTGGCCGCTGATGTTTATCGTGTTCTTCCTGCTCGGTTCGGCCGCAGGGATGCTGAACGTGGTGCGCAGCGGCATGAAAATGAAGACCGGACCGAGCGATCCCTCGAAAGGGCCTGCCGTACCGGACGATGAAGACGACGTCAAATAAGGGGGCCACCGTGGCAGCAGAAGGTCATGGGCACAGTCCGATCGAGCAGTTCGAAATCAGGGAACTGCTGCCGATCAATATATTCGGAATCGATGCCTCACTGACGAACTCTGGCGCCTACATGCTTGTGGCACTGGGTTTGATCGTCGGGTTTCTCTACTTTTCGACCGGCGGCCGCTCGCTGGTTCCAACCCGCCTGCAGTCGATCTCCGAACTGCTCTACGAGTTCGTAGCCAACACTGTGCGCGAGAACGTCGGCAACCAGGGGATGCAGTTCTTCCCCCTCGTATTCTCGCTGTTCATCTTCGTGCTCGTTCTCAATTTGCTCGGCATGATCCCGATCCCTGGCATCACCTTTACGGTTACGAGCCACATCGCCATCACCGCCTCGCTGGCACTCATGGTGATTTCAATCGTCATCTTCTACGGGCTCTACAAGCACGGGCTGGGCTTCTTCAAGATTTTCGTCCCGTCCGGAGTGCCGCTCGCACTTTACCCGTTGCTGATCCCGATCGAGATCATCTCGTTCATATCGCGCCCGATCAGCCTCTCGGTCCGTCTCTTCGCCAACATGCTCGCCGGCCACATCGCCTTGAAGATCTTCGCGGGCTTCATCGGCGTGCTGCTTGGCGCGGGCGCATGGGCGATCCTGGCGCCGCTGCCGCTGGCGCTGACGGTCGCCTTGACCGCACTCGAAGTTCTGGTTGCCGTGCTGCAAGCCTACGTGTTCGCCGTTCTGACCTGCATTTACCTGTCGGATGCGGTGCACGGTTCGCACTAATTCGCCAATCGGAATTGCCTCAACTGCCGAAATCACGAAATCGGACAACTTAAACCAATCGAACTCAACGAAGGAGAACGTCATGGATCCAGCAGCAGCAAAATATATCGGCGCAGGTCTCGCCGCGATCGGCACCGGCGCAGCAGGCATCGGCCTCGGCACGCTGTTCGGCCACTTCCTCGCCGGCGCCCTGCGTAACCCGTCGGCCGCCGACGGCCAGCGCGGCACCCTGCTCCTCGGCTTCGCATTGACCGAAGCCCTCGGCATCTTCGCGCTGCTCATCGCACTGCTGCTTTTGTTCGCCGTCTGATAAGGGCGCGACGACCGAACGACGACGACAGCGAGGCGGCCTGCTCCAGCAAGCCCGCCTCGCCCTTTGATCGATCCCCGATTTTCGAACGTCGCGATGCGCGACCAACGACACCAGCGAGCCCGATTCCGAGCCATGGCAGAAAAATCCACCCCCCCCCGCGCTGGCGTCGGCCACGACGTCCAGACCTCGACGGCCCCCCAAGGCGAAGCCCATGGCGGCAGCACGTTTCCACCATTCAATTCCGAGACGTTCGCCCCGCAGCTGGTCTGGCTGGCGCTCACCTTCACGATACTCTACGTCCTGATGTCCCGCCTCCTGCTGCCGCGCATCGGCGAGGTCATCGACGAGCGCCGCGAACGCATCCAACGCGACCTCGACACCGCCGAGCGCCTGAAGTCGGATACCGACAAGGCGATCGCCACCTACGAGAAGGCCTTCGCCGATGCCCGCGCCAACGCCGGCTCGATTGCCCGCGAAACCCGCGAGAAACTCGACGCGAAGGTGGCCGAGCGTCAGGCCGCGGCAGATGCCGACAATGCCGCCAACATCGCGGCGGCCGAAAAAAGCATCCAGCAAACCCGGACCAAAGCGCTCGCCAGCGTCGACGAGATCGCCACCGATGTTGCCGGTGCCGTGATCAAGCAGCTGATCGACGCCGACGTTTCCGCTTCCGACATCCGCTCCGCGCTGTCGAGCCGCACAAGCTGAGGATCTGAACCATGCAGGAAATCATCAACAACCCGGAATACTGGGTGATGCTCTCGTTCCTCATCTTCTGCGGGCTGCTCTACTACATGGGCGTGCCGGGATTGATGGCCAAGGGCCTCGATGACCGCGCCGAACGCATCCGCCACGAACTCGATGAAGCCCGCCGCCTGCGCGAAGAGGCCCAGGCGCTGCTGACCGAATATCAGAAGAAGGCGCGCGAGGCCGAGGAAGAGGCAACAAGCATCATCAATCAGGCCCGCAAGGACGCCGAAGCCCTCGAAAAAGATACCGAAGCCAAGCTCGCCGAGACCGTCGAGCGCCGCAAGAAGCTTGCAGAAGAGAAGATCGCCCGCGCCGAAGCGCAGGCCATCAGCGAGGTCAGGTCTTCAGCCGTCGATGCGGCCATCGCCGCCGCTGAAAAGATCGTCGCTGCCAAGGTCAAGGACGGCGCCGGCCGCAACCTGATCGACACCGGCATCAAGTCGCTTGGACGACGGCTGAACTGAGTGAGCACCGGGCACGACGGAATTGAGTGACAAGCGAAAGGCGGGTGCCGCAGGGCCCCGCCTTTTGTTTTGTGCCCATCCATTTCGCACAAGTTTTCAATTGAGAATTGAGTGAGTTCGGCGCTGTGGCGCCTGCCGCGATGCCTCACTAAAGAGTGTGCTAACCGGCGCCCGGCACCTTGCGGTCGAAGGCGACATGCATCTTGTATTCGCCAGGACGCGCGCCCTGCGCCACATCGAACGTGATGGTCCGCACGGCCGAGAAGTAGCTGATGGGATTGTCGACGTTGAGGTCGACGGCAACTTCCATCACGTCGGCGGCAACCTTCTCGCGCTTCGCGTCGGTGACGAAGACGTTGATGGGGAACGTTGCCGAGCCCGACTGCCCGCGCGGTCCCAGCAGTACCCGCCCGGAGAACCCATACTTCACGGTGACGCGGCCCGGCTCTACGATGCATTCGCGCGCCGTCTTGGTGATTTCGCCGCGATGCTTGATGGCGAGTCCGTCGCCAACGCGCCCATCCTCATAGATGGTGACGCTGCCTTCGCGCACCTCTGGAATGAATTCCGGACATCCATGCGCGATGGCCCCGGTCGAAAGCGAGCCCGCGCCGCCGTTGACGTCGGCCTTGGCCGCCGAAAGCAGCTGCTCTTCGGTAATCGAATCGACTTTTGCCGAACTGGCCCCGCCTCCAAGAATGGAAGAACCGAACCCGGAGGTCAGCGAGGGCATGCCGCAACCGCACAGCCCGAGTGTCAAAACGACTGCAAACCCTGCAGTGGCGCTACGCCGGCGCATGCGAGAACCTGCATGCCGTGCGGCCAAGAAGTTGGGCTCGGTGCATTGCATGATGCAGTTGAAGTCCTCATAGTTTACAAGCCGCCTCAGCGACTTGCCCGTTCCCGGACAAGATCCGGCACCGTTCTGAGTTGTCTTAACCCGATTCAACCTTTAGCACCCCCGTGTGCGGCCAGCAAAGCGCCAGAAACGGCAAAACAGCCCTGTATTCCCGAATAACGAGGCATAACCAGATGTCGGTAAACGCCGGTACAGTTAAGACACCTCATGCAGCCCCCCGGCCCGGTCTCAATATCCTGCTCGCCGCGCCGCGCGGCTTCTGCGCTGGCGTCGATCGAGCCATCAGAATCGTCGAGCTTGCGCTCGAGAAGTTCGGCAGTCCGGTCTATGTCCGGCATGAGATCGTACACAACCGATTTGTCGTTGATTCTCTGCGCGCCAAAGGTGCCGTTTTTGTGGACGAGCTGGATGAGATCCCCGATACCGACCAGCCTGTGATCTTTTCGGCACACGGGGTTGCGAAGTCGGTTCCCGCAGCCGCCAAATCCCGCAACATGTTCGTCCTGGACGCCACCTGTCCGCTGGTTTTCAAGGTCCACTTCGAGGCCGTCCGCCACCATGAGGCCGGTCGCGAGGTGATCCTTATCGGCCACGACGGCCATCCCGAAGTTGTCGGCACCATGGGCCAGCTGCCTGCCGGTGCCGTCCACCTGGTGGAAACCGTCGAAGACGTCGCCGCCTTCGTGCCGCGCGATGCCGGCAAGCTTGCCTTCACCACCCAGACGACCTTGTCGGTCGACGACACGGCCGCGATTGTCGAAGCCCTGAAAGACCGCTTTCCCGAAATCGTCGGCCCGCACAAGCAGGACATCTGCTACGCAACAACCAACCGTCAGGCGGCGGTCAAGGACATCGCCTCCCGCTGCGATCTGCTCCTCGTCGTCGGCGCTCCGAACTCGTCGAATTCCCTTCGCCTCGTCGAGGTCGCTGAGCGCGGCGGCTGTCCCTCCGGCCATCTGGTCCAGCGCGCCGCCGATATTCCCTGGCACTTGGTCCCGGCGGACAACGGCACCGTCGGCATCACGGCGGGAGCCTCCGCCCCCGAAGTCCTCGTCGACGAAATCCTGGAAGCACTCGGTGAACGTTACGCGACAGATATCGAACGCGTCACGACGGCCGAAGAAAACGTCGCCTTCAATATCCCCCGCGCCTTGCGCAGCGATACCGCCCCGGCATGATCGCGATGCCGACCGCCTGCAAAGCTGCCCGCCTCCAAGACTTGCCGCCATTAAACCCGCCGGCTTGCAAACCCATATGACGCAACCCACCCGATCGAAGAGCAACGAGCCCGCCATGGCCGTCTACACCGAAGTCAACGACGAAGATCTCGCACGGTTTCTGGAACTCTATGAGATCGGCCAACTGCTGTCGTTCAAGGGCATTGCGGAAGGCGTCGAGAACACCAACTACATGCTGCACACGACGTCGGGCAGTTTCATCCTGACGCTCTATGAGAAGCGCGTCGAGACCGCCGACCTGCCGTTTTTCCTCGGCCTGATGGAACATCTCTTTGAGCGCGGCGTATCCTGTCCGCTGCCCGTGCGCGACAAGGCAGGCAACAACCTCAACCAATTGAGCGGGCGTACCGCGGCTCTCATCACGTTTCTCGAAGGCTTTTGCATCAAGCGCCCGCAGCCGGCCCATTGCGCCGAACTCGGCCGAATGCTGGCCCGCTTTCATCTCGCCGGTCGCGACTTTGAACTGACCCGCCAGAACGCCCTCGGACCCGCCGGATGGGCGCCGCTTTTTTCGAGCTTCGCCGACGAGGCCGACACCATCGCAACCGGCCTGCGTGACGAGATCGCTGGCGAAATCGACTGGCTTTCTGCCAACTGGCCGCAAGGACTGCCCGAAGGCGTCCTTCACGCCGACCTGTTTCCAGACAACGTCTTCTTCATCGGCGACAAGCTCTCCGGCGTCATCGACTTCTATTTCGCCTGCAACGACGTCCTCAGCTACGACATCGCCATATGTCTCAACGCCTGGTGCTTCGAGGAAAACTACTCCTTCAACGCCACCAAGGCGCGCGCGCTGCTGAAGGCCTACAGCGAGGTGCGTCCGCTGACACAAGCCGAATGCGGCGCCCTGCCGGTCTTTGCCCGCGGTGCAGCGCTGCGTTTTCTGCTGACCCGCTGTTTCGACTGGCTCAACACACCGCCTGGCGCCATCCTCAAGCCGCACGATCCGCTGGCTTATCTGCGCCGGCTGCGATTCCACCAGCGCGTTTCTTCGATCGCCGAATACGGCTATGACACGCCGTAGCCGCAAGCTGGCATCAGACACCAGGCGCAGCAGCGATTTATCAGGATTGAACCGAGACCGCATGCCAACCACCAGCGCCGCCCCGCCGCCAGACAGGCCCCCGGAAGGTCGCCGGGAAAGGCCCCCAGAATTGCCCCAAGTCACGGTCTATACCGACGGCGCCTGTTCTGGAAACCCAGGGCCCGGCGGCTGGGGCGCGATATTGATGTCGGGAAGCCACCGCAAGGAACTGAGCGGCGGCGAGGCACTGACGACCAACAACAAGATGGAGCTGACCGCGGCCATAGAGGCGCTTGCCGCCCTCAAGCGGAAAAGCAAGGTCGACCTGCACACGGATTCCACCTACGTGCAGAACGGGATTTTGAAATGGATCCATGGCTGGAAGAAGAACGGCTGGCGCACCGCCGACCGCAAGCCCGTCAAGAATGCCGAACTCTGGCAGCGCCTCGATGAACTTCGCACCCGCCATGAGGTCGAGTGGCACTGGGTCAGAGGCCATGCCGGCCACATCGAAAACGAGCGCGCCGACGAACTCGCCCGCGAGGGCATGGCTCCGTTCAAAATCTGATTTGCCACGCCAGCTCGCCCCGGCAATTGCACCGTAAGCCTAAGCAGCCGGCACTCCATCAATTCGCTGACCGCCTTGCGGCATGCCCGTCGGTGATGAGCGCCGATAAGGCAACCGCGCCCACGACGGCCGCTGATAGAGATAGCGAAGTGGTGTCCGCCGCAAAACCTCATGGACGACCAGCGGGCAGATGACCGCCGTCAGCCACACGATCAGAGATGCGAGGCCGGTATCCGTGACCACCCCGGTCTTGGCGAGTACGACGCGCGTCAGCGCCATCGGGATCATGAACGAGATGTAGAGAACGATCGAGTTCTTGCCGCAGTAGCGGATGCCATGGGCGACATCGAACTTCGCCATGAGGCTCGCCGCCACGACGACGGCAACGGCCCCGGCGAGCCCGAGCAACAGCGAGACCAGCGGCATCTGCGCCATTGAAGCCGTTTCCGTCCCAGGCATCGGCGTAAACACGGCGATCCCGTTCGCCACCGCCCACGCCACGAACGCCCACGACGAAATCGCAACGTTCTCCCCCGCCCACCGGGCGATGGCGAAGACATGCGGCGCCAGGAGATAGCCGGCGAGGAAGAAGACGTAATAGTGCGCGCCATACTGGTCGATTGCGCTCCAGCCGGTGTGCACCGGAACGATCTGCAACAGCGCCGCCGCGCACAGCAGCACGGATCCCGGAACCCGGTGCAGGAGCTTCGTGACAATGAACATCAGCGGCAGCACATAGATGAACCACAGCGGCGCATAGGGGTTCACCAGCGCTTCGAGGAACTGGCCGGCGAAACTGCCGGCGCTCAGCCCGCCTTCGGCTGCCAGCCTGAGCGGCATCTGGATCGCCAGCCACAGAACGTAGAAGTAGGCGAAATGGACGAGTTTCGTGTCGAGGTAGTGCAGCCACCCGCGCCCGATTGCCAGCGACAGGAACAGCCCCGACAGGAGAAAGAAGTCCGGCATCCGGAACGGCGTCGCATAGGCAACGAGCCAATGCACGAAGCCTTCCGGTGCAAGTCCGCGCTCGGCGAAGGCTTCCCCGACCCCGAGCGTCGAATGCATCATCACGACCATGATGATGCAGATGCCCTTGGCATAGTCGAACCAGGCAATGCGCTCGCTGACGTGTTGCGTCGGGCGCGCATGCGTCGCTTTTGGAAACCGCTTCGCTATTGGGGATTGGACTGTCTTAAATCGGGACATGGAGTTTAGCCGCCGCTGAAACCTGAAGGATCAGCCCGCAGCGATGCAGCAGGTGTGCCATCCCAATGCGCATGACGGCTTTGTGATGATCACCATACCTTCCAGCCCCGATCCGCGCTGGTGCAACGAGTCGCGGCGACACGGACTTGCACTCGCTGGCGCATGGCATTAGCGAGGATATCAAACCGTGGAGCAAGGAGATTTGAGACCATGGCGGATCCGAAGGACACCAATCAAACGATTGCCGACCTCAAGCGCGAGATTGCCGAACTCTCTGGCCTGTCGCTCGCAACCGGGGTCATTCTCACGCAACTTCTGCAGAAAATCTGCATGCGCGAAATGAACCCGCAAGGTGCCGCCACCCAGATCATCGAAAACGCCCGCAAAGGTATCGAAGGGTTTACCAGGGAGCACGGCGCCGACCCGGTCATGACCGAGCGCGCGCTCAAGGCCGTCGAGCAGTACGAAGAACAGATCCGCTCCGTCCTGCGGGTGTGATGGCGCTCGCCAGCACGCCGAACGTCATCTTGAAGCGCATGACGCTCGATCAGACACCGCGAGGCCGGCCCAACGGACCGGCCTCACAATGCTTCGATCAGATCGTGTCGCCGATCATCGAGCACAGCGTTTCCGCACTCGACTTGTCGTGCACGGGCGGAGCATCGTCGATGTTGAGCACCTTGACGACGCCGTCGTCCACCAGCATCGAATAGCGCTTGGAGCGCACCCCAAGGCCGCGGCCGGTAAGGTCGATCTCAAGGCCCGTCGCCTTGGCGAATTCGGCGTCGCCGTCGGCCAGCATTTCCACCTTGCCGGCGGCGCCGGTGTCCTTGCCCCACTGGTCCATCACGAACGCGTCGTTGACCGCCGTGCAGCACACGGCGTCCACTCCCTTGCCCTTGATTTCATCGAGCCGCTGAAGAAATCCCGGCATGTGCTTTTGATGGCATGTCGGGGTGTAGGCGCCGGGCACCGCGAAGAGGGCAACCTTGCGGCCCGAGAAGATTTCGGCGGTGGTCTTCGCCTGCGGACCTTCCGGCCCCATGACGAAGAATTTGGCTTCGGGCAGCCGGTCGCCGACGCTGATGGTCATCGTTCGCTCCTTGGTTGGGTTGTTGTTTTCTCGATTGAATGTGCACGTGTTCGCACGTTTGGCCTGCAACTTGCCACCACGTTGAACGCCGCGCCAGCAGTTTTGGTTTCAAAAGGATCGAGGAGCCGGCCTGCGACTCCCGTCCGCGCTATTTCAAGACGAGTTCGCGCTCCGACTGGCCGTCCGCGCCAACCAGCGTCAGCCTTATCGTCTTGCCCTTGAGATCCTCGAAATCGAGCGTCTGCGTCAGGTCGATCTCGAAGCGGCTGGAACCGCCCACCTTCCCCGCGCCTTCAACCCGACGCGGCATCGGCAGAAAGAGGCCACCGGGAGCTTCGGCGAAAACATCGCCCATGTCAGGACTTGCACCGAAATCGATGTCGAGCACCACGCGCGGGGCCTTCCCGGCCAGAACGATTTCGTGACCGGTAAGTTCCGGATCGCCCGGCTGCTTCTGCGCACTTTTGCGCGGCGCCTGATCGAGCGCATTCTTCAGTCCTTCAGGCATGTCTTGGGCACCGCTTTGCGGCACGTCGAGCGCAAGACGCGCTTCGGCGGGAATGCAGATATCGCGGCAGACGCCGAACGCGAATTCGAGCGCCAGTTCGACCGGCTTGCTCGCATCCGCCGGCGTCACGATCACCGGAAGGACAACGTTGTCCTTGTAGCCGATCGAATCCCCGGCCGCGTCCGTCAGCCTTTTCGGCGCCGGAAAGACCACCTTCGCATCGGCAACGTTCTTCGATTTGGACCAGTCGAAATCGGGCGGTACTCCGCCCGCCTCACCCGGAGACCGCCAGTAGGTCTTCCACCCCGGCTGCAAATCGATCTCGACACCGGCAATGATCGCCGCTGGCTTGCCCGGAACGGCCTGACTGTCCCGGCCCGCAATCATCCGCACCCGCGAAGCGTGCCCGTCGACCCACTCGCTCGTCAAATCGCCCGCGGCTGCCTGCGCCAGCACGGGCACCGCAGGCACACCGGCAAGTACGGCAGAAATGGCCACCGCCGCACCGGCCGCCCAGTGTTTCCAGGCATTCGAGTGAATTTTTGCGCGTTCCAAACCTGCACGTCCTGTAATTTTGCCTAATTTGATGCCAGTGCTTGGTCTAACCGGTTTTGCATCCATCGCAAATCACGTGTCAATGAAGTGGCGTGAGGGCGCGCCATCCGGCAAACAGAACCATCTTCACAACACCAGCCCCACAACGCTAATCTGATCCCCATGAGCAAGAGATTGAAAATGAGCGGCAAAGGCTCTTCCTATCTGAACGGGCAGCTATTGATCGCCATGCCGAGCATGACGGACCCGCGCTTTGCCCGCTCGGTGATCTATATGTGTGCGCACTCCGAAGATGGCGCCATGGGGCTCATCATCAATCAGACGGCAAAGAACATATCCTTTACGGATCTGCTCGACCGGCTGGAAATCTATCCCGACGACACCGACGATGAGGAAGACTTCGACGACCTTCCGGACGTTCCCATTCACGTTGGCGGGCCGGTCGAAACCGGGCGCGGCTTTGTCCTTCACACAGCCGACTATTTCGTCAAGGATACGACCCTTAAGATCCAGAATGGGATTTGCCTGACCGCGACCTTGGAAATCCTGAAGGCAATCGCCTCGGGCTACGGCCCCGACCAGGCAATTCTGGCGCTCGGATATGCCGGCTGGTCGCCAGGTCAGCTTGAAAGCGAAATCCAGGCAAACGGCTGGCTCAACTGCCCGGCAACCGCCGATGTCGTTTTTGCCGACGGCAGGGCCGAGTCCGACAAATACGCATTGGCGCTCGCCACGATGGGAATCGACCCCTCCCACCTCGTCGCCGACGCCGGCCACGCCTGAGCGCTCGCCCGCTGGACCGCTTCGCGAAGCGCGGCTGCGAATTCCATGAAAAGCCAACCCGCCCTGATCTCGGGCGCTTCAGCCCTTGTCGCGCTTCTTTGCCGTCGGCACGCCGTCTTCGCCCGGACGCGCGGCCCTTCGCGATGCGTCGGAACCGCCCGGACGCGCCGCTGTCTTGCCCGCCAGCCGCGCGAGACTTGCGGCGATGCCGGGCGGCAGGTGACCGTAAGGATCGCCGCCGGATGCGCCGGTTTCCGCATTGCTGCCGTTGCCACCACCACCACCTGGCGGCGGCAGGCCGCCATTCGCGGGCATGAGGACATCCTGCCGGCCCCCCGGCGGGAACGGCAGGCCCGGCTTCGCGATATGGGTCGGTTCGGAAACCCTGCTGCGTGATTGCGCGGATGGTGCGCCGGCGGGTCCCGGCGGCGGCTTCGCCTCGGGGAACGGGAAAGGCGCAGCCGCGGTTTTTGCTGCAGGGACAGCTGGTGGCGTAGCCGTTGACGGGGGTGCCGTACCATTGTTGCCCGACCCGTGAGCGGAAGGCGGCCGACCGCCACCCGCCTTAGGCACCGGCGGCGGATTATCTGCCTGTGGCTGCGCCGGAGCGGAGTTCCGGCTGGCTTGTTTGCCCGATAGAGGCGCGGAGGTTGAAAGACGCACCGTCGGATCGCGGTCTTCGCTGACCGCCAGTGGCGGTGGATTCGGCGGAGGAATTGGCGAAAGCGGCGGTGGCCCGGACCCTGCGAACTTCGCCGCAGCCGGTTGCTGGTGGGGTTGTGGACGCGCCGTTGGCGGCAGGGACGGCGGCTTGGCCGGCTCTCTCCAGTTCGCCTGGCCATTCGGGATGTTCGCCGGGTGGGCCTGCTGCGGCAAATGCGGCGGAACATTCAAGGGCGGCGCATTTACCGGCGGCATCTGCCCAGGCCTCGTCGCAGGATCCCTTTTCGGCGGCGGACGCTGCGTCCGTTCGATTGGCCGGACCGTTATATTCGGCAGGTTGGCGATGGCGCGGCGGGCATCCCTGAATGCATCATCCGAACCCGGACGCAGGTGTCGGCCGGCACCCTCCGGGATCGCCGGAGGCGATGGCGGCACCGCTCCCTCACGGCCAGCAACCGGTGTCTCCACAGGCGGCATGCGGCCGTTGCCGCGTTGCCGCCGACCTTGACCCGCCGCCTGTTCCGAAGCTGCATTGGGCCTGTCTTCGTTGGCTGCAACTGGTTGCTCGACCCGCCGGCCCTTCTTCGCTTTCTTCGGCCTTGTGCGGAACAGGCCCGGAGCTTCGAGCTTGCGTTCGGATTTGGCGATCAGGCGCACAAGATCGGCGATCTCTGACCCGGGCATCGGCTCGCCGTAATAAAGGCCCTGCCCGTATTCGCAGCCAATGGCACGCAGGAACACGACGTCCTCTTCGATCTCGACGCCTTCCGCCAGCACTTTCTTTCCAAGTTCGTGCGCCAGCGATGCCACCGAGCGGACAACCGCCCCTCCTTCGCCCTCTCCCGCCGTACCTGCCTGCACGATGGCCTTGTCGATCTTGATGGTATCGATGGGGAAGCGCTGCAGATAGACGACCGAAGAGAAGCCCGCGCCGAACTCATCGAGGACGATCTCCGCGCCGCCGCTGGAAAGGACGCGCATCATCTCGATGGCGCGCTCGGGGTTCTCCATCGCCAGCGCTTCGGTCACTTCAAGCCGGATGCATTTTGCCGGAACGATGTCGCGATTGAGGATCTGCCGCCACTCCTCGATCACTTCGGGTTTGAACAACTGGCTATTCGACAGATTGATGCTGACGAACAACGGAGCTTCGGCGCGTGGCAGCAGCGTTTGCCACGACTTTGCGGCTTCCAGAGCCTGCGTCAGCAGCACCTGTCCCACCTTGCGGATCAGATCGCTCTTCTCGGCGGTCTCGACGATATAGCTGTGCATGACGGATTTGAAGCGCGGATGCTCCCAGCGCAGCACGGCTTCGAAGCCGGCAAGTTCTTCTGTCGGAAGGTACACGATCGGCTGGAAGTAGACCTGCAGCGCGCCCTGTTCGATGGCCTTGCGCAGTTCCTGTTCTTCGAGCGGCAGCCCGGCAGCCTCGGTGCGCATTTCCGGCTGGTAGATCTCGATCCGGTCGGCGCCCTTGCGCTTGGCCCGGTACATCGCGATTTCCGCGCCCTTCAGGAGTTCGTCCGGGGTTGAGCCGTCGCCTTCGTAGACAGCGATGCCAAGCGACCCCGTCAGCACCACGTCCTGCCCGGCGATGTTGATCGGCGAGCGCAGCGAGCGGCGCACACGCTCGGCAAGTGCGGCCAGCTCGCGCGGGTCCTGCGCATTCAGCAGCAGCATGGCGAATTGATCGCCGCCGATGCGCGCCAGCGTGTCGTTGGTCTCCAGGTGACGCTTCAAACGCCGCGCAATGGTGAGCAGCAGACTATCCGCGACCTGCAATCCAAGGTTCGCGTTGATGGCCCTGAAGCGGTCGAGATCGATAAAGATGATGGTCGGCCGGACATTGTCTTCGAGCTTTGCACGCTGACTGGCAACCGCCAGCCGGTCGAGAAAGATCTCCTTGTTGGGAAGGTTCGTTATGCGGCAGCTCACGGCATCGTGGACCAGCCGCTCGTGCGTCCGCTTCGGATCCGTGATGTCGCGCAAGAGACCGACGCAGCGCACGTTTCGACGGTCCGTGCTTTCGACGCTCGCCGCTTCGAGTTCATACCAGCGGTAGCCGTTATCGGAATGGCGCAGGCGGAACTCGATGCGCATGCGCCCGCCGGAGCGTTCCTGGATCGACCAAAGCACCAGCCGGAACCGGTCGCGGTCGCCTTGATGCACGTGCTGCAGGAACTCCTCCACCTTGGTCGAGAGTTCGCCGTGATTGAGTCCCAGCTGCGCTTCGAGTACCGGACTGACCTTGATCTCGTCGCGCCGCGCGCTCCATTCCCAGGTCGCGGCGCCGACGCCATCGACGGCCAGCGCTCTCAGCTGCTGCTCATCCGGCGCCGAACCGTATGCCGGCTCCATGGAGCGGAACGCGAACTGCGTCACCGTAAAACCGATCAGAACGACGATCAGCACCAGGCCCGCAGCAAGCCCGGCGACGACGATATCCCCCGACATCCGTCCGGTCAGTGTGACGGCGGTCGCAAAAACCCAGACGATGAACAACAGCCATGTCGGAATGAGCGACATCGCCCGGTCCTGGCCGCGGACGGCAAGCAAAAGGATGATCGCCGCACCGGCTCCGCCGATCAGCAGGAAGGAAAGCCGCGCGAACGTCGCCGACAGGCGCGGGTCGATGACGGCAACGGCAATCAGCGCAAGTTGCGCGAGTATCCATACGCCGAACAGCATGCGCACGAGGCCATGCCCCAGCCGCAACCGCAAGAAGGTGTAGAGGAAAATGACGAGACTGGCGGCGATCGAGGCTTCGCCTGCCGCTCGATAGACGGCGTTATCCTCCGGTCGCAGGTTGAACAGCCTGTGGAAGAAACCGAAGTCGACGCACAGGTAGACGAGCACGCACCACGCAACGAGCGCCGCGGTGGGGAAGATCGCCTTGTGGTTGGCCGCGAAGATGGCCGTCAGGAAGATCGCCATCAGGCCGGTCAGTCCGAGCAGCGTGCCGTTGAACAACTGCCGCTCGCGCACCTTCAACTCATAGGCCAGCGGCTTCCACAGGAAGATCCGCGAAAACCGTTCGGACGAAAGTTCCGCGACGAATGTAATCGTCTGGCCCGGCTCAAGTGTGATGCGGAAGACGTCCGCACGGTCGCTCTGTACCCGTTCGGGCACGAAACCGATCGACGGCGTCACGGCAGCGATCCGGCTTGCGTCGAGATCGGGCCAGACCCCGCCTGAGGCGACGCTGTTGTAGCGATCGGCCGTCAGCCAGTGCTCGATGTGCCGGTCCGTGCGGTTTGAAAGGGCGAAGACGATCCAGTTGGGGTTGGTCCCAGGCGTCACCGCCTTGACGTCCATGCGCCCGACGACGCCGTCGAGACCGGCCGCCGTCTCGACCTGCAGGCTGTCGCCGCGATTGTCGTAGATCTCGCCGCGATTGGTGATTTCGATCCGGTCGGTGCGCGGGTCTACGGCGATCGGCTCGAGCGCCATGGCGGGGCTCAGCCTTATCAACGAGCCGAGTGCAACCATGGCGAATAGAATTGCAGCGCGCGCCGGAAGACACGCGGGAGCCCCCACCCAACACGACTTTAGGAAGTGTTGGTGGAAACAAGCCCAACACGACTTCAGGAAGTGTTGTTCAAAACAGGTCCGTCCAAGCGCCCTGTCCGTGCGAACCATGGTCAGTCTGCCCCCTTTTCGGCCTCGTTGGCCAAAAGAGCGAATCGCAAATGATCCTGCCA
Source organism: Alphaproteobacteria bacterium (assembly GCA_018819265.1). Taxonomy (GTDB): domain Bacteria; phylum Pseudomonadota; class Alphaproteobacteria; order Rhizobiales; family Hyphomicrobiaceae; genus Filomicrobium. Next base: position 61,303 of record JAHJQI010000029.1, read on the forward strand.
CGAACCGCTTATCATGAGGTAGCGTCGCGCCAAGCCTTCCCGCACAAAACCGGTGCGCTCCAGGACCCTTATCGAGGCTGTATTAGTCGGCATCGAGGCAGCCTCAAGTCGATGCAGACGCAACTGACCGAATGCGTGGGGGATAATCACCCGGACCGCCTCGCTCATATAGCCCTGGCCGACGTGAGCGGCGCCAAGCCAATAGCCCAAAGTCGCGGTCTGCATCACGCCGCGGCGCACGTTTCCGAGCGTCAATCCGCCGATCAGCCGCTCCCCGCGGATTTCGAAGACGCCAAACGCATAGCCGAGATCCTCGCGCGCTTCCTTCTGGTAATGGCGCACGCGCCGCCGAAAGGAACTGCGCCACAATTCGTCCTGGCGCCATTCGGGCTCCCACGGCTCCAGATGCGACCGGCTGGCCGATCTGAGCTCGGACCAGTCGCTATAGTCGTCGAGCATCAGCGGACGCAGATGCAGCCGCGCGCCGCGCAGCGTTCCCAGCCCTTCGTTTGTCGTCGACGGACGCAGGAAAGCCACCGGCAACGCCTCCTCGATCCAACAATTATCCGACTGCCGCCGTTCGCAGCGCCTCGCTGACGTGCTGCGCATGCTCCTTCGAGCGCGCTCCCGCCCCGACAACCGCCGCCGTCGGCACACCCGCCAGCATCGTGGCAATGAGCCCCCTGACGTCGTCTGCACTGACCGCATCGACTTTGGCGACTAGCTCTTCCTTGTCGATCAGGCGGCCGCGGCAGATGAGTTGCCGCGCCATCTGTTCGGCGCGCGCCGCCGAACTTTCTAGACTCATCATCAGCCCGGCCTTGAGCTGCGCCTTCGACCGGCTGACTTCTTTCTCGCTCGGCCCCGCCTCGGCCAGCCGGATGATTTCAGTCGAGATGACACCGAGAAGTTCGTCAGCAAGTTCCGGTGCGGTGGCCGCGTGAATCGTCATCACGCCGGTGTCGCTCAGCCCGTAGACCGAAGAATAGATGGAATAACAAAGCCCGCGCTTCTCTCGCGCTTCCTGGAACAGTCGCGACGACATCCCCCCACCCAGCAGACCCGACAGAACTTGCGCTGCAAAGTAGTCCGGCTCGCAATGCGAAGGGCCTTCGAATCCGACGATCACATGACACTGTTCGAACGGCTGCGACGACCCCGTCACACCGCCCTTGTAGACCGCGCGCGCACCGTTGCCGGCCGCATCCCCCGTGCCAAGCCCGCCGAACAGCTCGCCCGCCAGATCGACGATCCGGCCATGATCGACCGCCCCCGCCGCGCTGACCACCATTCGCGGCGCCACGTAGCGCGCGCCAAGATAGCCCCGCAAGCCGTCAGCGGTGATCGCTTCGACCGTTTCCGGAGTGCCAAGGATGGTGCGGCCGAGCGGCTGGCTGGGATAGGCCGCGTCCTGCGCCAGGTCGTAGACGACATCGTCGGGACAATCCCGGCTCGCCGCGATTTCCTGGAGGATGACGTCGCGCTCGCGCTGCAACTCGGTTTCGTCGAACTCGGAATTCTGCAGGATGTCGCTGAGGATATCGAGCGCCTTATCCTCGTCGCCCTTCAGCACGCGCGCATAATAGGCCGTCGTCTCGAGGCTCGTCGCTGCATTGAGATCGCCGCCGACGCCCTCGATTTCCTCCGCGATGTCCTGGGCGGAGCGTTTCCCCGTGCCTTTGAAGGCCATGTGTTCGAGGAAGTGTGCGATGCCGTTTTGCGGCGCCGGATCGTGACGCGCGCCGACCCCGATCCAGGCCCCCAGCGACACCGTCTCGAGATGCCCCATCTCGTGTGTGACGACCCTCAGGCCATTGGCGAGCGTGCTGACATGTGTCGTCATTGAGATCCTTTACTGACCGGCACCGATCGCGCGGGCGTTACTTTCCACATAAGCTTCGATGACGGCGGCGTCGTTGTCGAGCACCCTGAACCGCTCCGGATCATTCATCAGCGAGTGCAGCCGCTCTGGCAAGCCGGGTCGCGTACCCGTGATCGCTTCCATCGCGTCCGGGAACTTGGCGGGATGCGCCGTCGCCAGCACCACCTGCGGCACGCTCCTGTCTTCGCCGTTAAGGACGCGCTCGCACGCATGTACGCCGCAGGCCGTATGCGGTTCGACGAGATAGCCGGACCCGGCGAGAACTTTGCGGATAGACGCCGCCACTTCCGCTTCACTGGCAGCGACCGCCAGGAAATCCCGGCCCATGGCGGCCGCCACCTTGGCGTCGAGTTCGAAGCGCTTCGATTGCCTGAGGCTCTCCATCTGCCGCCGGACCGCTCCCGCATCGCGCCCCGATGCCTCGAAAAGGTAGCGCTCGAAGTTTGAGGAAATCTGGATGTCCATCGATGGCGACGTCGTGGCGGTAACGCCGCGCATTTCGTAGGCTCCCGTCGCAAGTGTCCGCGGCAGGATGTCGTTTTCATTGGACGCAATGACCAGCCGTTCGATAGGGAGCCCCATGCGCCTGGCCGCATAGCCCGCGAAAATATCGCCGAAGTTGCCCGTCGGCACCGCCAACGAGACGCGCCGGAAAGGCGCCCCGAGCGCCGTTGCGGCGACGAAATAATACGTGATCTGCGCCACGATCCGCGCCCAGTTGATCGAGTTGACGCCCGACAATTGCACCCGGTCGCGGAAAGCATGATTGTTGAACATCGCCTTCACTTGCGCCTGGCAGTCGTCGAAGGTTCCGCGCACCGCGATGGCGTGCACGTTATCCTCCTTCGGCGTCGTCATCATGCGCCGCTGCACATCCGACACCCGACCCTCGGGAAAGAGGATGAAGACATCGACGTTGGCAGCCCCTCGAAAGGCTTCGATCGCAGCGCCGCCGGTGTCCCCGGAGGTCGCCCCGACGAACGTCGCCTTGCTGCCTCGCTTTTGCAGCACATGATCCATTAGGCGCGCCAGCAGCTGCATCGCGACGTCCTTGAACGCCAGCGTCGGTCCGTGGAACAGTTCGAGAATGAAGCGGTTGCTGTCGATCTGTATGAGCGGCGTCACGGCGGCATGTCCGAAACTCGCATAAGCGGCCCGCGCCATGTCGGACAGGGCTTCCCGGCCCACACTCGTGCCGACGAACGGGTGGATCACCTCGACCGCGACTTCATGAAACGGCCGTCCTGCCAGGGACGCGATCGTAGCCGCCTCGAACGTCGGCCACCGCTCGGGAAGATAGAGGCCGCCATCGCGTGCCAGCCCGGCAAGCAGCACCTCTTCGAAATTCAGTGTCGGAGCTTCACCCCGTGTCGAAACATAGTCCAACGGCAATTCTCTTGATGCTTGTCGGTAAAGCCGCACCGCAGCACGGATGACACTTGCGCCCGATGCGGGTTTGGGCGGCAGACCGCACGGGCAGCGCCGACACGATGATCGCCGCAGGCAGTAGATTTACCCGCCGCGGCGGCTAGGACGCAAACTGGTCCGCAACCTAGTCTTCCCCGCCACCAACAACAAGGCGGGAGTTTTCAATGGAGGAGAGGGTCGCCCGATTTCCGCCGCTTTCTCGAGGGCTACCGAACATTTCGCAGCCGCGTCCACGCGAAGGCCGCAAAGACGCCGGCCAGGGTCGTCGCCAACCCGAACCAGGTCAGCGCGTATTCGAGGTGCCGATTGACAATGACCAGATCGGATACGCCGCGCTTCGGCCAAGGCCCGTCTGCCGAGTGCGCCTTTTTGACTTCGCTCAGCGCCGTCTCAGGCTCGGCCACGACGAACAGCGGCGCGGTCCCGATGCCCTCCGCCCCGGCGAACGCCGAGTTGTGCATTCCCTCAAGATCGCGCCAATACCAGACGTTGCCCTTGATGTCGTTCTCCGGCGTGAAGTTTCCAGGCATCGCCGGCAGTCGCGCGGTCCCGATCACCGTGACTTCGCCTTCGGGTGTCCGCCAGGATTGCGGATTTCCCCGTTCGCGCTCCGGAATATAGCCCCTGTTGACCCAGACGACCTTCTGCGCGGTGTACTTGAGCGGCTGATAGATATCATAGCCCGGTCCGAGCCGCGGCTGCGGTGCATAATAGAACCGCTCCTTGCCGGGGACAAAGGTGCCGGAAACACGCACCCGCTGATAGTCGGCCTCGCCCGCCGGACCGCGGAGCAGAATGTTCTCCAGGTCGAGCGATTCGCCTGTGCGCTTTCCTTCGATTTTGGCGATCAGTTCTTCTTTTTCGGCCTTGCGTACGATCTGCCACCAGCCGAGCCCGATCAGGATCCCCAGACCGATCAGGCTCATGACCCCCGGCACAACGAGCCCTGCGCGCCGCAACCGCCCGATCATGGCAAACTCCTCGCCAAATGGCTCAATCCTTGGACAGGCGGCCTTCTTCGGCCCGGTGGTAGTATTGCAGCGCGACCAGGAACGACTTCAGGAAGCGCAGGAGGCCGATTGCCAGGATCGGCGTTACGATTCCCCAAAGTACGGCATGCACCCAAAGCGGCGGCTCGAGTTTGAATTCGACCCACAAGGCGCCGCCGAGCACCAGGACCCCGAGAATGAAAATCGCGAAGATCGCCGGCCCGTCCCCCGTATCGACGAACCTGTAATTGAGCCCGCACACCGAGCAGCGGTCGCGCAGGTTGAGGAATGTATGCAGCAGCGATCCCTTGCCGCAACGCGGACACTTCGCCATGACCCCGGCATAGACGGGCGAAACTCCGCCGGGAGGAACCTGCGCGCTCTCGTTTCCGGTCTCGGTCATCGCCCAACCTCAAATTCAATTTCAAGAATGTCAGAAAGAACCGGAAGCCCGAAAAAGTCGAGGGCGGCCAATCGCCGCCCTCGCTCGAAACGTGTTTGTTGTCCTGGACCGGAATAGAGTGATCCGATCAGACGGAATCGCGAAGGCGATTCCCGGATCGGATGAAGTTGCTCTACTCTCAGTGACCGCCGCCGCCCGCGCCTGCGCCCCAGACGTAGATCGAGGCGAACAGGAACAGCCAGACGACGTCGACGAAGTGCCAGTACCATGCAGCCGCCTCGAACCCGAAGTGCTGTTTGGGCGTGAAGTCTCCGCGCATCGCCCGGATCAGGCACACGAACAGGAAGATCGTGCCGATGATCACGTGCGCGCCATGGAAGCCGGTCGCCATGAAGAACGTGGCGCCATAGATGTGGCCCGAGAAGTCGAACGCGGCATGACCGTATTCGTAAGCTTGGCAGGCGGTAAACAGCAGACCCAGCACCACCGTGCAGGTAAGACCCCAGATCAGCTGGCTGCGCTTGTTTTCCAGAAGCGCGTGATGCGCCCACGTTACAGTGACGCCCGACAAAAGCAGGATCAGCGTGTTGACGAGCGGCAGTCCCCAGGGGTCGAAGGTGTGCCTGAAAGCCTCGGCGGTCTGCGGTGGCCAATGCCCGCCGGTAATCTCGTTGCGCTGAACCATGCCGATCGTCTGCGTCACGTTTTCCGGCTGGAAGACACCGGCAGGAAACAGCGCTGCGTCGAAATAGGCCCAGAACCAGGCGACGAAGAACATCACCTCGGAAGCGATGAACATGATCATGCCGTAGCGCAGGTGCAGCTGCACGACCGGCGTGTGATCGCCCTTGTGGGCCTCCCCGACGATGTCCGCCCACCATAACGCGGCAGTGAATGCGAGCACCGCAAAGCAGATCAGGAACATCCACGGTCCCGCGATCTCAAGGCCGAACAAATCGAGCGGCGTACCCTTCGCCGAACGCATCCAGCCAATCGCTCCAATCGCGGTGCCGAGCGCGGCGATTGAAGCCACCAGCGGCCATGGGCTTGGATCGACAAGATGATAGTCGTGATGTTTAGCGTGGCTGTCCGCCATGTGCGTTCTCCCGAAGTTCCCTCAGCGTTGGTCTCGTTCCGGTTGAGCTCTTCAGCCCGCCGGGGTGTCAATGACTATGTCGGAAAGCGGCTGCATCGCTGCTGCCCGCTTTTACTTATCGAACCACATTCATCCCCCGCCTTCCATCGTTCCCTTGGCGCCGGCCCGCGCCGCGGCCTTGGCGCCGGCGACGGGATAGAACGTATAGGATAAGGTCAGCTGCGTGATTTTTGCGGTGTTCGGATCGTCCGCGAAAGCCGGGTCGACAAAAAAGCTCACGGGCATGTCGACGCTTTGGCCGGGCTTCAGCGTCTGCTCGGTGAAGCAGAAGCACTCGATCTTGTTGAAATAGATACCGGCGGCCTCCGGCGAAACGTTGAACGTCGCGGTCCCCGTGAGGGTCTGGTCCGAAAGGTTCGTCGCACGGTAATTCGCCAGCCGGTTCTCGCCGATTTTCATATCGAACTTGCGTTCGACCGGCTCGAACTTCCAAGCCAGCGCGTCCGACACGTTGGCATCGAACCGCATGACGATTGCCTGGTTGAGGACCTTCGTCGATGGAGCCACGGCGACCTGCGTCGTGCCCCCGAAGCCCGTCACCTGGCAGAACATCCGGTAGAGCGGCACGGCCGCATACGACATTCCCACCATGCCGGCGGCGACGGCCGCACACGCCAGCCCCACCGCGCGATGTTTGCGGCTGATATCCGGCCTTATAGTGGCGGGCAATGAGGTCATCGTTGAACGAACGTCCTTTTCGTTTGCCGGTTGCCGCGATCTAGAGCGGTCGGTTCAGTGCGTTGCCACCAAGATGCACGATTGTGGCAGCGTAGAACAGGACGACCAGAACGCCGAGTCCGACGGCGATGGCGATCGACCTCAAGCGCTGACGCTTGACGCGTTCCGCCTCGATCTGCGCTTTCGTCATCTTGCTATCGTTTCTACCCGTCATCCGTGACCGTCTCGCTATTTCCTGGTTCCTGCCGCCGCCATCGTCTTGCCCCTGTCCGCTTGCCCGGTTCGCTTACCAAGTCCGCATTGGCGTCAGATTGTCCTACGCCGTCAGCCCGCCGAACACGCCCCACGCGATCAGCCGCTCGGCAATATTTTCGCCGAGCAGCGCAGCGAACAATGCGAACAGGTAGAAGATCGAGAAGGCGAACAGCTGCTTGGCGACCTTGTCGGCCGCCCGGCCCTCGCGCACCCGGTAGACCCTGACCGCGAGCCACAGGAAGATCGCCCCCAGCACGCTCGACGTCACCAGATAGGCCAGTCCGCCGAGGCCGATGAAATAGGGCGAAATCGCAACCGGCACGAGCAGCAACGAATAGATGACGATCTGGCGGCGCGTTTCGTCGGGCCCGGCAACGACCGGCAGCATCGGCACGCCGACGCGCTCGTAGTCGCGGCATCTGTACAGCGCCAGCGCCCAGAAGTGCGGGGGCGTCCACATGAAGATGATGAGAAACAGCACGATGCCCTCGATCGACACGCCGCCGGTTACTGCCGCCCAGCCGATCATCGGAGGAAACGCGCCGGCCGCCCCGCCGATGACGATGTTCTGCGGCGTCCGCCGCTTCAGCCACATCGTGTAGACGAAGATGTAGAAGGCGATGGTCAGCGCCAGCAGTGCGCCGGCGGTCCAGTTGATGAGGACGCCGAGCGTCAGCACCGAGGTTACCGATAGCACCGTGCCGAATGTCAAGGCTTCGCCGGCAGTGACCAGGCCGCGTGGGATCGGCCGCGCCGCCGTGCGCGCCATGTGCCGGTCGATATCCGCGTCATACCACATGTTGAGCGCGCCCGAAGCACCCGCACCGATGGTAATGCAGAGCAGAGCGATGAACCCCAGGACAGGATGCAGGCCGCCGGGCGCCGCCATCATTCCGACCAGCGCTGTAAAGACGACAAGAGACATGACCCGCGGCTTCATCAGCGCAATGAAATCGCCAACCGCCGGGCCTGCTCCGATTTCCGTGCCTTCGACCTGCGTCTCGAGTGTCATCGCTTCAACCGACCCGCTTTTTTTGAGGTTCGTGATTCAGGTGCTGTTTCCGGCTCTCAGCGCGCCGCTGCAACGCTGCGGGCGGCCATGCACCGGATAATTCGTTCGGTTAGTCGTTTACATCCGATAGACTACGGGCGGACATCTGCCCGCCCTTCGATAGCCTGCTCCAGAAAAACCGGAGCCATCTCGCCGCCGGCTGCGCGTGGCAGCCAGCGGCTCGACCGGCTTAATGGTGTTCGGTTGCCTTGATCTTCGGCAACGTCTCGTAGCAGTGGTAGGGCGGCGGCGAAGAAAGCGTCCACTCCAGCGTCGTTGCGCCTTCACCCCACGGGTTGTTGCCGACCCGCTCGCGGCGCGACAGGGCGACAAACACGCCGATGAAGAAGCAGATCGTACCGAGCGCCGTGATGTAGGACCCGATCGAGGAGATCTGGTTCCAGAACGCATAGCCGTCCGGATAGTCCACGTAGCGGCGCGGCATGCCGGCGGCCCCGAGGAAGTGCTGCGGGAAGAACAGGACGTTGGCGCCGATGAATGTCAGCCAGAAGTGCAGCTTGCCCCAGAACTCGGAGTACATCTTGCCCGAGATTTTCGGGAACCAGTAATACCAGCCCGCGAAGATCGAGAACACGGCGCCAAGCGACAGCACGTAGTGGAAGTGTGCGACCACGTAGTAGGTGTCGTGCAGCGCGCGGTCGACGCCCGCGTTTGCCAGCATGACGCCGGTAACCCCACCGACCGTGAACAGGAAGATGAAGCCCAGCGCCCAGATCATGGGCACGCGGAACGAGATCGACCCGCCCCACATCGTCGCGATCCAGGAGAACACCTTCACGCCGGTCGGAACCGCGATGACCATGGTCGCGAACACGAAGTAGGCCTGCGTTTCGACGCTGATGCCGGACGTGTACATGTGGTGCGCCCACACGACGAAGCCGACGACGCCGATGGCGACCATTGCGTAGGCCATCCCGAGATAGCCGAATACCGGCTTCTTCGAGAAGGTCGACACGACCTGGCTGATCATGCCGAAGCCCGGCAGGATCAGGATGTAGACTTCAGGGTGCGCGAAGAACCAGAACAGATGCTGGTAGAGGATCGGATCGCCACCGCCGGAAGCCGTGAAGAACGTCGTGCCGAAGTTGCGGTCGGTCAGCATCATGGTGATGGCGCCGGCGAACACCGGCAGCGACAGCAGCAGCAGGAACGTCGTAACGAGGATCGACCACACGAACAGCGGCATCTTGTGGATCGTCATGCCCGGAGCGCGCATGTTGAAGATCGTCGTGATGAAGTTGATGGCACCCAGGATCGAGGAGGCGCCAGCGATATGCATCGACAGGATGGCGAAGTCCATCGCCGGGCCGGGTGAACCGGTCGTCGCCAGCGGCGGATAGAGTGTCCAGCCCCCACCCACTCCCGAACCGCCGCTATCGCCTTCGACGAATAGCGAGCAGATGAGCAGGATGAATGCGACCGGCAGCAGCCAGAGCGAAATGTTGTTCATGCGCGGGAACGCCATGTCGGGAGCGCCGATCATCAGCGGCACGAACCAGTTTCCGAAGCCGCCGATCATGGCCGGCATGACCATGAAGAAGATCATGATGATGCCGTGCGAGGTGACGAACACGTTGAACAGGTGCGGATTGTCCGCGAAATACTGCAGACCCGGTTGCGCAAGTTCCATGCGCATGGCGACCGAAAGCGCGCCGCCGACCACCCCCGCCATCATGGCGAAGATCAGATACATGGTTCCGATGTCTTTGTGGTTTGTCGAATACAACCAGCGCTTGACGAAACTCGTCGGTGCACCGTTTGCATTGTATCCAGCTTGAGCCGTTGCCATCTTCGTCGTTCCCCTTGAGCCTTTGAATGCGGCAGCGGAAGCCGGCACAGCTTCCGCGATTTCATGGATGAGCTGTCGTTGGCCACGCTACGGCATGGCCGCTGCTGTCACTGCGCAGTCGTCGCAACCTTGCGGCCGTTCGATTCGAGCTCCGCCTTGTGCAGGATCTCGAGCGCTTTGTCCTCGTCGTCCGCCTTGCGGGCTTCGACCCAGGCATCGAAGGTTTCCTGGCTGACCACGCGAACGGCAATCGGCATGAAGGCATGATTGACGCCGCAAAGTTCCGAACACTGGCCGTAGTAGACGCCTTCGCGTTCGGCCTTGAACCAGGTCGCCGTGAGACGGCCCGGGACGGCATCGGTCTTCGACCCGAACGCCGGAATTGTCCAGTTGTGCAGAACGTCGGCAGCCGTCACGAGCACATGCACGACCTTGTTGACCGGAACCACGACATCGTTGTCGACGGCGAGGTTACGCGGCGCCTGCAAGCCCTTGTCGATCAACTCTTTGCGGCCGTCGTTGTCGAGCATGTAGGTGTCGAAGGTGAAACCGCCCTGGTCGGGATACTCGTGCGACCAGTACCACTGATGACCGGTGGCTTTGATCGTAAGGTCGGCCTTCGGATACGAATACTGGAGATTGAGCAGCTTGAAGGATGGCACCGCAATGATGACCAGGATGATGATCGGCAGGACGGTCCAGAGGACTTCGACCGTCGTGTTGTGCGTCGTACGCGACGGGGTCAGGTTGCGGCTCTCGCGGAATGCGAACATGACATAGACGAGCAGCCCGAGAACGAACAGGGTGATCGCGATGATGATGTAGTTCACCAGATCGTAGAAGGTGTTGATCTCATGCGCGACCTGCGTAACCGCCGGCTGCAGTCCAAGCTGCCCATCGACAGCCTGTCCAAAAACTTCGGCGCTGGCTGGCATTGCGAATAGCGCCAATGCAGCGAGGCTCGCGAGACCGGCCCACGGCAGAGCCTCAAGCAGTCGCTTCCCCATTCTTCGCTCCCTTATTCGCCTGGATGATCCAGGCCCCCTTTGGTTTCGTCCGCACGACTGATTCTTCATCACGACGATATCGTCGTCTATTGCACATCCGACCCAGCGAGTCCCGAAAGAGCGGACCCAGCCGATGACTTTTTCCATGGCATGAAGCGAGATGGCGCGCACGCGCATTGATCAAAACCAAGGCTTGCAGCACAAGTCAACTTTCATGCGTCATATGCGCGCGATCGAATGCGACCGTGACGAGGATCAATTAGCCCGCTGTTGAAATATGTCAGCGGCAGTCCTTTTTTAGCCGTTTTCCTCACCGAACTCGATGCATTTGCAATTGCCGCGCTGCCGCACTCCGGCAATCGGTTGAAACGCCGGGGTGCGGGAATTGCATCACTGGCTGCAGCGCGGGGAGGAACGGCACAGTGTCGGGTACGACTGGAATCATCTTGGGAATTCGAGGGGTTATGCGCGCAGCCGCAGGTTTTTCAGCGGCCATGGTACTGGTATTTTTCACTCTGGCGCCGGCCGGTCTTGCTGCACAGACCCGCGACGGCAAGGTACGCTCCCAGCACGGCGACTGGCAGATCGTCTGCAAGCCGCCGCCACCCGGCGCAAGTAACGAAGTCTGCGCCATCGTCCAGAGCGTCACCGCGGAAGACCGCAACAACGTCGGGCTGACCGTCTATTTCCAGAAATTCTCTGACGGAAATCAGGTTTTGCGCGTTTTCGCGCCGCTTGGCGTCCTCTTGCCTCCCGGACTCGGTCTCAAGATCGACGGCCAGGATGTCGGCAACGCACCTTTCCTGCGGTGCAATTCGTTTGCCTGTTACGCACAGGTTACGGTCGATCCGACGCTGGTTGAAAAACTGCGAACCGGGAAATCTGCCGTTTTCATCATCTTCCAGACCGAGGAAGCCGGCATCGGCATTCCGATTTCGCTTGCCGGATTTGGAGAAGCCCTGGCCAAGCTCTGACGTGTTGCGAACGAGGCGTTCAGCTCGCCGGTTTTGTCGTTCCCTTCATCGCGCGCTCCCCGGGCTTGGCGCCCGGCGGCTCGACGGCGATCAGTTCCTTGCGTCGGATAAGCTGGCCCCAATATGCGCTGTAGCCGTGCACGAGGTTCGTCGATCCGCTGCCATCCACAAGCGCGCGCTCGTCATTGTGCCACTTGAAGATGCCGCCGCTCAGGTTGGCGACCGCATCCGCGCCGAGCGCTGTCAGCCGTTCCTGCATCCGCTGGGCAAGTTCCGCGCTGCGCGCGCCGACCGAACAATAAAAGATGATGGATTTTCCATCGACCACCCCTGTCGTCGCGAGAAGGCTTTCCAGCGAAGCATCCGGATCGACGCGGTGGGCGCCGGCAAGATGGCTGACCGCAAATTCGCTCGGCTCGCGAACATCGAGCAGGATCATCCCGTCGCGCCCGCGCAGCCCTCGCAAGTTTTCGTGCTCGGCGGGCGAAATGTGCGCCAATTTCGGATACTTCTTGACGATCACGTCTTCGATCGTTGCAAGCGGCGAAATTCGGCCTGGCATACTGACCGGCACGGCGGAACTCCCCGATTCCACGCCAGACAGGTCGCGCGCGAACCCCGCAGGGTCCAATCCATTGACAGCAGCGTACACGCCAACCCCAAGGATGAGCGCTAGAAGCTGCAGGCGCCAATTAAAGAAGTTGGCTTTCAAGTTGGCTCCACCAAACGCTGCGACCGACACCCGCCAAGACGCCGACGATGCCCGGTTGAAACGTCGCCACATATGAATCGGTTTTCTCCGAAGATAAAAAAATCCGCAAAAAACCTGCTGTTCCAATATTTGCTGCAGGTTCGCAAGCCAAGCAAGCGGCCAGCCGGAGTATTAGATCTCTTCAGATTTAGGTGGAAGCACTCCAAGGCCACGACTGTGGCCCGGCTGCTCAACAGCTTGCTGAATGTTGACCAAAAGCAGCGCCGCCCCGCGGAGGGCCCGGCCATGGGCCGATTGGCCCGTGAGCGAAAAAGCCAGAAACCAACCAAGACTTTGGTATGTCTTCCGGCTCCACACTGCGGGAACGAAGTGTGCAGCCGGAAACGACTGTCACGGCGCAGGCTGTTCGCGACGGAGTAGCCGCGACTGAACGCTACGAAGCGCGCCGCAGTTCGTCGCCTCGGGCCGAATGCGCGCCTTTGCGAACCTTCTTGCCGGGACCCGATAACACCACCTTGGGACCAGCCGGCACCTGCCTCTCGACCACGGGGTTATCTGCCACGGCGCGCGGCGCCAATAAATCACTCACGCGGCGAGTTGTGTCAGCACTCTCCGTGAATGCCGTCCGCCAGAAGTCGATATATGCGCTCATGAAATCGTCTGGCGTCCGGCAGGCGGCAAGTTGCGCCGGGAAGGCAAGCGCCGCCCGCGTGCGCCGCGTCGTGAGTGCCCACATTTCGAGTTGGCACCGCGCCATCGCCCTCCCCCCGCTCTGGGCTACATCAGTGGCGTCGGGAGCCGTGGGGGAATAATACTGCTCGGCGATCCGCTTCAAGGCGTCTGGAGCGAAAGCATTGTTATTGATATAGAAATTCATTGGACGGGGCCTCCTTCTGAACACATCGAGTTCGTCGTTTCCACCAGCCGGAGATATAACTCATCGGCAGAATGCTGCAAGGTTGTTGCTGCGCAAAAGTGTTCCAAATTCCGCAATGCGCCAATGAATCTCAAACCGCCAAGTCGTCGTTACCTCCCGGCGCGAAATGCGTTGCGACCGCATCGCTGCCGAAGAACCAAAGGTTTAAACAAAATAATACACACAACCATAGATTGAATATTGGGAGATTGCTGTCGGCTTTCGTTGACTTTGCTTTTGTTAACCATGAATGATGCGTGGCAAGAGTTGTTTTGTTAGTTGTTGCTTCGAGTCGTTTAAGGTGCGTCGCGGGACCCAAACGGGCTACTGGTCGATCCGGCTCTGCGCCGCGTGGATCCGCTGTGTTTTCGTCGCCGCTGCTGTATCCCTGGCGAATTCGGCCTTGCTCGATGACCGGGCATCGGCTTCGGACCGGCCTTCCGTCAGCGAGCCCAACGACGGACCTGCTGAAAACGGCGGTCATCGGCATTACGAAGTATGGGCCGGCGCCGATGCGGCAGACAATTACTGGCTCATCTACTCCGGAACGACGCTCGCACCACTCGGCGACATCCACCAGGACGGCTTGCGGCTGCGCTTCGTCGGCGGCTATGGGCGCTATACCTATCAATCCTTCGACAACTCCAGCCTGATCGGCCGCTCCTATTCGGCAGACGTCACTTTCGCGGACGCCCTTGTCGGATACCTCTGGCGCCTCGATCCACTCATCCTGAAATTATTTGCCGGCGTTGCCTTCTCCGATCATCAGATCCAACCCTTCGATCCCAACAACAAGGTTCAGGGCTCCGAGATCGGCGCCAAGGCCGTCGCCGAGTTCTGGTTCAACATCGGCGAAAAGGGTTTTGCCTCCCTCAATCTGGCATGGTCGCAGGCCCACAACGCCCGCTCGGCACGCGGCCGCATCGGCTATCGCCTGGCGCCGAACATTTCGGTCGGTCCGGAAATCGGCATCAACATCGACCGACAGGGCGACTACAAGATCAGCGGCGAACGTGACAGGTTCCGCTCCGACCCAATCGATTATGGCCGTGTCGGGATGTTTGTCCGGTATGAATGGTACGGCGGCGAACTCGCGGGATCCGCGGGCCTGCTTGGCGATTTTCGCGAGGAGACATCCGCCTACGGAACCCTCAACTGGATCACGCAGTTCTAGCGCGAGTGCGGTCCGCCCAACTCGCCGTTCGGGTGCCAAAACGCCCGGGTGCGGAGAATCGTACGGCGCCGGATGCGAAGTGCGCATCCGAAGGCGCATCGAAAGAGCGCGGACGAAAAATCCGGTTCCCCAAGAGAACGCCGGCAACTTATGCTTCAATCGATGCGCAACTTGGGAATTTCGCGAATGCTGCCCGCCTCACGTATCGCAAAGTCCGCCGCCAGGTCCTTGAGCGTTGCCGCTGCCATAGCCTTCATCCATGCCTCGGCCGGCCTTTTTGCCGAGGCCGCCGGTACACCTGAAATGTCCAACAAGACGTGCGCTTCGCAGTCCGTTTATGCCAGTGGGGAACCAGCCGGCTACGAATGGCTCGCCCGCATCAAGGCCCACGCCAACTGGCGCGCCAAAGTCCGCGTCTTACCGGGCCTCGGCGACCCTTACGCCAATTGGCAACGGGCCGAAGACACCACCGAGCGCTGCTTTTCGGGACCCGCGGGCACGGTTTGTCAGTTCGACGGCATTCCCTGCCGCAAGAAGTGAACGGCCGACAAGATTGTCTCTTCTGGAACTGCCCAGCGGCCGCAAAGCTGTCTTAAGTGCGCCGGCCCACCTCACGCCTGTGATCGGCCTTAGGCGGGCGACGTATTCTTCCATAGAAACCATTGGAGCATCTTCAGCAAAAAAGCCTGCCCCCGCGATGGCGGGAGCGTGCGCCGTGTCTTGCCGAAGACGAGCTACGGATTCGCGGTTCGAAAATGCGACAGAACAAAGACTTGAGAATTGCGATGCAAGTCCATGAAAAGTGAACGCCCGCGAAGCAGCGGTCGCGCATGAACCAAAAAAAATATGGGTTGAAATGCCGCAGACCTGATCCGACATAAAACGAACATTCGTTTTGTATAGTAGGATATGTAACCTTGCGGCTGCGACACCCAGGACTCAACGCCTCAACTTTAGCCGGCGGAAACTCCGCCGTTTCGGATTATCCAGGCCCCCAAGGGCTCGAACCACAGACCGGACGAAGAATTCGAAGATCGGACCGGCCAACGCATTGGAACATCGAACGACATGCCCAAGCTGAAACCAGCAACCCTTGAAGCCCGCCGCGAGCACATCCTCGATGCTGCCGAACGCTGCTTTGCGCGGGCCGGGTTCCACCGCTGCACGATGGCCGACATCTGCGCGGAGGCCGCCATCAGCCCCGGCGCGCTTTATCTGCATTTCGAATCCAAGGAAGCCCTCATCGCCGGTATCGTCGAGCGCAACCGCGCCCAACTCGCCGACGAATTGGCCGAACTGGCGAATGCCCCCGATTTTACCGCGGCACTTGCCGCGCTTGGCGAACATTACGCGGTCGAAGAGCCGCAGTATAAGCGCATCCTCAACCTGGAAATCGCAGCCGAGGCAACCCGCAATGAAAAGATCGCCGAACTGTTCCAGGCCTGCGACCGCTTCGTCATCGACAGCTTCACCGAGTTGATCGATCGCGCCACGCGCGAGGGCCGCATTAATCCGGTCGGCGACGCCCGCAAGATGGCGCAGACGATCTGCATTATCGGCGAAGGCATGTTCTGGCGCCGCGCCGTCGATCCCGCATTCAACGGCCGCGAATTGATGGGCTCCGTGATGACCGCGGTGAGCGCGCTTCTGAACGCACCGAAATCCGACGGCAACGCGAACCAAGACGGCCCGTCCGATACAAATGTCCTGGAGGGACATTCATGAGAAAGTGGACCGTCCTTGCCGTCCTCCTCATCGTCGGCGCTTCGTTGGGTTTCTTGTCGTACACGGGCAAGATTGACCTTTCCGCACAGCTTGAACAGCTTGGCGAAGGCGCCGGCGAACTGGCCGGGACACTGACGCAGGACAAAGCAGAAGCCGCTGCCGGGAAAGCCGCCGGAAGCAAGGATGCCGCCGACCGCAAGCCGATCGCTCCCGCCGTTTCGGTGGCAACCGCCTCCACGCGCGAGTTCGTCGAGCGCATCATGGTGACGGGCACGCTCGTTGCCCGCGAGGAAATTCTGGTCGCGCCCGAAGTCGAGGGTCTTCGCGTCGTATCATTGGCCGTCGAAGCCGGCGACACGGTCAAGAAGGGCCAGGTGTTGGCAACCCTTGAGCGCGAAACGCTTGAGGCCAAGAAGGCGCAGAGCGAAGCCAGCCTCCGGCGCGCCGACGCGGCCATCGCCCAGGCCACGAGCCGCATCAGGGAAGCCGAGGCGACGCTGGAACAAGCCGAAGCCCAACTGGCCCGCGCCGAACCGCTTCTGAAAAGCAAGTACCTCTCCGAGTCCGTATACGATCAGCGCCAGGCCGCAGCCCGCACCGCGCGGGCGCAACTTGTCGCGGCGCGTGACGGGGTTCTCTTGGCCGAAGCCGATAAGGCCCAGATCGCGGCGCAATTGCGCGAGCTGGACTGGAACCTGACGCGCACCGAAATCCGCTCGCCCGCCGACGGACTCATCACCCGCCGCGCAGCGCGCATCGGCGACGTCGCTTCCGGCACCAAGACGCCGATGTTCGTTCTTGCGCGCGATGGCGGCATCGAACTCGAAGCCTACGTCACCGAGCCCAAACTTGCCAGCATCGCCCCCGGCCAGAAAGCCGACATCGAGATTGCCGGCGCCGGCAGCGTCGAAGGCGAGGTCCGCCTCGTTTCCCCGGAGATCGACCGCACCACTCGCCTCGGCAGCGTGCGCATCTTTCTTGGCAGCGGCCCGCAACTGAAGATCGGCGCCTTCGGGCGCGGGACACTGACTGTTGCGACCAGCAAGGGGCTGTCGGTTCCGCAGTCTGCGATCCTGTTCGAAAACGGAGAGGCCTTCGTCCAGAGGGTATCCGGCGGCAAAGTCGCGACCGCGCCAGTGACGCGCGGCCTGACGTCGAACGAGGATGTCGAAATCAAGTCCGGCCTTGCCCCGGGCGACGTCGTCGTCGCCAGGGCCGGGACCTTCCTGCGCGATGGCGATGCGGTCCGCCCCGTGGCGCCGCGCCCGCGCGTCAGCGAGGCCAACTGATGAACGTCTCAGCCTGGGCCATCCGCCAGCCGATCCCCTCGCTCGTGCTCTTCCTGGTGCTCATCGTGCTGGGCTGGCTGAGCTTCAACACGCTGCCGGTCACCCGCTTCCCCAACATCGACGTTCCGATCGTCCAGGTGATGATCACCCAGTCCGGGGCGGCACCCGCCGAGCTTGAGACCCAGGTCGCCAAAAAGGTCGAGGACGCGATCGCCGGCATCACCGGCGTCAAGCATCAGACTTCGGCACTGACCGAAGGTTCCTCGGTGACGACGGTGGAGTTCCGCCTTGAGATCGATCCCGACCGCGCCTTGAACGACATCAAGGATGCAGTCGCCCGCATCCGCAGCGACCTGCCGCGCACCATCGACGAACCGATCATCCAGCGTATCGAGATCGAGGGACTGCCGATCGTCACCTACACGGTTCGCATACCCTCGATGACCATTGAAGAGCTGTCCTGGTTCGTCGATGATACCATCAAGCGCCGCCTGCAGAGCGTGTCGGGTGTCTCTGCCGTCGACCGCATCGGCGGCGTCCTGCGGGAAATCCACGTGACGCTCGACCCCGACAGGCTGTTGTCGCTCGGCATCACCGCCGGCGAAGTCAACGCCCAGCTCCGCGCCACCAACATCGATCTCGCTGGCGGCCGCGGTGAAATCGCCAGCCGCGAGCAGGCGATCCGCACGCTCGCCGGCAAAAAGACCGTCGCCGATCTTGCCGCGACGTCCATCGCGCTGCCGGGCGGACGCAATATCCGGCTCGATGAACTCGGGACCGTCACAGACTCGTGGGAAGAGCCGCGCACATTTGCCGAGCTCGACGGCGGATCCGTGGTCGCCTTCGCCATCTCGCGAAGCAAGGGCGCCAGCGATCTGACCGTTTCAAGAGCCGTTACGAGGGAAATTGCGAGCATCGCCGCCGACTATACCGACGCCCGCATCGAGCGCATCGACAACACCGTCGACAACACCGTCGGCACCTACGAAGCCACCATGAAGACGCTGCTTGAAGGCGCAGCCCTCGCCGTCTTCGTCGTCTTCCTGTTCCTGCGCGACCTGCGCGCCACCGTCATCGCCGCCATCGCCCTGCCGCTATCGATCATTCCGGCGTTCTGGGCCATGAGTGCCGCCGGCTTCTCGCTGAACCTCGTCTCGCTGCTTGCCATCACCATCGTCACCGGCATTCTCGTAGACGACGCCATCGTCGAGATCGAGAACATCGTCCGCCACACTCGCATGGGCAAATCCGCCTACCGCGCCGCCCTCGAGGCCGCCGATGAGATCGGCCTGGCGGTCATTGCGATTACCGTCACCATCATCGCCGTGTTCGTTCCGGTCAGTTTCATGGGCGGCATCGCCGGACAGTACTTCAAGCAGTTCGGACTAACCGTGGCATTCGCAGTGTTTTTCTCGCTGCTTGTGGCACGCCTCATCACGCCGCTGCTTGCCGCCTACTTCATGCGGCAGGCCGAGCCCGAACAAAAGGAAGGCTGGCTGACGAAGGCCTACACGCGCCTCGTCGGCTGGACCGTTCGCCACAGCATCGCTTCCGTCGCGCTCGGCCTGATGATCTTTGCGGGTTCGGTCGGTTCGTTCTACCTGCTGCCCTCGGGCTTCCTGCCGACCGAGGATCTCGGCCGCTCGCTGCTGGGCGTCGAACTGCCGCCCGGCTCGCCCATTGAAGACACCCGCGATGTGACGAGCCGCATTGCCGAGCGCCTCAATAAAGACCCCAATGTCGAAAGCGTTTTCGTCAACGGCGGAACGATCCTCGGATCGGGCGCCGAAGTGCGCAAGGCGACGTTGATCATCAACCTCACCGACAAGAGCAAGCGCACCATTTCCCAGGCCGAAATCCAGGAACAGATCGGCCGCGATCTCGCTGATATTCCCGACATCCGCTATTGGTTCATGCAGGACAACGGCCAGCGCCAGGTCCAGCTCGTCGTCGGCGGTCCGAACGCCGCCGAGGTCGAACGCGTCGGTGCCGCGCTGACAAGCGAGGCCAAGCGCATCCCGGCGCTTCTCAACGTCGTCTCGACGGCCGAACTCGACCGGCCCGAGCTGCGTGTCTATCCCAGGACCGACATTGCCGCTGATCTTGGCGTGTCGACGCAGGCCATCTCGGAGGCCGTCCGCGTCGCCACCATCGGCGACATCGGCGCCAACCTTGCTAAATTCGATGTTGGCGACCGCCAAGTACCGATCCGCGTCAAGCTCCCCGATAGCGCGCGCTCCGACCGCCAGCTTCTGGAAAACCTGATGGTGCCGACAGCCGCGGGCGGCTACGTGCCGCTTGCAACGGTGGCGAAATTCGAACTCTCGCAGGGGCCGACCGCCATCGACCGCTTCGATCGCAGCCGCCGCATCCTGATCGGCGCCGACCTCGTCGGCGAATCCCCGCTCGGCGATGCCGTCAATGCCATCCTTGCGCTCCCCGCCGCCAAGAACCTTCCCGATGGCGTCGAAGTCAAACAGTTCGGTGACGCCGAGATCATGGTCGAGGTGTTCGAAGGCTTCGCGACGGCGATGGGCGCCGGCCTGATGATGGTCTACGCCGTGCTCGTTCTGCTGTTCGCAAGCTTCCTGCAGCCGATCACGATTCTGTTCTCGCTGCCGCTCTCGATCGGCGGCGCCATCGTCGCCCTCGCCCTGACCGGCAACCCGATCAGCCTGCCCGTCGTCATCGGCATCCTCATGCTGATGGGCATCGTCACCAAGAACGCCATCATGCTCGTCGACTTTGCCGTCGAAGAGGTCAAGCGCGGCGTCCCGCGCAACGCGGCCATCATCGACGCCGGCCGCAAGCGCGCCCGCCCCATCGTCATGACGACGATCGCCATGGTCGGCGGCATGATTCCCTCGGCACTGGCCCTTGATGCGGGCGGCGAATTCCGCGCGCCGATGGCCATTGCCGTGATCGGCGGTCTCATATCGTCGACGGTGCTGTCGCTCCTCTTCGTCCCCGCCGTCTATGTCCTGATGGACGACATCGGCCAACTCGCCTGGCGGCTCGTCGCACCCTTCGTCGGCAAGGCCGACGAACCAGACGAAGTCACCGCCCCGGCAAAAACAGATAACCGCCCTGGCACCGGCAGTGCGGCACCGGCCGAATAGGAGCCGGACAGGAAAATCACAGGTATCGGATTGCACGCAATGATTCTTGCTGGCGTCTCAATGCAGGCCTAATGTCGCCGCCTCTCACCAAGTTTTCGGAGGCGATAGCCATGTTTGACGCAAAGAGCATCCTCGAGTCCCTGGTGACCGGAGGCCAGCGCGGCGGCGCTTCCGTTTCCGGAAAGCACGGCGACCCCCTGAGCGACCTGCTCGGTGGCCAGGGCAGCGGTGGATTGGGCGACCTCCTGCGCAACATGATCCCCCCGGGCGAAGGCTCCAGCAGTAGTGGCCCCCAGGGCGACCCGCTGCGTGATCTGCTCGGCAAACTTGGCGGCGGCCGCAACGAGCCCGGTCCGGCAAGCTCCGGCGGTGGTAACGGCTTCAATCTCGACGATCTCCTCGGCAAGCTCGGCCAGCCATCCGGTGGCAGGTCAGCGCCGACGGCCGGATCGCAAAGCGGAACCGGCTCCAGCATCACCGACATCCTCGGCGATCTCCTCAGGCAGGCGACCGAGGGCACGACGGAAGGCGCCCGCAAGATCGACGAAGCGACCGGCGCCAGCGGCAAGATGGGAGACCTCTCCCGCCAGCTCTCCGGCAAATCGCCGGAAGAATTGCTGAAAGCCCTGCAGGATCTGATTTCCAGCAACAAGCTCGGCGCAGGCGCGGCTCTCGGCGGCCTCGGCGCGCTCATCCTTGGTACCGAGACAGGCCGCTCGGCCGCCGTCACCGCCGCCAAGCTCGGCGCGCTCGCCCTCATCGGCGGCCTCGCCTACAAGGCCTACCAGAACTATCGGAACGGCAGTTCCGCTGCGGCCGCAGGCAAAGGCGCTATCGAAGTGCCGCCGACCGGCTCCGGATTCGAACCGGCAACCGTCACAAACGACGATGCCATTCTCATGCTGCGCGCCATGATCGCGGCTGCCGCTTCCGACGGCCGCATCGACGGCGATGAACAACGCCGCATCCTCGACAGCTTGCAGCAGGGCGGCGGCGAACTCGAACCGGCCGCCGAAGAGTTCCTGGCCCGCGAATTGAATGCGCCGGCCACCGCCGATTCTATTGCCGCAGCCGTCAATTCGAAGGAGCAGGCCGCCAAGATCTATTCGGCAGCCCGCATCGCCGTCGATCCCGACACGCGCGGCGAACAGCAGTTCCTTCACGAACTCGCCCAACGCCTCGGCATCGAACGCGATCTGGCCCAGCACATCGACGCTGCCGCACGCAACGCCTGACGCTGCCAACGCGCAAGCCAAACGCAACGCAACCCAACGCAAAAAATCAAAAGGCCCCGGACGGTAGCATCCGGGGCCTCTTTGTTTTCAGTATTGAGTTTTGAATTTTTGGTTTTCAAGTCTCGCGCACGCGAATAACGATCGCAACGCCCGGAACTTTGCCGATCACGCTCAGGTCTTGGCCCCGATCGAAGCCGATTTGCGCTCGGCTTCCTCGCGATGGAAGAACACGTCGACGCGCATCCCCGTCAGCAGCGGCGGCACACCCTCGAGGTCGACAAGGACTTCCAGGACATCGACGTCGTTTGGACGCCGTGGACCGCGCGATGCGATGCGCGGACTGCCGAGTGCGCCGGAAATTTCCTTCACCACGCCCTCGAACTGCTGGTTGGGGAAGGCATCCGACTTCACAACCACCTTCTGTCCGATGCGAACCTTCGCGACATCGCGCTCTTCGACTTCGGCGCGAACCCGCATCTTGCTCAGATCGCCGAATACCGCGACAGGAGCTTCGGGCCCCGGCGCTGCGGTTTCGCCGACACGCGCCAGCAGGTTGAGTACGCTGCCATCGAAAGGAGCGCGAATTCGTGTCTTCTCGAAAGCTTCTTCAGCAAGCGCCAGATCCGTGCGGGCAATCGTCAGCGAGGTATCCAGTCGCCCAGGCAGCGGCATGTCCGCCTTGGCATTGACTTTGGCGAGTTCAGTACGCGCCGTCGCCAGTCGCTCGTCAGCCTTCTCGGCGGTTTCACGCGCGGCCGTGACATCGCTCTCGCGGGCTTCCCCGCTGCGTTTCAATTCGACGGTGTCATCGAGTGCCCGCCAGGCGGCAAACCGCTGACGCCGTGCCTCAGCGACTTCATCTTCGGCTGCCCGCCGCTCCAGCGCCAGCCCTGTAACTTCCTCTTCCTGGCGCTCAAGCTTGCGCACGTCTGCTTCCGCAGTTGCCGCCATGATCCGCTGCAGGGCTTCCGTGTCGTCCAGCTGGACAAGCACGTCGCCCTTGGCGACCTGCTCGCCGACAGCGATCGGAACCTGAACGATGCGCCCGCCGATCAGGGACGCGACATTGACCACGCCCGAAGCTGGCTCGACACGGCCGGTCGCCGAAGCTGCCCAACGCGGCATACCGGCAGTCTCGGCGTTCTGGGCTTCGGCTGCATTGCCGACGAACAGCGAATGCTTGCCGTCTCCTAGCGTGCCGCCGTCGATTGAGTTGAACAGGATGCCGCCCGCGATGGTCGCGGCAATCAGGAATGTCGAGAACGTCGAGTCAATCTTAGGCATGCGCTTTTCGCCTCTTAGTGAGATCGGTGATTTCCGGCGCGTCGAGACCTTCCGGTCTGCGTTCCTCGCCAACGATAAGCCCATCCTCGATCCGCACGACACGGTCGGCATAGGGCAAGGTTCTCGGATCGTGCGTCACGGCCAGGACGCTACGGCCCTGCTCGTGCGCGATCCGCGCCAGAAGTTCCATGACCGCATTGCCGTTTTCGCCGTCGAGTGCGGCCGTCGGTTCATCGGCCAGCACGATCGAAGGCGACGACACGATCGCCCGGGCAACGGCAACGCGCTGCTGCTCTCCGCCGGAAAGATTGCCCGGGAAGTTGCGCAGCCTGTGGCCGAGACCGACTTCGCGAAGCACTTCTTCGCAACGGCGCGCCGCTTCATAGCCCTTCTGCCCTCGGACATCGAGTGCGATGCGGACATTTTCAAGCGCCGAAAGCGTCGGGAACAGGTTGTAGGACTGGAAGATGAAGCCGATGTGATCCCGTCTGAGAACTGCCAGTTCGTCCGGCGACAGGCCCGCGGTCTTGGTGCCGGCGACGGTCAGTTCACCAGACGTCGGCGTCATGATGCAGCCGAGGATCGACAACAGCGTTGTCTTGCCGCTGCCCGACGGTCCCATCAAGAGCGTCAGCTCACCTGGAACCAGTTGCAGATCCACGCCCTTGAGGGCCATCACCGTACCGGCGCCGCGTCCCAGTTCCTTGACGATGTTTGTCGCAGACAGGACGGGCTCGGACTTGGCATTGCTTTCCGTGGCGGCTGGGGTCGCTGATTTCTTGCGTGTCATCGGCTGAACACCGTTGCTGGATCGATCTTTGTCACCTTGACGATAGCCGATACGGCCGAGATCGCACACATGAATACCGTCACCGTGAAGAGCCCGGCGGCAAGCTGCGGAGTCATCACGATTGGCAGCGGAGTCGATTGGCTCCCGAGTACGATCAGCAGCGCCAGCAGCATTCCGAGCACGTAGCCGATCACCGCACTGAGACCGGCCTGCGTGAGGATCACCTTGTGGATGTAGCCCGAAGATGAGCCGAGCGCCCGCAACGTCGCGAATTCGTTGATGTGATCCTTGGTGCTCGAATAGAGCGTCTGCGCCACGATCACCGTGCCGACGAGAATGCCCAAGAGCGCCCCGCCGATCAACGCGACGCCGGCACCTGTCCGGAACAGCCACTGACGGAGGCTGCGCTGATGGAATTCTTCCGTGGTCAGCACTTCCGCGCCTTCGAGACGGTTCAAGAGGCTGGTGCGCACTTGCTCGACATCCTGCCCCGGATAAACCTTGACCAGATGGAACGTCGCCAGATCGGACCCCTCCGCCCCGACCAGCGAGCGGGCGCGCGACAAAGGCGTATAGACGTAAGGTGATTGCGTAAACGAGCGCACGCCTGAAGTCAGCGCGCCGACCTTGACCCGGCTGGGACCGATCTGCGCGGTATCGCCGATGCCATCGACGCCAAGATCCTTCAGATACGTTTCATCGACGGCGATGGCGTCGGGTGCCTTAATGTCTTCCCAGGTTCCGGTTTTCAGCGACAGGGGCTTCACCGCGCCTTCCTCGGCATCGGTGCCAACGACGACGACGCGGGTCGACCCGCCCTCCGGCTTGCGCCATTCTGTGAAGCGGACGACAAGCGGCGTCACCTGAGCGACACCGGGGGTTGCAAGCGCCTGGTGCCGCTCCCGCGTGCCCATCAGCAAACCGCCATCCTCGAAGCTTTTCGCCCCGAATGGCATGATCCACAGATCGGCATCGGCATGATCGATGTTCGCTGTGATCATCCGGCTCGCACCAAGATACAACCCAAGCTGCACGGCAACCAGGACGATCGAGAACAAAATGCCAACCAGCGTGACCGCAAGACGAATCCGGTCATGAAAAAGATTTCGGAAGGCAAGCGTAAAGATCATTAAGCGGATCCGACTTTTCACTGTTGTTTAATGTTGCGGCTCGAAACGCCCACGCGGCGCCCGGTCGAATGCACAAGGAGCGATTTCCGAAAGCTCCCGGAACTCCTCCGAAATCGCGCCCGGAACGGCCGATACAGCACACCCCGGCACGACCGTACATGAGGCGTTGTATCACAAGCCTGCATTGAGTAAGGTTAATAATGGGCCAAGATAATGTTATTGTGGGACAATTCAATAAGCTGCGTCACTATGAAGTCATCTTTCGGTGGCCAGGTCATTGTATATTGATAAGAAACTAAATACCTGATTTGTGCCCTTTTGATGGTTCATCCGAATACGATGGAATCGAACAGCGGAATTGAGGAACGCCATGCCCATGCCTGCTTTCCCGACACAAAGCCGAACGGCACAGCTCCTGGCGGCCATCGCTGCCGGTTTTCTTCTCGCACCATTGGCCCCGGCGGCATCGGCCGAGCCCGCGGAATTCGGGCTCTGGTATGATGATACCGGTCGCGGAGCCGTCAAAATCGCCCCGTGCGGCGACAAGCTTTGCGGTCACATCGTCTGGCTGGAGAACCAGCTCAACTCCAAGGGCCAGCCCCTTCACGACATCTACAATCCCGAACCGACGATGCGGGCTCGTCCGATTTGCGGAATTCAGGTGATCGGGAATTTACAGCCGCAATCCGATGGAACATGGGGCTCGGGCTGGGTCTACGATCCGAAAGTCGGATCGAGCTACGACGTCGAGATCAAGCTGGCTCGCCCCGATGTTCTCGAGGTCTATGGCTATGCCGGGCTGAAACTCCTTGGAAAGTCGATTTATTGGAAACGCGCGCCTTCCGACCTCCCGCGCTGCAGTGACAATGCGTCACCGCAGAAAGTATCTCGATAGCGCCACAGGCAATAAACCAGCAATGGAACGCGAAAGACCGGGAATCGAGTTTCACCTCGCCCCGGTCTTTTTGTTTTTCCCGCCGGCTGCCGGTCAGGCAGCCGTTTTGAGCCCAGGAAAGCTGCTTCAGCCGGTAATCTCGACGACGTCGGCGGTGCGCTGGGGAGCCGCGCTCTTGCGCTCCTGTGCGATACGGGCGACCAACCGTCCGCTGAAGTCGAGAGCCCGTTCGAGGACAAGGTCGCGCTGCCGGTCGAGCGTCACGATGTGATAGCTGTCGTCCAGCACGATTGCTTCGACCGGTCCGCCAAGTTTGGATTGAAGCGTCAGGGCATTGCGCAGGTTTGACTGATCGTCGTGACGCGGATGCGCGATCAGCGTCGGCGTGGTGATACCCGACAGTTCGCTGCGCACCTTCTTCACCAGACGGCAGAATTCGAGCACCATGACGCCGGGCCGCGCATAGACTTCCTCGATCCTTCGGTTTTCCGACTTGAACGCATCGACCATGAACTTGCGGATGCGCTCGTCCTTTATGCCGTAAGGAGCTCTCTGGCTGAACCGGAACATGCGTGCGAACCAGCGCGTATGCACCAGCCGATAAAAGTTGAACGTCCACGGAACCGCCCAGCCGTTCGGCCAAAGCGTCGGCGCGAACGCGAGCACTCCGGCAACGTCGTCAGGACGGTCCTTGGCAAGTTTCAGCGCCAGGATTGAACCGGCCGACAGACCACCGACGATAACCGTGTCGCACTTCTCGCGCAGCGTCTCGAAAGCGCGCTCGACTTCGCCGTACCAGTCCTGCCATCGCGATAGGCTCAACACATCCGTGCCGTTCGTCATTCCAGGGAGGATCGGGCACTCGACCGAGTAGCCTTCGCGGGCAAATCCTTGCGCGACGTATTTCAATTCGAGCGGCGTACCGCCAAGGCTATGGATCAACAGCACGCCCACACGGCCACCGTCGTAGGACAGGCCGTTCAACAAGGCCAGTTTGTTCGTCTTGCTTTTCATTGCCTTACCCGAACTCGCCGTCTTCCAGCTGACATTTCTATGCCATCATAACAACACGTGCAAACACGATGCCGTAACCAACTGGGTCGGCTTGGTTAACTTATCTGATCCTGGCTTATCCCGCTCCGGTCGGAGACGGGTCTGCCCCTGATGCCGCAAACAACCGCGAAACTCCGTTCGTCCTTGGTTTTTTGCGACCGCCACTGATTGATCGCGAACGCTCGCCACTCCCAGTCGAGTACAGCAGTGTTTAAATCCCCGACCCGGCCTCAATAGCGATGAGGCATCGCGCCGCAAGTTATGAACACAGCTTTGTGCAGCGCACAAATAGCCCGGTTTCAGCCGAAGTGTGCAACCCAGGATCAAGAATATTTGATCTTTGTTACAGCGAAGTAATCGACTCGGCTCACATCCGACTGAATGCCGCAGCGCACAATCGGCCGGTCTCTGACGCGGGAACCCGACGTCCGGTTCCCGAGAGCTTGAGAACCGCTCTGACCAAGGATTTAAGCCGAAACAGATTAATCGTCTGTCGCCTACGGAACACCTGGGGCTGGATATTTCGAGATCGAGGAGTCGTTAGGAAACAGAACGTTACCAGCTCAAAATGAGATCACGAGAAAGCTTGGCCACATCCACCGTTGCTGGCGCTGCCAGCAAATGTTGACCACCAGCCCGGCGACTGCGCCGGCGTTGCTGCCCTCGTCACCGGAACCGCCGCAAATATGAAACAGTTCCTTTGGCTGAAGCCGCTGCGGCACTATTCCTGACACGAAGAAACCGCATAGAATTGACCTGGGGGCTGACCGCGCGGTGTTGCAGGGCCATATGTGTCCCGTTCGAACCAAGGTCTTTCTTCACCCGAGGGCGAACCTGATTGGGCTGGACTTTAACTGAATTAAGGAGTGAGACGACTTGGCACGCGTAATGAGACCGGCAATCTCGGCCCTGCTTGCTCTCTCACTTGCGGCAACTCCGACACTGAAGGCCTACGCCCAGCAAGGCGTGACCCGTGCCGACATCGAAGCCTGCAAATCCCAGGACGAAGATGCATTCCGCCGGGCCGTGGCCGAAGTCACGACCTATTCCCTGGAAAAAAGCATCGGGTCGGTCGACTATCAAGCGCTCGTCGCCGACGAATGGCGCAAGGGAAACGTCGACGCCATCATCGATGCCCGCGTCGATATCGCCATCAAGGAAGTGCGTGAAGAGACGAGTTGGGGCAATCTCCTCAAGTCCCTGGCCTACCGCGAGGAGGCCCAGAAACTCGCAACGAACGTCGCCGAACGGGTCTATCGCTCCGATGCCGTCAGCAAAGCCATAGAAGATCTCGCCAGCGGCGTCGGCGAAGCCGTCGGCAAGCGCATCGAGTTCGCAGCCAAGGACGCCTCCCGGCCAGCTCTGCAATGCCTGCAGGCCTATCTTGGGCCCCGCTACGGGACAACCGTCTCAAGCCTGGTCAGCGACGACGCGCAAAAGGATTTCGCTGTCGCCGCCGATGACGGCTCCGCCAACGTCACCCCCGGCGCCGTGCTGCGCGAGGCCGGCGGCGGGGCCACCGGGGTCGCGATCCTCATCGTTCGCCGGCAGCTCGCCAACCTTGCCCGCACCGTCGGCCAGCGCATCGTCGGCAGCGTGCTCGCCCGGCTTGTCTCGGTTGTCGCCGGCGGCGTCGGCCTGGTGCTCATCGCCAAGGACATCTGGGACTTCCGTCACGGCGTGCTGCCCATTATCGAGTCTGAAATGAAGTCGGAGGAAACCAAGGAGAAGGTCCGCGAAGTCCTTGCCGAAACCGTTGCCGGCCAGATCTCGGCGCACGTCAAGCAGATCGGCACCGCTGCCGCCGACCGCGTTGTCGAGGTCTGGCGCGAGTTTCGCCGGGCTCACCTGAAAGCGCTCGACCTTGCCGACCGCAACGAGTCGTTTCGACGCTTCCTCGACACCGTTGGCCCCGATCGGCTTGGCCGGCTCGACGAGGTCGTCGGCCTGGTGCTCGCAGACGAAGGCGAAAGCGGCATCGTCCGCCGTCTTTCCAACGGCACGCTCGACGAAGCCGTTTCGCGCGTGCCCGATTCCGCAATCCAGATCGCCCGCGCCACGCGATCGCTGGAGACCGGGCTTGACTGGTATGCGGTCGCTGGCCACCGGACCGAGGCTGTCCTAGACGAGGGCATCTATCTCGAGACCAAGCCTGAAGCCTTTACCTCGGCCACTCTCCGCCAGCTGCTGGCGCTCGACGACCGCGTCGCCATCCTGCGGCTGGCCGGCCTGCCCGCCGAAGCCCGCGCCAGCCTCTTCGACCTTGAACATGACGCCTTGAAGGGACTGGCCCGCAGCCTGACGAAGGAAGAGCTCTCCGAACTGACTGGCTACCTGACCGGTCTTGAGCAGGCCCCGCGCGAACAGGTTCTGCGCGCGGTGGCGAAGTCCCCGGCAAAACTGAAGCTTCTCGCCCGCGCGCGGGTCCGCCAGGCGGTGCTGACCAGCACCGATCAGTCCGCGGCAGTCGAAATGATGTTGCGCACGGACGCTGGCTTTTCGCCGACCGCAACGTTGGAAGACGTGCAACTCGTAATCGACGGCCGGGTCAGCCCGATCCTGCTCGTCGACAAGCATCCGATCGCCTTGGCCGCCGCAGCCATCGCACTGCTGTTGTTCTTCTTCATGCTGCGCCGGCTGTTCGTCCCCGCGCGCCGCCCGACGACCTGATCGGCCTGAACGGCAACGACGAGCGCGCGGTGCATTGCAACCGACGCGCGAACCGCACCAATACCGCCGGACAAATCGCCTCGAAGTCGTTGTGGATATTATTGCGCCAGTCTGTCGCGCGTCATTGCGTGGAGTGGCGACCACGACTGATGAGCGGCAGATTATCAAGCTCGTTCAAACGACACCTGGAACTCACGATGCTCCGAAAGCAAAGCTTCGAGCGCCTGAATCGCTACCGCTACGAGATTGCCGTCGCGATTTGCCTGACGATTGCCGCGCTCGGGCTGTTGGCTGCCGCTTCGGCAAGCCGCAGTGTGCCCTTGCAGGAAAAAGCGGATGGATCGCGGGTGCATTTCCCGGTTCGGGCGAAGTAGTCCGCGCCATTAGGGCGCTTCCACTCTCCCTGCGGACAAGCGCTCTAACGGCACCGCGCGCACCAGCCCGCGTACCGAATTCCCCAGATAGCAGGCCTCGGCCGCCTGCAGATCTTCCAGCCCAAGCCGGCCTTCGACCGCGCGCCCGCTGGCCAGCAATTCCGCCCTGAGCGTGCCAGGAAGCAGGCCCGCCGTCAGCGGCGGCGTCACCAGCACGCCGTCCCGTTCGACAAAGATCGACGTGCGGCTGCCTTCCGCCAGATCCCCGTCCTCGTTGAGGTAGATGACTTCGTCGGCGCCCACCTCGTCGTGATACCTGGCCCATTCCTCATCGTAGAGTTCGCGCCGCGTCGTCTTGTGATACAGGAACGGATTGGCGCTGTTGAGCCGCGTCGGCGACACCATGTAGCCCATGACCTCCAGCCGGGCGTCAGCTGAAAGCACCGTCACGGTCACGTTGACCGCCCCGTCTTCGGCAAGCGTCAAACGCACCCGCAAAGTCTCCTCGCGGTGCGTTTCGATGGCCGCCCGAAGGGCCGCACGCGCGCGCTCTTCGTCGAATGCGAATGCGTAGTAGGCCGCGGAGGCCATCAGCCGTTCGAAATGACGCTGTTCGAGCCACAGCCCCTTGCCCGGTTCATACAGCATCGTCTCAATGAGCTGGAACGGCTTCGGCGGATCGGTCAGGAATTTCATCTTGAGCAGGCATTCGGCGTATTCGCTGCCGCCGCCCGAGTCATAGACCACGCCCGAGCCGATGCCCATTTCCCCATGGCCGCCGCGCCGGATGACCGGCGTGCGGATCGCCACGTTGAAGAGCGAACGCCCCTCGGGCGAAATATGGCCAATGGCGCCGCAGTAGACGCCGCGCGCTTCCGTTTCGAGTTCCGCGATCAATTCCATCGCCCGGATTTTCGGCGCACCCGTGATCGACCCCGGCGGATAGATCCCCTTGAGGATCTCCTTCAGCCCTATGCCATCCTTCAGCGTCGCCGTAACGCCCGACGTCATCTGATGCAGCGTCTTGAAGGTCTCGACAGTGAACAGATCGTCGACCCGCACGCTGCCGATTTCCGAGATCCGCCCGAGATCGTTGCGCATCAGGTCGACGATCATCAGGTTCTCGGCGCGCTGCTTGTCGTCGCTGGCAAGAACGCGGCGCTGCTGTTCATCGGCCTCGATGGCGCCGAGCCGAGCCGCCGTCCCTTTCATCGGCCGCGTGTGAATCTGCCGGCCATCGCGCTCAATGAAGAGTTCCGGCGAGGCTGACAGCACTGTCACTTCTCCGGTATCCACCACCGCCCCGTAGGCGACCGGCTGCTTGGCCCGCAAATCCCGGTAGAACGTCAGCGGCGATCCCGACAGCTTGAAGCGGGCCTTGAACGTCAGGTTGAGCTGATAGATATCGCCGGCCCGGATCATTTCCAGCGCCTTGTCGAAACGCTGTTCGTATTCTTCCCGCGTCCACGCCAGGGAGACGTCGCTGAATTCGTGGCTGGCGCTTCTGGTTGTCTCGTTCAGCCACTCGAGAACGCCCGGGCCGGTCATCCGCCGCGGCGCTTCATAAAGGCCGAACCAGAGCAGCGGCATGTCGCGCTTGTCCGGCATCAGCCCCGCGATTTTCGGCTCCATCGCGTAGCCCAGTTCATAGGAGAAGAAGCCGGCCGCATGGAGCCCGCCGGCGACGGCCGCCTCGATGCGCGCGATTCCCCCCCCGACGTCGTCAGGGCAATCGGCCCGCACGATCTCGCACGGGTCGGTAAACAGCAACGAAGGTGAATGCGTGCCCGAACTGTTGTCGAGCAGCACGAAGGCCTCCGAAAGTCCGCTATCGGCGTCCGCTCCGGCTGCAAGCCCAGCG
>JAHJQI010000030.1 GCA_018819265.1 Alphaproteobacteria bacterium
CACCGGAAAACCGGTCTATATCTTCACGCCGTCGGGCGGTTCGGCGAAATTCAGCCGCTTTCACAGCGCGCTGTCGGCGACGGGGGCGGTCAAACCGCTGCCGGAAGGCTTCAACGCTCTCGATTCATGGAACTATTCGCCTCTTGATGCCGCAGAATCCATTGCAGCCGAGATCGAGCGGCGCTATTCGCGGCGCAGCCGCATGCTGCCGGGATTCTCACGGCCCACATGACGCTCTGACGAACTGTCGTTAAACTGGCCCGGCCAGAGGGCTCCTGAACCGCACCATCGAGGACTGACGTCATGGCACATCTTCATCTCGACAAGCTGCGCGCCGCCAAAGTGGCGAGCGAGCCGTACATGTACACGGTGCTGCCGGGCTTCCTGTCACCTGACAGCGTGCGCGCAATCAACGCGACTTATCCGAATATCGAGAAGGGCGGTTCGTATCCAGTCGAAAGCCTCGAAGAAAATATGATCATCAAGGAAGTCATCGACGAACTCGACGGTCCGGAATTCGAGAAGGTCATCGCCGAGAAATTCGGCGTCGAACTCGCAGGCCGGCCGAAGATGTATTCGCTGCGCGGCTACACGCGCGCCAAGGACGGGCGCATCCATACCGACTCCAAGGACAAGATCATCACCGTCCTGCTATATCTGAACGAGGACTGGACGCAGGACGGGGGCCGCTTGCGCATTCTCAAAAACGGTTATGACGTCGACGATTACGTCGCCGAGGTTCCGCCCGACAACGGTACGCTCCTGGTTTTCAAGCGCTCGAACAATTCCTGGCACGGCCACCACCCCTTCGACGGTCAGCGCCGCTCGCTGCAAATGAACTGGATGACTTCGGAAGGTTCAAAGGGCTGGCACAAGGTGCGCCACAAGATTTCAGCGGCCATGAAGAAACTGACCAACGCCGGTTGAACAAAACGGCGCGCAGCGATCGAACGCCGCGCGCCTGGATGTTCCATGTCGTCAGATCGGGGACGCGAACTCGGCGGCGTCCATGGCGATTTTGCAGACTTTGCTGTCGGCGCCGAACTGGCGGCATTTGCGTTCGGCTTCGCGCTGCACGTGCCTCAAGCCCTTGCCGACTTTCTTGACGCCCTTCGCCACCGTCTGACAGGGGCCTTTGCAGACCTTCTTGAAGGCCTTCGAAGCGCCCTTCTGGACCTTGCCGATGCCATTGCTGGCCTTGCTTGCACCCTTGCGGAGGCCGCCGAAGCCCTTGCTGACGGCCTTTCCGACCTTGCCCTTGCTGGCGAGTTTCTTTTCGACCCAGCCGGCGCCCTTGCCAATCAGCTTGGTTCCCTTCTTGGCTTTCTTCAGAATACCGGCCTCGGCCTGCTGCGGGGCGAGCACCGAGGCAACCGAGAAGGTAACCGTTGATAGGCCGAGAGCGACCATCGCAGCGAAGAGAAAGCGCCGTGCTGGGACAACGATTTGTAACACAAGTGACTCCTGCTCGAGTGAGATTGAAGGTTTGCAGGAGGACGTTTCTCACAGCGGGGTGGCTGTCACTGTTACCGGCGTTACATTGGGCTTGAAGCGTTCCCGTTTACGTCCGCCAGGGGTGGGCGGGGAGATCGCAGACGCCAGCGACCTTGAGGCCGGCTTCGGCAACCTTGCGGTCGTTTTCGACCGACGATCCGGAAACGCCGATGCCGCCGATGAGGACGCCGTCCTGGTCAACGATCGGAAGGCCACCGGGAAAAGTGATGAGGCCGTCGTTGGAATGCTCGATGCCGAACAGCGGGCCGCCGGGCTGGGAGAGCTTGCCGATTTCGTCGGTGGGCATGCCGAAGAACATGGCGGTCTTGGCTTTCTTGATGGCGATGTCGATGGAACCGGTCCAGGCATCGTCCATGCGC
The DNA here is from genome assembly GCA_018819265.1 of Alphaproteobacteria bacterium. Classification (GTDB taxonomy): domain Bacteria; phylum Pseudomonadota; class Alphaproteobacteria; order Rhizobiales; family Hyphomicrobiaceae; genus Filomicrobium. The sequence continues at coordinate 1,875 of JAHJQI010000030.1, forward strand.
AGGAACGCCTTCAGCAACCCGCCGGTATCGACCACCGCGATACACATCTGCGTCTTCGACTTGACGGCGGCCTTCTGCGCTGCGGCGATAACCTTCTGGGCGTCTTCCATGGTGACGTGCATGTGTGGGTTCCTTTGTGGTGGGGGATGGGTGGTTCTGGTCAGTTGTTGCAAGTTGCGCAGTGACCTGTCCGGTGCAACTAGATGATGCACTAAGTTGGCGTCAGCACGCCGACGACCGCACCGGTCATCAGCGTTGCCAACGTTCCCGAAACGATCGAGCGCAGGCCGAGTTCCACGAGTTCGCCACGGCGTTCAGGGACCATGGTCGTCAGTCCGCCCAGCATGATGGCGAGCGACCCGAAGTTGGCAAACCCGCACAGCGCATAAGTCATGACAAGACGCGAACGGTCGCTCAAGGCCTCGGCTGGAAGTTTCGACATTTCCAAATATGCCAGGAATTCATTGAGGACGGTTTTGATCCCCATCAACGATCCCGCAGTTGCCGTCTCCGGCCAAGGAATGCCAATCAGAAAAACCAGCGGCGCGAAGACCCAGCCGAGGATCCTCTGCAGGGCCAGCGGTGCACCGGCGACGTGTGGCAACAGCGTGAGGGCCTCATTAATGAGACTTACAAGCGCGATGAAGACGATCAACAGCGCCAGGATATTGAGGTAGAGCGTGAGCCCGGCGGCGGTGCCCGTGGTGATGGCGTCCATGCTGGACTGGGCGCGCGAACCTTCGAGGCTAACGGCATCGGCGTCGCTCTGGGCGGATTCACTCGCTGCCGGGGCCACAGGCGGAACCATGATCCAGGCAATCAGGATGGCGGCTGGCGCGGAGATGACGGAGGCGACCACGAGATGGCCGACGGCACCGTCCAGTGTCGCGGCGAGAAATCCGGCGTACAGCACGAGCACCGTCCCGGCGATCGTCGCCATGCCAGTCGTCATGACCATGAACAGTTCCGAACGCGTCAGCCTCGCCAGATAGGGGCGCACGAGAAGCGGCGCCTCGACCATGCCGACGAAGATGTTGGCGGCGGTCGCGACGCCGACGGCGCCGCCGATGCCGAACGCGCGCCGCAGGAGCCACGAGAAGGCGGCGACGATGACCTGCAGGAAGCCCCAGTGGAACAGCAATGCGGATAGTGCGCTCATGAGCAGGATGATCGGCAGCGCCTGGAACGCGAGGATGAAACTTGCGCCGGGATGGCTTTCCGCAAACGGCAAGGGAGCGCCGCCAAGGTATCCGAAGACGACCCCGGTGCCGGCCTTGGATGCCCGGTCGAGTGCCAGGAATGCATCGTTGAGCCAGACGAACAATGTCGCGGAACCTGGAACCTTCAAAAGCAAAAGCGCGATTGCAAACTGCAACGCGAGGCCGGCGGCAAGAACACGGAGCGACAGGGCGCGGCGGTTCTCGCTCAAGGCCCAGGCGATCAGCGGCAACGCAATCAGGCCCAGCGCGCTCTGGAGTTGCAGACCCATGCGTTTCCCCCGATCGAACCGAACCTCATCTAGTGCGGTCTTGGGCCTATCTAATCGGACGAAGACAGGGAGTCCATCTCAAGGACGCGCGGCAACCGGGCTTGGAGCGCGACGCATTGGCTGATAGCGCCCGTAGATCATCGACCGCCAAAGCCACTCGAGTGGACCGATGCGATAATGGCGCAGCCAGATGTTGCTGGCGATCAGCTGAATGGCGATGACAGCGAGGAAGACCCAGGTCAGCTCGTAGCGTTCCAGATAGCCGAAATATCCAAGGCCGAAACCGTAGAAGAAGAGCACCGAGAGAACCGTCTGGCCGACGTAATTCGTCAGCGCCATGCGTCCGAGGGGCGCCAGATAGGGCGCGATGCGCGCGACGACTCCACGCCGGACCAGGATGCCGAATGTACCGAGATGGCCCAGCGTCATCATCAAGCGGCCGATGTTGTAGGGCATCATCAGAAACGGATCGCGGGCCTCCGAGTTGAAGTCGGCACGCCACAACTCGTAACATTCAACGCCGTGCAGCATGCCGCCTGTCGCATACCCGACAGCCGCCAGGATCAGGTAGAATCGAAGCGAGCGCTGACCGGTCAGCACGCCGAGTTTGAACAGCGCCATCCCGATCAGCATCATGCCGCCGACATCGAAGAAATGGTCGGAGTACATTTTGGAAGATTGCTGCTCGACGATGACAGGGATCTGCGCCTTGAAAATATCGAGATAGGTCGAGCGGTAGGTGTCGAAGTCGGCCTGGAAATCATCGAGGTTGTTCTTGCGGACCTGATCGCGGTAGTCGGAAGAGCGATCGAGGGTCAGCTGGCGCGCTTCCTCGTTGCCCTGGAGCGCTTCGTAGTTATCGCTGAAGGTGTTGAAGTCCGAAATGACAAACAGTGCCAGGGCGACCGCGATGAGCGTTGTCCCCTTGAGGTTGCGCAGCGGGAACAAGAACATGCCGAGCAGGCCATAGGCGTAGAGCAGGTCCCATTGGCCAAGCAGGATGAAGGCGTGAACGAGAGCGAACAGAATGAGCGTCAAGCAGCGCCGGTAATAGCGGTCGACAACGCGGATGCCGTCCTTCGATTCGAGCTTTGCCTCGTTGAGGAAGATCAGCGTGCTGGCCCCGAACAAAATAGAGAACAGGCCGCGCATCGCCCCTTCGACAAAGATTTCGCTGAAAGCCCACAGCCCGACGTTGAGCTGTCTTGCCTCACCCAGCAGTTCGGGGAGCGAATAAGCGCCGTGGGGAAGCGCGAAGATGACGACGTTGATCCAGTAGATGCCGATCAGGGCGATGCCGCGCAGGACATCGATCTCGACAATCCGCAGGTCGGGCGCTGGTTCAAATTGCGGCCGCGGATGGGTCATTCCGGCGACTTGCCCCGGGCTCCATGCCGGCACATTCCAATCCGTCTCTGGCGCGCCCGATTATGCGCGCGCAAGCGGACATGGCGGACCGGCGCGGCTGGAGCCCGAAGTCGCGCTGGCCGAGACGGGCGGCTTCTAGCCGGACGTTCGGCGCGTTCATTATTCCTATTCGCGGCAATGTCAATTGCGACATGCACGTCAGTTCGCGATCGCCTGTGAATGGTGCGTTTCAGGCGACATCAGCCTTGACGCGCCCCGGACGTTCCCAGACCCCGTCGACAGACCGCAAGGCTTAGGGCCTTGCCGCTTTCAGCCAGGATTGGCCTTCGCTTTCAAGGATCGCGACCGTCTCGCGGTAGTAGGCGTCGGCGCGCTCATGGGTCGGACCGATGCAGACAACGCCCAGCTTGCCGAATTCGGACAGGGCCCCCATCAGATGAAACGCGACGCCTTCCTGGTTGGTGCCGTGCCAGTGCAGGCGGTTCATGGCCGCGATGTCGATGAGGTCGAAGGGCAGGAGTCCGCGGTAGAGTTCGGATTCCAGATTGTCGGAGGCGATATAGTAGCGCGGCTCTCCGCCCGGCGTCAGGAACTGACCGGTCTTGCTGCAATAGGTGCCGTCGGTCAGCGATTGCAGCATGAGGAAGGGATGGGTCGTTCCGCCCTTGCGCAGGTTGATCTCGATGGCGAAGTGCCGCCAGCCGCCGGAGCCGTCGGGAACGGACAGGAAGTCGACGCTGAAGCGGCCGAGAGCGCCGCGCTCGGCCAGCGCCTTGGCGACGGCGAGACCGCGGTCCTGAATCTCGAGGCGATAGGTCGCGTCGGCGGGAAAGCGGCAGCCGAGAAAGATCTGGGCGTTGCCGCCACCAAGAAGCTGGTCGTGGGTCGAGATCGCTTCGATGGCGCCGGTCGGATCGATGCGCAATTGCGCCGACGGCGAGCGCTTCTCGTCGCCTTCGATGAACTCCTCGACGATGCCGCCCATGGCGACGAGCTTTTCCGAATAGAGTTCCCAGGTCATGCCGCTGGCTTCGAAGGCGAGGCGGGGCAGCCACTCGCCGACCCAGGACGCTGTCACCTCGCCATCGGGGGCGCCGCGGAAATCGAATACGGCGTTGCCCTCACCTGAGAAGCCGTCGTTGAGCTTTATCACAGCACGATTGAGGCGGGGGTGCTGCTGCTTCAATTCGACGAGGGCGCGACAGACGTCATCGGCGTTCTTGAGGTCCTCCACGCCGGCGGGCATATCCATGCCGGCTTGCCGGAACAATCGTCGAGAGCCGCTCTTGGTGCCATGGTAATAGAGTTCGGGATCGCATCCATAGACCGGCAGATCGAGCGCCAGCCCCAGCGCCCGCTCCAGCTCGGTGACCGTGAAGCAGGTCATGTGGGCGGTCTTGGGATCGGGAATCGCTTCGCGGATGCGCCGCAGGACCCTGGGGCGTTGCAGAAGCTTTTCGGCCAGCGGCGTCGGGGAAGCATCATCGCAGGAGATGAGGGTCAGGCGACGGCGGGCGTGCTGTGCTGGAATTCCCGGCAGCAGATGCAAATAGTAGTCGATGATCGGCTCTGCGATCGGGGTGCTCGACAGGTAGATGACACGCGTGCGGGGAAATCGCAGGAGCAACAGCATGCAGAGCTGGCGTTCCTCGTAATGGTGGACGCCGGAGATGCGCGCCAGGACCTCCTGGTCGAGCGACAGGCTCGGAACGATGACGACGGTGCGAGGCGCATTGCGGTCATCGCGGGTCGCGGCGAATGAGCGGGCGAAGCGCTCCTGCAATTCGCGAACCCGCTGGCGTTCGGCCTCGGTTGGTGGCGGCAGCTTGAGCATCGTGAGTATTCTCCCGCTGTTCCTGACGTTATGCCGGGCCGTCGAGAACATGTTCAGCAAAAGTGTACGCGGTTTTGCGGTTCGAACATGCCGACAAAACAGCGGCTTGAGAAGCGCGGCTGCGCGTGCATGAAGAGTGAACGCGCCCTAAGGCGTCTCGATCCGCCTGCCGGTCCGGTCGATGCGGTGCATCAAGTAGCCGAGGCAATCGAGGCGGACGGCACGCGGATCGCGCGTCAGCATCGCTGGAATCGCGCCCAGGGCCAAGCGGATCTCGCCGCCATCGTACGCGATATAGCCGTCCGGCTCGATTTCGAATTCGCCGCCGGGGACGACCGCAAGGCGGCGGTCCTTGTTGCCGCCGAGTTCGCCAAAAAGCGTCCCCGGCGGCAGCTCGGAGAAGTTCAAACGGTCGAGATTTTCGATGAAGCGGAAATCGGCATCGGCACCGCCATAGCTGAAGCTGGCGTCAGGCGGCACGCGCAGAATCACGGCGGTCTGCAGGAGGTCGAGATCATGGTCGGGAACGGGGTGTTCGGGGAACGCCTTCAGCGCCAGGGCGGCCTCGACAAACTCGGCGGCATGTGCGGCCGCCGCATCGCTTCCCGGCAGTCCGCATTCGACCGTGACGGCAGGACACAGCCGCGCCATCGCCGCCGACTGAACGCCGACGGGCCGGGTGAAGAATACGACCGTGCGAGAGAACAGGCGGGCCAGATGAAGGTAGCTTTCCTCGAGCCGGTTGACGCAGGCGTAATGGGGGTTGTTGCCGGTGTTGTTGTGGATGTCGATCGAAGCGAACGGGCGTTCGGCAGCGACGATCTCGACGAGTTCCCGCATCATGGCAGCTTCGGGGGCTTCGGGATAACGCGTGCCGGGCCATGCGCGGTTGTAGTCGGACTGGGTATCGAGCGTGCGAACATTTTCCTTTGCCGCCGCGATGTTGCCGACGAAGAGCAACATGCGCCGGGCCAGCGGAAGACCCGACTGGCGATACCGACGCAGCACGTTTTGCAATGCCGTCCAGCCGGTGTCCTCGTTGCCGTGCAGCAGAACGGAGACGAACAGCGGACGGGGATCGCGGCCGGCAATCTCGACCAACGAGGCGCCGGGCAAGTGCTGCCAGAGTTCGCGGGCCGCAACTTCGAGCAGCTGGTCGGGCAGGTCTTCGAAGCGGTGGAGCCGGAGGCCCGTGTTCGAGGTGCGTCCTGCGGTTTGCCCCATACGTTTCTAACACCTCGGGAAGGTTGGAAGAGGTTTCGTCATGGCCCCGATACTTGGCCCCGATACGTGGCTCCGATATTTGGCCCCGATATTTGGCTCGATAAAAGCCCAGCATATTCTGGCCCAGGTATATGGCCGTGCAAAACGATGCGGGTCAATGCCGGGAGCCGACAGGACACGCGCAACGCGCGCCGCTCCTTCAACGTGATGAATGGATGGACCGAAATTGCCCGAAAGGATCAGGCCAGCGCCTCGTAGGCGTAGCCGGCGCCCTTCTTGACGACGGTGCCGATACCTGGAGGCGGCAGGTGGTAGCCGATGATCCTGGCCTTCGAAGCAAAGAGCTGATCAAGAAGCCGCTTGCGGGTCGCCGCGCCGACTTCGGGGAGGTGATCGGTGCCAGCGCGCCACTCGGGGTACTCGAAGGAAAGCACAGGGTTGGTCAACGCGTCGCCGAGCACAACGATGCTTTCGGAGCCGTGTTTCAGTTCAACCGACATGTGCCCCTGCGTATGACCGAGGGTCTCGAACACCCTGATGCCGGAGACGACCTCATCGTCCTCCTTAACGAACTTCATGCGCTCTTCGATCGATTCAAAACGTGTGTTGGCGCCCACGACGAAGTTCTGGCGATCCTCGGGGAGCGACTTCATCGCATCGGGATCCTTCCAGAAGTTGAATTCCTTTTCGGCGACGTAGTAGGTGGCTTCGGGGAAGGTCAGTTCGTCGAAGTCGTTCAAAGCGCCCCACAGGTGATCGGGATGGCCGTGGGTCAGGATGACCTTCGTGATGTTCATCGGATCGATGCCGCCGTCGCTAAGTGCGGCTTCGAGCTTTCCGGTCGTGGGCACGAAACGCGGACCTGAGCCGAAGTCGATCAGAATCAGTTCGTCCGGCGTCCTGACCAGCGTGACGTTGATCGGCGACTTGTAGGTGTCGCCGGAGCGGCCCGCACGCTCCAGGACTTCCTTCCACTTCTCGGGATCGGCATTGGGCGCGCGAAGGGCGGCGGGCAAATTGATGTGCCCATCGGTAAAGGTCGTCACTTCGAAATCGCCCAGAGTGACCGTGTTGGCGGCGAAGGCCGGCAACGGCAGGGCCGAGCCAGCGGCCAGGGCTGCCGTGCCCGCTACGAACTCACGGCGATTGAGAAAAAAGGTCCTGCGCGACATTGCGATATCCTCGTATTTGCGAGTGCCGACCGTACCGCCGTCACTCGAATTCCATCTGCTCATAGACCCGTCCGGCGTTCCTGGTGGCCAGTTCCTCGAAGGTGTCCATGTGGGCATAAGGTGACTGGTCGACGTAATAGGCGTCCTCGAGCGTACCGCCCTTTTCGATGTGCTCGGCAATCTTGCCGCGCAGATAGGCGACGTAATCCTTGGTGTAGCGGCGCACCTGGTCCATGTTGGTCGGGTGGCCATGGCCGGGGATCACATAGACGGCGCCGAGCGCTTCGAAGTTTTCCCAGCTTTCAAGCCATTTCTTGGTATTCGTTTCGGCGAAGATCGGCGGGATGCGCTCGTGGAACGCCATGTCGCCGGAGATGACTATTTTCTGTTTTGGCAGCCAAACTGCGACATCGCCTGGCGAATGCGCCGGACCGAGGTTCAGGACTTCGATTTTGAAGTTGCCCATCTCGATCTCCTTCTTGTCGGTGAAGGTTTCCGTCGGGCCCACCAGTTCGGTTCCCTCGGCGCGCTCCTTCAGCACGTTCTTGTGATGCTGGAGGCTCTGAGGGCCCTCGTCGGCAAACGCCTTTGCCGCATCTTCCTGAGCGACGATCGGGACGCCCTGGGTTTTCCAGTAGCTGTTGCCGAGCATCGCGTGGCCCTGGCCGTTCTCGTTGATGACGAGTTTGACGGGCTGGCCGGTGATTTTCCTGATCTCCTCGTGCAGCGCTTTCGCCAACTGGAACGAGGCGCCGCCGTTGACGACGACGACGCCATCTCCGGTGACGACGAAGGAGAGGTTATTGTTGTGGCCACCGTTCTCATACGTCGGCGGCGAGGTGGCGCCGATCGCCGACCAGACATGCGGAATCGCCTCAACCGGCTTCGAATAGAGAACCGAGCCCGGATACTGATCGGGAATATCCTGACTCGCTTGAGCGGCTTGCGCCGCGACACAAAGCAGAACTGTCATTACCAGAGAACGCGTGATCATGTCGGTCGTCTCTCTATTCGATGGCACGCTTCGCCGCGCCGTTGTCGTCATTCTCCGGCGTGACGTCGAGCACGCGGGCGCGCATTGTCACTTCCACCTGCGGCTTGCAATCATTCATGCACGGCTCGCCGTCCTTGAGGGTGGCGGTATCGGGGCGATTATCCTCGATGAAGTTGTTCTCGTTGGGCAACCGAACGCTGTTGAAGTTCTCATTGGACAATGCGAACCGGTCGTCCGCAATGATGCCGTTCATCAGAAGAATATAGGCGATGAGCGCGTAGACTTCATCGGGTTTCAGCGACTGGGCGTTGCCGAACGGCATGGCGCGGAAGATGTAATCGTAGGCGGTCGAGAGATAGGGCCAGTAGGAGCCGATGGTCCTGACCGGGTTATCGGATTGCAGAGTCCCGACGCCGCCGGCCAGGGCCGTCCAACGGTCGAGGCCCTCTGCAAAATCGCCGTGACAGCTGGCGCACTTGTCGGCAAAGATCGGTTCGCCCTCGGCTGCGGTTCCTGAACCTTCGGGCAGCCCTCTACCGTCGGGGCGCACGTCGATGTCCCAGGCCCGGATTTCTTCGGCAGTTGCTGGGCGGCCGAGGCCGAAGCCCCTGCCCGGCTCAGCGGCACAGGCGGGGCCAAGGGGAGTTGCAGCCAATCCCAGCAGCAACAAAAATGCAGGCGCAAATCTGGCGCCGGACACACCGCGGGGAACGCGCTCAGGAGATCTCGACATTCTCCACCTCGCCGTTCTTTTTCAGGTACCAGGTCTGAATGGAGTTGTTGTGATAGACCGAGTTGGTGCCACGGACCTGGCGCAGTTCGGCCTTCGTCGGCTGGATGTAGCCCGACGAATCGACCGCACGCGACTGCAGCAGCACGGCTTCTCCGTTCCAGTCGAAGTCGTAATAGAAACGGTGCAGAGACTTATCGAGACTGGGGCCGTCAATGCGGGCTGCCACCCAGTTGCGTCCGCCGTCGAGCGAAACGTCGACGCGCGCAATCGTGCCGCGGCCCGACCAGGCAAGGCCGGTGATGACGGTCTGGCCGCGCTTGTGCTTCACAGGGGCCTGGGGCGAGGGGCTGGTGATGACGGACTTGCAGTCCATCTCCCAGGTGAAGCGGCGGGACTTTCCGTTCGCCAGAAGGTCGGTGTACTTGGAGGTTTCTTCGCGCGAGTGCCAAGGCTCGTCGCCGATTTCGAGCCGGCGAATCCACTTGACCCACAGGCTGCCTTCCCAGCCGGGAACGACAAGGCGGGCTGGATAACCCTGCTCGGGGCGCAGCGCTTCGCCATTCATCTTGAAGGCAATCATGCAATCGTCGAGTGCCTTCGACATCGGCAGCGACCGGTTCATGGCGGACGCATCGGCGCCTTCGGCCATGACCCATCTGGCGCTGGTCTTGAGGCCTGCCGCCTCGAACAGGAGGCGCAGCGGGACACCGGTGTACATGACGTTGTGCAGCATGCCGTGCGTGAACTGGCAGCCGTTGAGCTGGACGCCGCGCCACTCCATGCCGGTGTTGGCGGCGCACTCTAGGAAGTTGATCTGATTGCGGCGCGGAAAGCGCTTGAGGTCGTCGAGCGTGAAGACCAGCGGTCTTTCGACGAGGCCGTTGATCATCAAGCGGTACTTGTCGGGCTCAACTTCGGCAACGCCGGCGTGGTGGCGCTCGAAGCACAGGCCGTTCGGTGTGATGATGCCGTCGAGTTCGTGCAGCGGGGTGAAGTTCACCGCCGTTTGCACCGAAGGCGTGAGCCATTCGACGTGGCGGCGCACGACGTCTTTTTCGTGCGGAGAGGGCTGTCCGTAGGCCGTTCTATCGACACCCTTGCCGAGCCGGCGGGCCCAATCCTGGACTTGCGTGATCGCCGTGTCCGACTGGGCCCGCGCGCTTGACGATCCGGCGACCAGCGCGCCGCCGGCTGCGATCGACGAGCGCAGGAAGGCGCGGCGCGAACCGGAGCTGCCAGCTTCAATCGACGGTTTCTTGTTTCGGCTCAATCGAAGTTTTCCTGGTCAAGCTGACATACCCCTCCTCTTGAGAAAGGCCAATCATACGCCTTCGACGATGACCGAGGTGTTCGGCTCGACGCTGATCGTCTTCTTCCTGGTGAGGTAGTTTGAAACGACATCCCAGATCGGCGGACCCTCGGCGCCTTCGTTGACGGATGCCCAGCCGGCGACGACGTAGGTCTTCTCCGGATCGACCTTTTCTCCTGATTTCAAAAGCGTCATGTCGGTGATGCGCGAGCCGATCGGCTTTCCCACATCGATGCGGTAGCCCATGCCGCCGACGCGAACCATGTCGCCGCCCTGCTGATAGTAGGGATCGGGATTGAACAGGTTGTCGGCGACATCTTCGAGAATGTCGTGGACCAGCTTGCCTGTCATCTTCGAGCGGTAGGCCTGGGGATAGGTCATCGAGGTGGCGTTGTGCAGGAGTTCGACGGTGATGTCCTGATCGGGCAGTACGGTCGTGCCCCAGCGGAAGCCCGGCGACAAGGAGATGTCGGCCTCGCGCTCGGCGAGCAGCGCATCGCAGATGAGATCGTCGAAGGTGCCGTTGAAGTTGCCACGCCGGTAGAGAAGCGAATTGGTCTTGCCGAGGACGGTGGCGAGATCCTTTTCATAGGGCGCGCGAACCTTGTCGACGAGAGCGCCCGTTTCCTTATGGGGCGTAATGACGTCGGAGAAGATCGGGATCAGCTTGTAGCGATAGCCCTTCACCGCTCCGTCCTGCACGTTGAGATCGACGCGGGAGAGGAATTTTCCGTGCGAACCGGATGCGATGAGCAGCGTCTTGCCGACGATGACGGGTTCGGGGAGGGCGTCGTGGGTGTGACCGGTGAGGATGACGTCGATGCCGCTGACGCGGCCGGCCATCTTGCGGTCGACGTCGAAACCGTTGTGGGACAAAAGCACGACCAGTCCGGCGCCATCGGCGCGCGCCGCGTCGACGTTCTTCTGGACCTGCTCCTCGCGGATGCCGAAGGACAATTTGGGGAACATCCAGCGCGGGTTGGCAACCGGCAGGTAGGGGAATGCCTGGCCGATGACGGCGACCTTGACGCCGCCGGCCTCGAACATCCTGGTCGATTCGAAGGCGGGCTCTTCCCATTCGGAATCGAAGATGTTGCCGCCAAGAAACGCGAAGGGAAGGTCGTCGACGATCTCCTTGACCCGGTCGATCCCGTAGGTGAACTCCCAGTGCGACGTCATCGCGTCGGGCTTCAGGGAATTCATCACCTCCACCATGTCGGCGGCCTTGGTCTTGAACGAGGTGTAGCTGCCCTGCCAGGTATCGCCACCATCTAGGAAGAGGACCTTGTCGCCACGCTCCGCGCGTATCGAGTTGAGCACGGTGGCGATGCGATCGATGCCGCCCATGCGCCCATAGTTGCTGGCGAGAGCGATGTAGTCCTCGGAGGACAGCGCATAGGCATCCGGCGAGCCCGGCTTGATATTGTACAGCTTGAGGAAGTCGGCGCCCGTCACATGCGGCGGCAGACCCTTGGCCTCTCCGACGCCGACGTTGATCGAAGGCTCGCGAAAATAGATCGGTTTCAGCTGGGCGTGGATGTCGGTGAGGTGAACCAGGGAGACGTTGCCCAGCGACGGGAACTTGAGGAGGTCCGCCTCGCTCATCAGCCGCTGGCCCGCAGCCAGCGCCCGCCAGGATCCCATGCCCGCCGTTCCGAGGATCGCGCTTGTCGCGACAGCCGCCTGGAGGAATTCGCGCCGTGAGAACATGGACAATCCTTTCCCATCGCGACCGCCTGTCGGTGCCGCCTGGTCATTGCGAATGAGGTTGTCTACAGCATCAAAGCATGCGCCGGGCCGCTTGAAGAAAGCGGCGCCGGCGCACGATCTTCATATGCGGTCAGTTTCGGACCGCCGGCGTCTCGACGGAGAGGCCCTGTCCGCGCGAGGCGGTGTAGAGTTCAAGCGCGACGAATTCGTCACCACCGACCTCGTAGGGTTTGGCGCGGATGTTCTGCATGCAGCCCTTGAAACGGCGATGGGTCGAACCGAGCTTCTGCCATTTGGAGCGATAGAGCGGGAAGCCGTTGATGTGACCCTGGCTCAGGTGGTCGGCACGGATCATCTTGCCATAGTTCTTTTCATGGCAACCCGCACATGACATGTCGAGTTGGCCGACCGGGGTGTAGTAGATCTTCTTGCCCTTCTCCATCCACTCCTTCATCGGGCCGTCGGTCTTGACATTGACCGGCATGCCGCGTGACTTGGACCCGATGAAGGCTGACATCCCGAGCATCTCTCCCGATTCCCAGTCCCAGGGCTTGGCCTTGAGATTGCCTTCGCGGCAGGCGTTGATCGTCTGCTCGAGCGTCATCGGCTTGCCGGCCTTGTCGTTCCACTTCGGCATCTGGGCGCGCACGCCCTTCATGCTTTCGGAGGCGTCGTTATGACAGGAGGCGCAGGACTTGCCGGCTTCCCCGTCAACCTTGGACCAGAGCTGTTCGCCGGTATCGACGTTGGGATAGCCCGGATTGTCGAAGTCATCGAGTTGCATGGCCTGCGTCGACTCGTTGCGGAAGCGCCAACCCGAATAGATCGTCTTGAGAGGACTGCCCTCGGGCCCCGGCAGTTCCGTCACGTATTCCTTCCCATCGATGATTAGCTTGTTGTCGTTGGGGCCGCCTGCAAACGCAATCGTCGCGAAACAAGCAGCCGCCAGGCCGGCGACCGCGGCGAGCCGTACGGGTAATGAGGTTGTCTGCCTAGTCGCCATCGAGCGACCCTCCCTGAATTCGTGTTTTTTTCGGTTGACCGCAGGCCGGATCAGCCCTCGACCTTGATGGTCTTTTCGTCGGTGTAGGATGAACCGTTGTCGTCCACCCAGGTGAACTTGAAGGTGCCGCTCTCGGCAACTTTCACCGTGAACTGGAAGTAGGGGTTCGCGGACACTGCCGGGCGGATGTCGGCAGAGAAAACGGGTTTGCCGTTAAACTCGGCGGTGAACTTGTTGATGATCTGCTGGGGAATCAGTTCGCCTTTCTTGTCCTTGCGAAATCCCGATTCCATCTTGTGGTCGATCAGCGTCTTGATCGTGATCACCTCGCCGGCCTTGGCCGTACCGGGTACTTTGACGCGTGGTTTAGGGTCTGCCATCGTTTGTCGTCCTCTCGAATCTCACTGAGCTGCCAATGCGGGGCTACACTAGCCGCCGCAGCCGCCGATGGTCACCTTGACCAGCTTCTTGTCCATGTAGAACGAGCCGTCGCTCATCTTGGCGACTGCCACGATGTTCTGCGTCTTGGCGAGCCGGATACGGGTCGATGCGGACGCTTCACCGCTCATGTCGGAGAAACGGAACGTGGCGACGCCCGGGCGCGGGTTGCCGTCGGCAAGAAGCATGACCTCGGTCACGTGGTTATCGCTCGTCATCGGGCTCTCCACCGAGAACGAAACCGGGACCGTGTTGCCGTTCTCGGCAATTTCGGGTGTGCTGAGTGTAACCTTGGCGGCCTTGGCTTCGGCGCCACCTGTGAAAGCCTTGAGCGCTTCATCGGCAGTCGGTCCGGCGGCGATGGCCGGAGTCAGGACGGGGCCGGCGACAATGAGCGCTGCCGCTCCCGCACCGAGGCCGAGTGCCTGACGTCGTGTCATGTGCATGGCTGCTCCTTTCGTCATCATTCGCGGATGTTCCGTTGTTTTGAGTGCTATTTCAGCGTTTTCAAATAGGCGACAATGTCCTCAACCTGATCGGCGGTGAGGATCGCCTTGCCTTCGAAGCCCTTGAGCGGGCGCGTAAAGCCGCTGTCCCGGTAGAAGGCGGGCATCAGCGTATCCGGTTTCAAGGCTTTCTTGGCGTTGACGACGATGGCGCGCAGATGCGCTTCGTCCCAGCGATCCGCGACCCCGTCGAGCGAGGGGGCGACTTCGCCATGGAACTGCTCCTCCTTCGCCATATCCGAGTTGTTGTGGCAGGCAAGGCAGTTGCCGAGCTTGCGATTGGCAAACCATTCGCGTCCCTTGACGGCGCTGCCGGGCTGGCCGGTCAGCGACTTCGTGATCTTGCCGTCGTCAATCTTGACTTCCCCGGGCGCAACCGGGCCTGCCGATGCTCCCACCGTGATCGCCGCTACGGCCAAAAGGCCCGCGGCTGCTGCACAAAGCACGCGCTCCATGTGCGCCCTCCCTTATGTTTTATATCCTTCTATCGTGCGACATTAGCGCACTGAAGGATGTGACACAATAACCAATTCGCATCTTTGAATGCGTGGCGGATAACTTTCGTCGGGAGTCCTGATCGATCGCGATATCGCACCCGCACAGTGTGCCTGCCCGAGACGTCATTGGACCGCCTTTGCGACAATCTTCAGACATGTAATCGTAACGCATGCATTTCTCGATATATCTTGCTAAGATGATGTGTCCGCCACAAGGGCTCCTCATATCTCGTTGAGATGATGTGTCCGCCACAAGGGCTCCTCATATCTCGTTGAGATGATGTGTCCGCCACAAGGGCTCCTCATATCTCGTTGAGATGATGTGTCCGCCACAAGGGCTCCTCAATGCGCTCGCTCTTCTCCATTATGTTGCTCTGGTCGCTTGTGGCCGCCATTCCTGCTGGTGCGGCGGGCGACATGGGCGATGGTCGCGAATCTGCGCAACTCGTCATGATGGAAGAAGACGGCTGCAGCTGGTGCGAGCGCTGGCTGCAAGAGATCGGCGGCCTTTATCCCAACACGCCGGAAGGCCGCATGGCACCGCTGCGGCGGGTCGACGTGCACGGTCTCCTGCCGCGCGATCTTGGCTTCCTCAAGCCGTCCTACTTCACGCCGACGTTCATTCTCGTGAGCAGCGGCAAAGAGATCGGCCGGATCCAGGGCTACCCGGGGGAGGATTTCTTCTGGGCGATGCTCGGCGATCTTCTGGCCAAGCTGAAACCCGCAGGCCCACTCGAGGCTCAGGCCGGACTATGACCGAAAGACAGACCGCCATGCTGGACCGCGCAAAATTCGAAGACGAGTCGGAACTCGACGAGATGGCTGAAAATGCGAAGCTCGCAACCGATTTTCTGAAGGCGCTGGCGCACGAGGCCAGATTGATGATCCTTTGCTATCTGGCGAGCGGGGAAAAATCGGTGAAGGAACTCGAGGACCTTCTGTCGTTGCGCCAGCCGACGGTATCCCAACAACTCGCCCGACTGCGCATCGAGGGCTTCATCGATGCCAGGCGCGATGGCAAAATGATTTACTATTCGATCGCCGACAAGCGCGCCAAGGTCATGGTCGAACAGATCTACGAAATGTTCTGCAAACCAAACAACGGCGGTTGCTGATCGGTGCGCAGGCCAGTACCGCGGGTGTCGTCGTTGCCGGCAACAGAGTGGTCGACGAGGCCGGATCGGGTAGTGACTTTTTAAAAAAGGAGCCGCATCAGAGCGGCCAACCGCAGCTCCGGAAAGTGGGCGCGTCATGGAGGAAACGACGGCGACGGTGACGGCATTTGCCGTCGGGCTGGCGGGCGGGATCGTCCTCGGTCTGGCGGCGCGGCTTGGGAAATTCTGTACGCTCGCAGCGATCGAAGACGCCCTGTTCGCGCAGAATACGACGCGGTGGCGGATGTGGGTGCTTGCCATGGCTGTCGCAATTCTCGGCGTCTACGCCGCCGAGTTCTACGGGCTTATCAAGCCCGCCCAGGCCCGCATCATCGCAACCGGCTTCAATCCGGTGTCGATCGTTCTCGGCGGATTGATGTTCGGCGTCGGCATGGCTTTCGTTGGAACCTGCGGCTTCGGCACAATCGTGCGGCTCGGCGGCGGCGACCTCAAGTCCTTGGTGGTCTTTTTCGTGCTCGGCTTGTCCGCCTTCATGGCGGCCTCGGGTCCGACCGCGGTGTTCCACCTGTGGTTCATCGAGCCATTGACGTTGCGCATGGAGCTTGTTTCCGATCCCCGCCTTCACATCGTTCTGGCAAAGCTGACCGGGCTTGCAGCCGAACTGTTCGCGCCCGCAATCGCCCTCGGACTGATCGCGTGGGTACTCTCGGATAAGGCGTTTCGCAGGCACCCAACCCGAATCGCCTGGGGCTTGCTCGTCGGCCTTGTCATCGCCTCGGGGTGGATTGGCACCGGCTACGTCGGCTTTGACGCCTTCGATCCCCAGCCTATCGTATCCTACACGTTCATCTACCCCGTCGGCGCGACCCTGATGTACGCCATGACATCGACGGCCTCGCAGCTGTCGTTCGGCGTCGGCAGCACGGTGGGCGTACTGCTGGGGGCTTTCGCCGGTGCGCTCTACAAGCGGGAATGGCGCTGGCAGACGCATGACGATACCGTCGAAGCAAAACGGCAGATCACGGGTGCCTTCCTGATGGGAACAGGGGGCATGTACGCGCTCGGCTGTACCTTCGGGCAGGGCTTGAGCGCCATCGCGCTCTTGGCGGTTTCGGCGCCGCTGGCGCTGGCATCGATCTGGTTAGGCGCGTGGCTCGGGCTGCTCTACCTGATGGAGGGGAGCCTGACCGGCATCTGGCGGCCGCATCATGCAAACCCGCGCAAAGCGGCCGCGGAGTAAGCCGCACCGCCGCCTTGGCCTGCCGCATTGTTCGGCGACAGGTACGTTCTGGTGAGTGGGATCGGCCACGCAGTCGTGATCGGCGGAATCGACGAATTCCGGGCCGGCGGCCAATTCCAGGGGTGTTTTTTTCCCAACGAAGTCTCTACTTTACGGACTCTGAGGAAAGTCGCATTACCATCGAAGCACGTTCAAATGGAGAGCGATACTTGCGAAATCATTTCATTGCACTGGCGTTGGCCGCACTGGCAATGACCGGCAATTCAGGCGCTTCCCTGGCCGGTTCGATCGGCGGCACGTGGAGCGGCGACGGCTATGTCGAACCGTCGAACGGGCAGCGTGAAGCCGTGCGCTGCCGCGTGACCTATTCGCAGCAGACAGACAAAGTGTTCGGCGTGTCGGCGGTGTGCGCATCGCCTTCGGCACAGATCCGGCAGACCGGGGAAGTGCTGATGGTCAATCCCGAGCGGTACGTGGGTGATTTCTACAACAGCGCCTATGATATTTCCGGGCGCGTCAACGTTTCCATCAGTGGCAACAAGCAGACGGTGTCATTCAAGAGCGCATCGGGGCACGGCTCGCTGTCGCTCAGCAAGCGTTAAGAGCGGACCAACAGGGGCCGCGCTCCCGTGAACCGGGACCGGCCGATATCAACTGAGCCGTTATCAACTGAGCCGGTATCAACTGAGCCGGTATCGGCTGAACAGGTGTCGCTGCCTGTCGCCTCAGCGCTTCCGCAGGGCGGCGACGCCCGGCAGCGTCTTGCCTTCAAGCCACTCAAGAAACGCACCGCCGGCCGTCGATACATAGGTGAAATCATCTGCGGCACCGCAGGCGTTGAGCGCTGCCACTGTGTCACCACCTCCGGCGACGGCCATGACGCGGCCGGCCTTGGCAAGTTCGCCGGCTTTGCGGGCCGCTGCATCGGTCGCCGCGTTGAATGGCTGCAACTCGAAGGCGCCGAGCGGACCATTCCAGACGATCGTGCGGGCGGCTTCGAAGCGGCGGCAGATGTCCTCGATCGATGCGGGTCCGGCGTCGAGGATCATCGCATCCGCTGGGCAGGAGTCGGCTGCGACCGTTTCGTGCGGAGCGTTGGGGGCGAATTCGCGAGCGATAACGACGTCGAGCGGCAGCACCAGTTCACAATTGGCGGCGCTGGCCTTCGCCATGATGTTGCGCGCCGTATCGAGGAGATCGTGCTCGCACAGCGATTTGCCGACCGGCTTGCCCTGGGCAGCCAGGAACGTATTGGCCATCCCGCCGCCGATGATGATCTGGTCGACCTTGTTCATGAGGTTGGCAAGCAGGTCCAGCTTTGTCGAGACCTTGGCGCCGCCAACGACGGCGATGACGGGCCGCTGCGGCGTGGCGAGCGCGTTCTCGAGCGCGGTCAACTCCGCCTCCATCTGGCGGCCGGCGACCGCAGGCAGCAGTTCGGCGATGCCGACGGTCGAGGCATGTGCGCGATGCGAGGCGGAGAAGGCATCGTTGACGAAGACGTTGCCCAGTTCTGCGAGTTGTTCGGCGAATTCGGGGTCGTTTGCTTCTTCCCCCGGATTGAATCGGATGTTTTCGAGAAGCAGCACTTCGCCGGGCTGCAGCGCGGCGACGTCTGCGTAGGCTCCGGAAGGATGGACAGCCTTGGAGAATTTCAGCGGAGCCCCGATGGCCTGCGCCAGCGGCGCGCAAAGCTGTTCGAGGGAGAGTTCCGGACTGGGTTGGCCTTTGGGCCGTCCGAAATGGGCAATCAGGATCGGGATGCCGCCGGCGTCGATTATCGTGCGCACGGTCGGGACGATGGCGCGGATGCGGGTGTCGTCGGAGACGCGGCCGTCCATGATCGGAACGTTGATGTCGACGCGAACGAGTACGCGCTTACCTGCC